>CAZOYR010000079.1:0-8799 GCA_964584105.1 uncultured Alteromonas sp.
TTTTCTTAATTGTATTTCTGTATATTTTTCATTCTAAATTATATTAGTTGTTGAGTTTTTGATTGAAGAGTTATTAAAATGCGCGAGCCTTTTTAAAAATAATAAAAATAAACAATTCTGCATGAGTCCTTGCAGTAAAAATTAATAATACTTTAGGAATTGAAGATGAAAAAAATTGCTTATGCTGTGCAAATGGCAATGGTTGGCAGTGTTGCATTGTCTACCGGTGTCGCTCAGGCACAACAGGACACTGCGCAGCAGGATGCTGCGGTTGAAAAAATTCAGGTCACCGGCTCAAGAATATCACGCCAGGGCGCTATCGCGCCGTCTCCGGTCACCGTACTGAGCGGTGAATCGCTGTTAAATACCGGCGCAATGAACATCGGTGAGGTGCTTAATGAGCTTCCCGCGCTGGCTAATACCTACTCGCTTGCAAATTCGGGGCAGTACATCGGCACTGCAGGGCTGAATATTCTGGACCTGCGTGGAATGGGAACTGATCGCACCTTGGTGCTGGTTGACGGCAAGCGCCATGTTTCCAGCTCTGCTGGGAGTGCTGCGGTCGATACAAATACTATCCCTACCACGTGGATCGAACGTGTGGAAATTATCACAGGTGGTGCATCAGCGGTTTATGGTGCTGATGCGGTAACCGGTGTTGTTAACTTTGTTCTTAAAAAGAACATAGAAGGACTTGATGTCAGCGCTACCCGCGGCTATGCCAACGACAACGATTACAAGAATGAAAAATACCAGGCATCGTATGGTCTGAATTTCGACGATGATCGCGGCAACATTGCTTTTGCAGCGGAGTACAGCAGCCAGAACCGGTTGAACGCACTGGATAACCCCTGGACGGCGACATCATATCGAAACATGAGCTATGAGAGCATTTTGGGTGCGCAAAGATCCGACGATCAGCTCAACTCTCTGGCCTTTCCGGATGACATTTACACACCGGATGCCGGTTATTACGCCATCAATAACCGCGGTGTTTTCGGCGCAGGATTTGACAAAACATTCAATACTGACGGCTCACTGGAAGACGTCTATCTGGGCGACAGCGTCGATGCTCTATCCTGTGCAGGTCCGTGTGACTTCTTTAATCTACGTCAGTTTACTGACTTGCAGCCGGCCTTTGACCGCACGAACTTCAATGTTAAAGGTAATTACGACCTTAACGATGAAACGCAAATATATGCGCAGGCAAAATATGCGCGCACCCGTGCTGAAAGCCTTGGTCAGCCAGCATTTTTCTTCTTCGACCCGCAAAATTCTATTAGTCGCGACAATGCCTTTCTGGACGACTCAGTCGCGCAGTATATGGATGAGCAAGGTCTGGACAGTATTATGGTTAACCGCATGATGACTGACCTGGGCCGTCGTACTGAAAATGATGAACGTGAAACAACCCGCGTTGTACTTGGTGTTGAGGGTGTCTTCAACGACTACTGGGAATACGAGGCGTTCATCAATTACGGTAAAACTGAGCTTGAGCGGGCTAACAGCAACAACATGATTATGGCGAACTACTTTAATGCGCTTAATGCGGTTGAAGTAGATGGTCAGATTGTCTGTGCAGATGAAGACGCGCGCGCTGCCGGCTGTGTTCCCGTCAATATTATGGGATTCGGCGCACCCGGCGATGCCGCAGTGGACTACATCAACACCACTTCAGTGGGTACCAGCAAAATTGAACAGTACAACGTTGGCGGTTCAGTCTCTAACTCAGGTATTTATGAACTGCCGGCCGGCTACGTGGGTTTTGCTGCCGGTGTGGAATACCGTAAAGAAGAAAGCCAGATCAATGAACCGGAAAACGCCGAAGGTACATTCTTCAATGCTCTGGGTGAAGATCGCGGTTACTATGAAGTATCAGAAGTGTTCACCGAGCTGACCGTTCCTGTACTGGCTGATTTGCCCGGCATCAACATGATGACTATTGATGGTGCAATTCGTATTGCAGACTATACGTCTATTGGCAATGCGACCAGCTGGAAACTGGGCCTGGACTGGGAGATCTTTGATGATCTTCGTATGCGTGCTACACGCTCTTCTGCACTTCGTGCACCGAATATCGGTGAGTTGTTCGGTGAAGCCAGCCAGACGTTCTTCACCGTTGACGACCCTTGTCGTGAAGAAAACCTGGCCAATCTGGAAGACAGCGAGCTTCGTCGTTCAAACTGCGCAGCACTGGGCATTCCGGCTGGGTTTGATTCAAATTATGACGCACAAACGCTTGAGGGCGAAACTGGCGGTAACCGTAATTTGGACGCTGAGCAGTCTACCTCCAAAACGGTCGGGCTGGTATACACGCCAGGCTGGTTTGAAGGATTCACGGCAACTGTGGATTACTGGAAGATTGAACTGACTGACGCTATCTCAACAGTAGGTGCGCAAACTATTCTTAATCGCTGTGTTGATTCTCAAAACGGCATCAACAATGAATACTGTAACCTTGTTAACCGCAATGATCTGGGCGAGGTAACGCTTATCAGAAGCTACGCGCTGAACCTGGCTGGTCAGGAAGCAGAGGGTGTGGATTTTGAATTCGGCTATGACTTTGATGCGCTGGGCGGGGCATTTCGCACCAACATCATTGCCACGTATCTGGATGAGCGTAAGGAATTCCCGTTCCAGGATAACCCTGAAGACTTTTACCAGTACGCTGGGACTGATGGCGAAGCTACCTGGCAGGGAACATTCAGTCTGAATTATGACCGCGGCGACTGGGAGGCAAGCTGGAAAACCCGCTTTATCGATGAAGTTAATCTTTACGATAATCAGGCGCTGGCACTCAATCCTAACCCAAGCAGTCGTATGACGTATGCATCCTACGCGATTACAGATGTTACTGTCGGTTACAACTTTAAAAATGGTATCAGCGCATCAGTCGGTGTTGATAACCTGTTTAACCGGGCATTACCGCTAGGGACCACCGGCACAGGTGGTGGCGACGCTGCGTATGACAATATCGGTCGCTTTGGTTACGTGACCATCAGCTACAAGATGTAAGTAATCATCGAAATAAAAGAAAGCCGGCAAATGCCGGCTTTCTTTGTCTTTGACGGCGTGATTCACGCCGCTCTGAAAGAAGGCTCCATGCGCCAGTTTGCTGCGCGTAATGCTTTGGTAATAAATGATTTTTCGTCAAAGCTGTCCGGATTAGCAAATGCGTTTGTCTGTTCTACGAACGCGCGTTTAAATAGCATTGCCTCTATGGTTTCGGCGGGTGTGTTCTGATTTTCAGCTGTAACCCTGATAGCCGGATGCGTAATGAGAATATCTTCTTCAAACCCCTCACCAAAGCCAAGTGCTGTTAACGCTTCATCTATCATACCGTTGTCTGTGCGAAAGGCGACGTAATCGCCCTCCAGACAATCCAACGCTTTTTGGTAACAGCTATAACGACAGTGTCTGTCGCAATCGACGTATTGCGCTTTTTTACCAAGCAGAGACAGCGTTTCACGTAAGCGGGACTGCGATTTATGCGTATCACCGGAGCTGTCCACGACAATTATTCTGGCCAAAGGAAAAGACGAAGATATTGCCGATACTCTGGATAAGGCTCCTGCATCATCTTCATCAGTTGCCACTATAAAATCAATATTTTTACCCTTGTAAGACGCCATAAGTCATCCTGATTCTTTTACTAATTCCTGCTTTACTACAAAAACAGAGTCGAAAAAATTGTCTGATGCAATCCTATGCAAAGGGTGTGCTAAATTGTCTGCCACGCGGGAAAGTCGGTGCTAATGCGGGAGCATTCAGATTCGCCAGGCTTGCCGGCATAAGGGCTTGGCAGTGGTGACCTGATGTGAGAAACGGCAGGCCTGTTGATAAAAATTAGAATAAAAGTTGGGGGACCGGTGCAATAATGTTGCAGTTTTGCACCGGATGTAAGTAAAAAAGGGTTAGTTGCTACGCACAATATCAGTACGGGAGGGGAGGGCATCGAATGCGCCAAACCGTGATACTGCGACAGCCCCGCAGCGGGTCGCCACATCCAGTAACATCTGAATGTTATCAGCCTCACTAAGAAATGATTTGAACTGCGCTCCTGATGTAACAGATGCAGCAAGTTGGAATAAAAGCCCGCCAATAAATGCATCGCCCGCCGCCGTTGTATCTTTCACTGTGGTGGCGGGTACGGCAAATTTACCGGATGAAGTGGTACTCACATAGGACACTGGCTGGCCGCCATCTGTAATAAGTATCAGCGCCACGCCGGCCTCATGCCATTGTTGCACTTTATCACTGGCATGCTCACCGTACAGTGCCGCCATTTCTTCGTGACTGGCTTTAATGATAGTCATTTGCCTGGCTGCATTATCGATGATCGCCGGAGCCTGAGAGGGATCCTGCCAGAATCCCGGGCGAAAATTAATATCCATACACAGCGGTGTCTCGCAGATATGCGCGCGCTCAATCAGCGAAGTGGCTGAGGTATGCAGGCCTGTTGTTGAAAACGAGCCTGAACAAAGATGAAGGAGCGTCTCGTTATTCAGCGGAACATGATCCACATCTGCATTTGAAATATCTTTATGGGCGGCATTTTCCACATAGAAATCGAATGTTCGTTCACCATGCTCATCCAGATCAACAAAGGCCAGTGCTGTTTTACCTTCGCTGCTGGCAATAAAACGGGTATCCACACCGTAGCTTTTCAGTGTTGTTACCAGCATTTTGCCAAAACTGTCTTTGCCCACTTTAGAAATCAGGGCACTGTTGCCGCCTAATTTAGCCACAGCGACGGCTACGTTTGCAGGCGCGCCACCGGCAAAGGGCCTGAACATTCGGCTGGACTCACCATTGTGTTCAACCTGTTGACCCAACATATCAACCAGTACTTCACCTAAACAGAGTATTTGCATCACGTCCTCTTTTCATTGTGGGTTGTGGGAGTAAGGGGCTGCGTCTTCATGATGTAGCAGGCATAAGCGCTGATGAGTGCAAAACATCCTGCTGGGATTAAAAACGAAACCGCCACGCCTGAATGGTCCATGACATACGCTTGCAGCATTGGAAACAGCGCGCCCCCAAGAATAGCCATCACTAAACCGGCCGCCCCGAGCTTCGCATCATCACCCAGTCCGTGTAAGGATAGCGCATAAATTGTGGGAAACATCAGAGACAGGCATCCAGATACTAAAATCAATGCGATAACGCCTGTCCAGTTCGGGCTCATCACAATAATAAAGCACAGTAAGATAGCCGTTATGCTCATCAGCGCCAGAAGCCGGGGCGGGGAATAGCGCCCCATCAACCAGGTCATTACAAACCGCGAAATAAGAAACAAAATCATACTGTACTGAAGGATATGGCCGCCGGTAACTTCATCTGTAGCCAGGCATTTCATGACATATTGGATAGTAAAGGTCCACATACAGGTTTGTGCGCCCACATTAAAAAACTGGGCTGCGACGCCAAAGCGATAGCGGGGTAGCCGCAATAGCCGAATGATGCTGTCTTTGACCTGCGCTTTTTCACTTTGTGATGTGGACACGCCCGGCCGACACAGGGCAAATGCTATCCAAAGCAGTGCCAGAAACGCCGCCATTCCAACATACGGCGTCATTACAGCATTGAGCTCGGCGCTTACCACATGGTTAAGCTGCACCTGATTCATTGTTGCTCTGGCCGCCGCATCGGCACTGCTCAAATTGGGAAGAATCAGCGTTGCGGCTAAAAATACGCCCAAATTAGTGCCCAACGGGTTGAACGCCTGAGCCAGATTGAGTCTGCGTGTAGCTGTTGCTTCGCTGCCCAGTTTCATCACATAGGGATTGGCCGAGGTTTCAAGAATAGATAACCCGCCGGCCAGGATGAACAGGGCAGCCAGAAAATAGCCGTAAGTCATGGCCTGACTGGCCGGATAAAAAAGAAATGCACCGGAGCATGCCATGCCAAGGCCTATTAACATCCCGGTCTTAAAAGAAAACACCTTGTTAATCATTGCTGCGGGAATTGCCAGACAAAAGTATGCGCCATAATAGGAAAACTGCACAAGTGCAGACTGTAACGCGCTCATGCTGAACGTTTTACTAAATACGCTGACCAAAGGATCCGTCATATTGGCGGCCGTTCCCCATGCTGCGAAACACAGGGCCAGCAGAATAAACTGAAGTCTGTTTCCGGTAGGGATCAGGGCGGGGGCAGTGTTGTTCAAATCAGCCAGCCTTTGTTTATCTGTTAACAATTTGCCGCCAGTATGTAAAAATTGAATTATTAAATCAACTTTGTTTATTTAATAATTCGTGGGAAAGCGGGTTATCTGCCGACACTGATATTTATAACCTGTAATAACTTGTTCAGGACACATCACCAATGTTTGAAACTGTTAGGGAAGCCGTGAAGGGGCAAGGCCGGATCCGTCATGCTAACGAGCGGCACGTGCTGACACTCATCAGGACACTGGGGCCATTACCCAAAGCAGAGATTGCCCGCAGAACAGGGCTATCAGCACAATCTGCCACCATTATTATCAACCGGCTTGAACAGGCCGGGTTGTTGCAGGCAGGCACGCCCGTCAAAGGTCGTAAAGGTCAGCCTCGTATTCCTTACCGATTAAATCCGCTCGGTGCTTTTTCCATTGGCCTGAAGATTGGTCGTCAGCGTCTGGCCATCACGTTAATCGATTTCTGCGGAACCGTGCCTCATAGTATTGAGTACCCTGTTACTGCTCCCACGCCGGCAGATGTGACGCGCTTTGTTGAAAAGCACCTCGCTTCGCTATATTCAGTTTTGCCTGCTGGTGGCAAAGACCGGGTGGCGGGGGTAGGTATCGCCATGCCGTTTGACTTATGGCAATGGCCACAATCTTCATCATCGGACAATACGCTGGATAAATGGCGCGAGACAGATATCAAATCTGAACTGGCAGCGCTCTGCCAACTGCCTGTTTACCTTTGTAACGATGATACGGCAGCGTGCTCGGCAGAATTACTGTTCGGTACACTGCCGGTTAAAAGTAACTTCACCTATTTTTACATTGGCGCTTTTATCGGCGGCGGCATTGTAATAAATGGTCAGGTTATAGAGGGAGATTCCGGTAATGCGGGAGCACTGGGGTCGTTGCCTGTCAGCGTTAACGGCAGACTGGGCCAGTTGCTTGAATTTGCATCGCTAAATTCATTGCGCCAAAGTCTGCAAGACGCAGCGTGGGAGACAATGCAATCAGATTTTGATGCGCTGGTGCCTGATGCACGCAGAAAGGTCGAAAACTGGCTCGATGAGGCTGCTCAGGCCCTTGTACAGGCCAGTATCATCGTGCAGGCCACCAATGATGCCGGTAATATTGTCATCGATGGCAGCATGCATCCTGATTTTAAAGCGTTGCTCATTGAACGCATTACGGAGTATCTGGACAGTGGCGACTGGCGTGGTGTTACTATGCCTGTTTTCCATTGTGGCAGTCTGGGTGAAAAGGCGCAGTTGCTAGGCAGTGCGAATCTACCGCTGCTCGCCCGCTACTATCTGGCATCTTACGATTAACAAAAAGACACATGAGCTGGAAATCGTAATGCGCAGGTAGCCGTACAAACCAGTGTATTTTCATTATTACTGGCAAGGAGAAAATCATGATCGCCGTTATCGCGACGTTGCACTGTACTGAGGACAATGAAGAACACCTCATCAGTGCGCTGAAGACGCTGCAGTTTCATTCCAGACAGGAAGAAGGGTGTCAGCGCTACGACTTATTGCAACGCAAAGTGGGTAAACAGGTTGAATTAATTTTAAGCGAACTGTGGGAAAGCGATGAGGCTTTGGAAGCCCATTTTAACGCCGGACACTTTAACCGCTTCACGGCGCAGGCAGAAGACATCGTAGAGAATACAGAAATCAGGAAGTTCGAGGTGTTGGAGGATTAAAAAAGGCTCCCGGAGGAGCCTTTTTATTAAAAACTAAGTACAAATAGTTGAGGCGCTACGGTGTGGTAATCCACGGCCATGGCAATACTCAGGATGGTTATGTTAAGAATAGAAAACCCGAACACCTGACGAGCCCACCCATTAACATCTACATCGCTGCGATAACCACGCAGTGCCATCACCAGCCACCAAATGCTGGTGGTTGCCGCTACCGCCATGAAACCAAGGCCGGTATAACCGCCCAACGGTAACAGCATCGTCACCAGAGCATATACTGCAATATAAAGTACGATATGTAGTTTGGCGCGCTCAATACCTTTTTCTACCGGCAACACCGGAATATTGGCTGCCTCATAGTCTTTATAGCGAAAAATAGCGATTGCATAAGAATGCGGCATTTGCCACAGGCTGAACATTAGCAACAATATTGCCGCGCCTGCGTCAAATTGTGCTGTGACCGCGCAGTAACCCACAACTGGCGGGACGGCGCCGGAAAGGCTGCCCACCAGTGTGCCGTAAACTGAATTCCGTTTCATATACAAGCTGTAGATACCTACATAAACCACGTATCCCAGCGCAGCAAAAAACACAGCAACGGCGTTTGTGAATACAGCCAGTAATGCAAACCCGGCAATACCTAACACCACACCATGTGCTAACGCTGCTTTTAGCGACATCTCGCCAGTTACCGTGACACGGGTTTTAGTGCGCTGCATTCTGGCATCAATATCCCGGTCTATGCAGTTATTAATCGCACAACCGGATGCCACAACCAGCGACAACCCGATGATGGTCGCAACCATCAGCAATCCGTCAACATCACCGCGGGAGGCCAGTAAAAAGCCGCCGGCAACAGAGATAAGATTGCCCATGATGATACCAGGCTTAGTCACTTGTAAATAACGTCGGAACATCTATTCAGTTTCTC
>CAZOYR010000079.1:8809-15070 GCA_964584105.1 uncultured Alteromonas sp.
CCAGATACTTCTGCACGGATAACGTACCAGCCCGAAGGCTAGTACATCATCATCGCGTTGGATTCGTAAATAATCCAGATGGACAGTCCCACGATCATCACAATAACCAATGCACTGAAAAGAAACGAGAACGTACTTGCACGTCCGTCTTCAGTTACAAAGTTCAGATGAAGGAAGAACTTAAGGTGTACCCACAGCTGAACGACTGCAGTAACCACAACTGTCCAGATTGTTGTTGATTTCGACAGGTCACCTTCCATCACCGCCCAAAACGGAATAGCGGTAAGAATGACAGACAGTACGAACCCAATAACATACGATTTAACATCACCATGGTCGGCTGAATGTGCTTCAGCCTGGCCAGGGGTGGTGGAATGCGAATGACTGTGACTCATTACATTGCTCCCATCAGATACACAACGGTAAATACACAAATCCAGACGATATCAAGGAAGTGCCAGAACAAGCTCAGGCAGCTCAGACGAGTAACTGTCTGATTGCCCAATCCGCGGCGAAGCACCTCGATGATCATAATAGTCATCCAGATAAGGCCGGCACTAACGTGCATACCGTGCAAACCAACCAGTGAGAAGAATGCGGTTAAGAACGCACTTTCGCCTGGTCCGTTACCATTTACGATAAGGTGATGGAATTCATAGATTTCCATCCCGATGAACGTAGCACCAAAGGCAAAGGTGACACCTAACCAGGTCAGGGTCAGCGCTTTTTTCTGTGCGTGCGCCGCAATCATCGCAAAGCCGAATGTAATACTACTCAACAGCAGCGCTGCGGTTTCTACAGCAACAAAGTCCAGCTCGAAAATATCGGCACCAGACACACCGCCAGCGGTGTTCATATAAAGGACTGCGTAGGTTGCAAAAAACGATGCAAACAACAAGCAGTCAGTCATCAGATATAGCCAGAAACCAAAAATGGTATTCCCGCCAGTATCGTGATGCTCGTGGTCATGGCCGTCGCCATGACCTCCCACATCACTGTTCGGGTTTAAGCTTGATGGAATTGAACTCATGCTGTTACCTCTTTTGGCGCATTTTTCAAATGTTCATCCTCGATTTTCTTAATCTCGTCAGGCTGCACGTAGTAATCCACGTCTTTTGTATAGCAGCGCTTGATGAAGAAACCGATAGCACTGACCAGGCCTACAACAGCCAGCCACCAGATATGCCAAATCATCGCGAAGCAGAAGATTGTCAGGCTGGCACTCATCGTGACACCGGCTGACGTATTTTTCGGCATATGGATTGGCTCATAGCTTTCGTAGCGCTTATAAGCTTCACCTTCTTCTTTCATGTCAGTCCATGTATCGATGTCCTTAACATGCGGGATTTTAGCGAAGTTGTAGTACTGAGGCGGTGACGCGGTTGACCACTCAAGCGTGTGTCCATTCCACGGATCGCCTGTTTTATCATCCAGATCTTCACGCTTCATGAAGCTGACGACCAACTGAATGACCTGTGACAGAATACCGAAGGCAATTACCACCGCACCTAAGGCGGCAATGTACAGCCAGATATTCCAGTCTGGGTTATCCGTTGAGTTCAGGCGACGGGTCATGCCCAGGAAGCCCAATACGTACAGCGGCATAAACGCAAGCAGGAAGCCGATTTGCCAGCACCAGAATGCTGCTTTACCCCATTTCTCGTCCAGCTTGAAGCCAATGGCTTTCGGGAACCAGTATGAGAAACCAGCCAGGTAACCAAATACCGCACCACCAATGATTGTGTTATGGAAGTGAGCAATCAGGAACAGACTGTTATGCAGAACGTAGTCAGCACCAGGGATAGCCAGCAGTACGCCGGTCATTCCGCCGATAGTAAACGTTACCATGAAGCCTAATGTCCAAAGCACAGGCGTAGTGATATGCAAGCGGCCGCGATACAGCGTGAAAATCCAGTTAAACAGTTTCACACCCGTCGGCACGGCGATAATCATCGTCATTATGCCGAAGAAGGCATTCACATTGGCACTGGAGCCCATTGTGAAGAAATGGTGCAACCACACCACGAAGCCCAGAATCGCAATGGCGCCACTGGCGTAAACCATGGATTTATAGCCGAACAGACGCTTACCGGTAAAGGTAGAGATGATTTCTGAGAAAATACCAAATGCTGGCAGAACCAGAATATAAACTTCAGGGTGACCCCACGCCCAGAACAGGTTGATATACATCATCGAGTTACCACCTGCTTCGTTAGTGAAGAAGTGGAAATCCATGTAACGATCAAGTGTCAGCATGGCCAGTACTGCAGTCAGAATAGGGAAAGACGCAGCAATCAGGATGTTACCCCAGGTACATGTCCAGGTGAAAATAGGCATTTGCATCAGTTTCATACCCGGTGCACGCATCTTAGCAACAGTAACCAGGAAGTTAACTGCCGTCAGTAGCGTACCGAGTCCGGATATCTGCAAGGCCCATATGTAGTAGTCAACACCCACCCCCGGACTGTAGTCCAGACCAGAAAGCGGCGGATAGGCAACCCAACCAGTTTTGGCAAATTCACCCAAACCAAGAGACAGGTTGATCAGAATCGCACCACCGGCTGTCAGCCAGAAGCTCAGGTTGTTCAAGAACGGGAATGCCACATCACGCGCACCAATTTGCAGCGGCAGTATGATATTCATCAGACCAACCATGAAAGGCATGGCCATGAAGATGATCATAATGACACCGTGAGCGGTGAAGATTTGGTCGTAATGTTCAGGGGGCAGGTAGCCCTCCGCGCCGTTTGTAGCAAGCGCCAGTTGCGAACGCATCATGATGGCGTCGGCAAAGCCACGCAGCAGCATGATAAGTGCAAGAATAATATACATAACGCCTAAGCGTTTATGGTCAATGGAAGTGATCCAGTCGTTCCAAAGAACGCCCCACTTATTATATTTGGTGACCAGGCCGGCAATAACCACACCCAGAATTGCCACCACCGTCAACGTACTCATGATAATCGGATCATGATACGGAACGGCTTCGATAGATAATTTACCTAACAAAGACATGATTACTCCTCGGCCTCTGCTTCATGAGCGCCTGCATGCTGCGCTTTTTTGTGCGCTGCTTCGTGCTGCCCCTGGACCGCATTTTCAGGTTTGCTGTAGTAGTTCATTTCACCGTGGTCCTTCATGAACTTCATGATGATGTCGTGGAACAAGCCATCTTTCACATCAGCAAAGTATTCCACAGGGTGAAATTCAGTCGGTTCGGTCAGTGCTTCGTAAGAGGCTGAGTCAAGCTCGCCACCTTCGCGTTTTACCTTCTCTACCCACGCGTCAAAATCTTCGTTGGTAGGGGTGGCAATCGCGTCAAAGCTCATTCCCGTAAAGCCTTTACCACTGTAGTTTGCTGAAAAACCTTCGTATGTACCTGGCTCATCAGCAATCAGATGTAGTTTGGTTTCCATACCGGCCATTGAATAGATCTGACTACCTAACTGAGGAATGAAGAACGAGTTCATTGTGCCTTCAGAAGTGATCTTGAATGCCACCGGCTTGTCGGCCGGAAACACAAGCTCATTAACGGTTGCAATACCCTGCTCCGGGTAGATAAACAGCCACTTCCAGTTCAATGAAACTACTTCCACTGTCATGTGTTCACCCTTGCCTTCTAGCGGCTTGTAAGGGTCAAGTGCATGCGTGGATTTCCACGTGATAACGCCCAGAACGATGATAATCAGAACAGGGATGGACCAGACAGCTGCTTCGATTTTCGTCGAATGAGCCCATTTAGGTGTATAAACTTCAAAATCCCGACTGGCGCGATATCTCCAGGCGAAGTAGAGAGTTAACACGATGACCGGAATAACAACGATTAGCATCAAAAGTGTACAGATAATGATCAGCCACTTTTCTTCAACACCAACCTGTCCTTTCGGATCGAGTACTCCGCCACTACAACCTGCTAATGTCAGCACGACGGCGGTAAGAGCAATTGTACAAAGGTTACGAATAAGCAAAGGAATTTTCCTACAACCCAGAGGTTTACTATCCTGCCGCCCCGGTGACAGGACGACGCTCAGATTCGGGAAGTACCCAAAGGTAGTTCCCAGCTAGTTTAAGTTCACCCGCCTTTCAGCTTGCCGACAGTGTTACCTGCCAACAGGTCAAAACGCTAAGTGAAACTTAAAGGGGGCGCGCGTGAGCCATGCGATAAACGAACACGTTGACTTACGGCAAATTCGGTATGAGTAAGTAAAGACTTACTGGATATGACACCCGCGCGACGCGCCGGTGTGTATTTAAACAGGTCGCCAAATATAGCATTACGAAAAGCGTGATAGATTGCCTTGCACGCTACCAGCATGCCCAGCGAGGCAACAGTCACAGGGCCAATAAACGGGTTTTCAATGACTGCCGATACCACATCGGTAGAGTCAGCCAGTGCACCACACAATAACAGTGCAATGTTCAGTGCAGAGATAAATAAAGTGGCACCCACACCTTTACACAGCCAATGCGTAACCGCACTTGCCTTATGGCCAAGCTGTGCTTGTTTCCGGGTTGTCATCAAAGAAGTCAAAAAGGACATCTGCCACTCACTTTACATACAAGAACTGTGTAAAAAATAAACAGTTAAGGATTTCGCCGCAAAAGGATAGCAAAATCGCCGACCAAGTAAAATGAGAATTACTGTGTAAAACGTGAAGAAAGCGGCAAAAATTATTAACAACGATTTAACAATTTGATAAGTGTATGATTAAAAATAAAAATAATGGTATTTTTTCAAGGCGATTGTTAAATTATGTACATTTAAATTTTGTCATTAAGCAAAATTAAGGCGTTAAAAACGGCCTCGGTAGTGTAAAAAATGAACGGGGTGGCTTTTTGTATGAGTAGCGTTGTGGTTCGCAGTAAAAGAAAAGGGCTGTAAGCCAGCCCTTTGAAATTTATCGGGTTTGTTCGTCGGAAAGGATGCGTACCTCCCGCTGCGGAAATGGAATGGTAATATCATGCTCGCGTAGTGTTTCAAAGATCAGTAACAAGAGATCGCCACCGACACGGTTCCTGCCATCATCAATGCCTTCCATCCAGAACTCCACGAACATATTTACACCTGAATCACCAAAGCTGTCGATTTCACAATCGGGTCGCTCCTCAATGGGCACATCTTCGCCACTTAATACCTGTGGATGCTCTGCCACCGCCTCTTTGATAATCTCGACCATGGCTCTTATATCTGTTTGATAAGCCACACTAAAGTCAATGCGGTAGCGCTGCTTGGGATCCTTATGCGTCCAGTTGATCAGCAGGGCGCTGATGAACTTTTCATTAGGCACCAGAATATCTTTACCGTCATAGGTTTCTAAAATGGCATAACGCATTTTAAATTCGCGCACAAAGCCTTTACTGCCATCCTCCAGCTCAACGTAGTCGCCTACGGTCAGCGAACGGTCCAGCAAAATAATGATGCCGGATATAAAGTTTGAAGCGATACTTTGTAAGCCCAGTCCAAGACCAACGCCTAATGCGCCGCCAAATACGGCCAATGCTGTGAGGTTAATGCCCATGACATTGAGCAAAAGCAAAAAGATGACACAGAAGACAGCCACCTCAAATAATTTGGCAAACACCTCTTTAGTGGCAATATCCAGTGATTTTTGATTACGGATAATGTCTTTGCCCACGGTATTGGATGCGCGGCCCAGCCAGAACAGCAAGGCACCGAAAATCAATACCCGTAAAATGCCATAAGCCGACAGCTCAATATTCCCCACCGAAACGGAGATTGATTCAAGCGCCGCGATGACGGTAGGTAGCACACCTATCAGATGCAAAAATACGATAGGCAGGCCAATATAACGCATGAATGCAGCAATGATGGCGTTAGCCACAAAGCTTTTGATGCAGTTATTTAAAAAGATAAGAACTGCCAGCACCAGCGCCACATCCAGCAACCAGGCATCAACCTGAAACAGGTTCCCCAAGCGTGTGGTCAGTAATAACAAAAAGACAGTGATCAGAGGAAACAGCATCGTTCCCAGCCGATAACCCAGCATTTGTAGCGAGTGGAAGCGCTGACTTTCAGGCCGACGCATGAAAGGAACGGTTTTACGCACCTGACTGGCTACAATATAAGCAACCAGATAAATGCCTAAAATCAGCAACAGCTGATACAAAAACTCTGTGCTGAGCACAGCATCCTGCACACGCGCTGCGTGCTGCTTTGCGTTGGCAAGCCAATTATCAATCACTGGCATGACGTGTTGTCCTTTAAACTACCGAATGACAAAGCGTGTTTGTAGCCTGAAG
>CAZOYR010000080.1:0-14973 GCA_964584105.1 uncultured Alteromonas sp.
ACTAAGAAGTTTTTTCTGAATATCTGTAAAAGAGAAACGTCAGCTGCAAGTTTAATTTTCGAAGGCCTGATTGCGCCGGGAATACTGGCAAACAATAAACCGAATAACAGGAGGCATAAGGGCAGGAGACAAGTCTGTACGCAATAAAAAAGCCGCGATTGCGGCTTTACGGTTCAACAATTTCAGAGAGTCTGGATATTACCTTTTGAACCTCAAATGCATTATCGCCGGTGCTAACCTGACTATTACCCATTCGGGCAACAATAGAATAATAAACATCCTGCGTTTTAGCGTTTTCCATGCGTAGGTCGCTGTCACTCACTTCAAATGGCTGAGCAACATCATTACAGCCAGACATTGTGCACTGTTCTTCCTTGAGTACCGGAGGCAGGGTATTCTTTTTATCCCGCACAACCCTTTGGGTCACGTTAGCTTTTCGCTCTACGTCAGTTTTGACAATTGCCACCCACGAATAACCTTGTTCGTTAGCAATTTCGGCCGCACGATAAAGTGTGTATTCCTGAACCAAATCCGCGGGGGTGTCTTCAGCTGCCTTAAACATGACGCGATAGCGGGAATCATCAAGTTGAACACTTGAGTAACCGTAAGCATCAGCGCTCTTGGCGGCTTTATATGGGGTCGGGCCCGATGCTGAAAAGCTGCTGCAAGCGCTGATGGCAGCAGTTAGGATAGACGCTGCCATCAGCGTTCGGACCGGCTTTTTAATGTTAAAGAGTACTGCCATGTATCACCTTATCAGGCTATAAAATTAAAAAACGCAGTTCTGGCAAAGGATATCAGTGCAACTTTGCGTTTTGACTCAGGATTACTAGTCGTCGCACCCTTGAATGCGCCATAACCAAACATCCCCAGTAAGACCGAGGGCTTAGCCATAATAAGCCTGGTTTTATGTTTTACATCGTCCAGGGCGTGATGCGCGTCTTTGCGTACCCGGGTATATTCTAAGTGAGACTGCTCGACTGACCGTAATTCCTTATTCAAAAACATGTTAGCGGTCCTTATCAGTTTGCGGCGCTTCAACACCGGCGTGACCCGTTAGCGCTTTCCAAACAGGCCGAATTGAAATATGCCTGTAACTATCTAACACCATTTTTGCAAAGAATGCGATCATTATTCCATTCATTGCCAGCAAAATGAGCGTTGTTAGGGCAAGGTGCATACCCGAACGATCCAGCGCAACACCAATTGCCGCATTGATGATAACCCAACAAATGCATGAAAGGACAAATGCGCCCCCTAAACCAACCGCAGTCACAACGGCTGATTTCTTGATGAGGGCGGTCTCACTGGATACTACATCTGATAAAGCAGCAAGTTGCGCTTTTTTAGCACTGTAAAGATGCTTGTAAGCCTCAAAGGCTTCATGAAAGGTAGTATCATCGATGTGGGAAGGTTCGGGTACACACGCAAGCGCCCAACCAGTATCCCTGGTCGGGCGAAGCGATACAGGCCCATGCGGCCTGAATGATGCTTTAGAAAAATCTGCCATACCTGGCTGCATCATCGATTACTTTTTACGAAGTAGAGAAGTAACCAACATACCTGCAGCAAATGCAACACCCGCTGCAGCTACCGGATTCTCAACTGCATATTTACGTACGCCGGATGTTAGCCATTTTTTCTCAGCAAGACGTTTACGTGCCGCCATGTTTTCTGCTGAATCCGAAGCAGTAGTACGAATATTTTCCTCTGCACGCGCCGCAGAAGTGGCTAGCTTATCGACTGAAGAATGTAGTGATTCCTGAATTTTATCTGTCATAGGATGTGTTGACTCCGTTACGCCATTTGAATGTGTTGTGTCCGTCGTACTCGCACCTTTAACGCCTGAGGTGGTTCTCGCTTGCGTTGTCATACGAATCTCCTTGATTTATGAATGTATGCGTTATTCAGGTTGCAAGGCACATACCACGAGTCATTCATGAAAATTTTCTTTTATGACAGAGGGTTAGCGGGCGCAGATGTCGATGAATCAGCAGTTTTATGGTAAAAACTGCACAGCATTGTAATTCTTGCGTGAAATTTTGGTAATAGAGTTTCACCCCAGAAGGGTGGATAAATCATCTTTACTGACAGGTTTCAGCAGTGAGTGGGAAATATTGTGAAGGGTGAGATCATTAGTCTCTGGCTCCCTGCCGCTGACAACAACGATAGTTGTCGATGCATTGATATGCGCTTGCAGCGCATCAGCCAGCTCAAATCCATGATAATCAGGTAATGTAAGATCGAGCAAAATAAAGTCATACTGTTCCTGGTCGACATGCGATAAAGCTTGTTGACCGGTGTTTGCAACGGCTACATGATGACCCTGGTGGCTGATGAGCAGTTGCATGAGATCGGCAGCATCATGATCATCTTCAATTACCAGCACCCGCTTTGTATCGGAGCTTGCAGAATCGGAAGGGGAATCATGTTCCGAACGGCTCGCGATGTTATCGCCCTGGCCAATGGAAGAATCCGGGCTGGCATTGACGCCATCCGGCAGGCTGACATCTGCAAGATCAGGGTCGATAGTGCGGATAAGGTACTTATCCAGAATCTGCATCAGCGCATGTTTTTCAATCGGCTTACCCAGAATATCATCAAAGCCTTCGTCCATCAGCGACTGCTTCAAGCCTTTGCGGCTTGCTGCGGTAATTGCCACAACCGCGGTTTTGCAATTATGTTTCCGCATGGCTTTTAATGAATCAATACCATTCATCACCGGCATATGGATGTCCATCAGTACCAGGTGGAATGGCTTACCTTCCTGCTCCGCCATCAATACCGCTTCCAGCGCCTTTACACCATTTTCCGCATAGGCCACCTGTGCGTGACACTGACTAACCATATGCCCGGTTAACCGGCGCAATTCACGCAAATCGTCCACAATTAATACACGACCTGATACGTGCAGATTCATTGCCCCAGGCGTTCTTGAACTAGGGGCTGCCAGGTTAAGCTCATCGCGTGGCTGTTCGGAGATGTCACCTGGATCAATGTAAAAGGAGAATACACTGCCTTTACCAAAGGTAGATTCGACAGAAATGTCGCCCCCCATTTTGTGCACCAGTTCCCGGCAGATAGCCAGCCCCAACCCGGCTCCGCCATGATTTGCGCGCATGACATCTTCAATTTGCTCAAAGGGGTGGAAAATATCATCAAGCTTATCCGGCGGCATGCCAATGCCTGAGTCTTTAACACTGAACCTGAGGCGCTCTTCATCGCCACTATGACTGGCGAAAACTTCCAGGGAGACCTCTATATTTCCCGAATCAGTAAATTTAACCGCGTTACTTATAAGGTTGATCAGTACCTGGCGTAGTCGGGTAGGGTCAGCTTTTATTGATTCAGGTAAGGGAGTCTGGCAATTAATTGATAAACGCAGTCCTTTGTCCTTGGCTGCAAGGTTCATCAACGAGTGTACGTCCGTCATGAAGCCCGATAGATTGATATCCTTAGGCGACAATTCCAGTTTATTGGCCATGATTCGCGACATATCGAGCAAGTCGTTGAGCAGGCTCAGCAGATGTTTTCCATTGGTGTGAATGATTGAAAGCTCTTGCTGCATGCGTTCGTTGCCCGCATCATCCAGCAATAATTCAGTATAACCCAGAATAGAGGTTAGCGGGGTGCGTAACTCGTGCCCCAGGTGAGCCAGAAATTTGTCTTTTGCTTTAT
Organism: uncultured Alteromonas sp.; assembly: GCA_964584105.1. GTDB lineage: Bacteria > Pseudomonadota > Gammaproteobacteria > Enterobacterales > Alteromonadaceae > Alteromonas. Next base: position 3,679 of record CAZOYR010000080.1, read on the forward strand.
TCTGTTGCTCAACCTTGTGTCTCTCAATTCGCTCATTCTCAATTTCACGGCGCACCATTGCATAGCGCATGGTACGCATAAAACGGGGTGTTTCTATTTCACTTTTGGTCAGGTAATCGGCGGCACCCGCGCGCATCACCATCTCATCCACTTTGGCATCTGACTGGCCGGTCAGAATTACAACCGGAATACTAATGCCTTTGGACTTTATAATATTGAGGACATCAATGGCGTTTTCTGCGCCAAGGATATAATCGAGCAGACAGATATCAAAAAGTTTACAGCGAAACGCTGCAACGGCCTCAGCGCTGTTAGTTACCCAGGTGATATCGAATCTGGGCTCCTGGCATTGCGACAGGTAATCCGCAGTCAGAAAATAGTCATCTTCATCATCTTCTATAAGAAGTACGCGGATTACATCAGTCACAGCTTATCCTAATTTTAATTGCTTAGTCGTGAGGTAGTTCGACGAACTCAATCCAGTAGCGGCCCAACGCACGCATTAAGTCTACCAAACCATCAAAATTAACAGGTTTAGTAATGTAGGAGGCGCATCCAAGATCATATCCGCGAAGCATATCTTCTTCTTCTTTAGACGTGGTCAGGATCACTACCGGAATACTGCGAAGTGCCGGGTCAGATTTGATTTCCTGCAACGCTTCACGGCCATCCATTCGTGGCATATTAAGGTCAAGCAATATCAGGCTAGGGCGGGGCGCATCACTCGGGTCGGTGTATTTACCTTCACGGCGCAGGAATTCCAATAACTCTACGCCATCTTCAACGCAATACAGATTGTTCAGGACGCGGCTTTCTTTAAGCGCATCCAGTGTCAACAACCGATCATCTTCATCATCATCGGCCATCAGAATATTGATAGGCAACGCTTCTTTAGCTGTCATTATTTACTACTCCCAGACTTGAAGTATTCGCGAATGGCTCACCATTCAACGGGATTATAATATAAAATTTTGCCCCTTTGTCGGGCTCACTGACAGCTTTAATCTGTCCGTTGTGACGCTCTACAATCCGGCGACATACCGCAAGACCAATACCCGTTCCTTTGTAAGAGCTGCGACCATGAAGACGTTGAAATGGCGCAAAAATCTTCTCGGCAAAGGATTGGTCAAAGCCGATCCCGTTATCTTCTATGGTTATGGTCGCCCAGTCAAACTGATTTATCAGGTGGAGGCCTTTCAATTCGCTTTCTTCCGGTTCTCTTGACCTAATACTGATAAGCGGGTTGGTATCGGGTTTTCTGAATTTGATGGCATTGGAAATCAGGTTCAGAATTAGCTGCTCGACTTGTGATTTATCTGCCTGAATGACAGGAAGCTTGCCTACCTCCACCTTGGCATCGGCCTCCTCAATCGCAATCTCAAGATCTTCCAATACCGCTGCCACAACATCATTCAGGTCAACTTCTGTAAAGTCTTTGCCGCGCGTTGAGACTCGCGAGAACGCAAGCAAGTCGCTGATTAGCATAGACATTCTTTCAGCGGCATTAAGCATGCGCTTTAGAAAATCTCTGCCGCGTTCATCAATGACGTCACTATAGCCATCGTCAATACGATTACCGAACGCGCGAATTTTACGTAATGGTTCCTGCAAATCGTGAGAGGCAACAAATGCAAAGTCTTCAAGTTCGCGATTACTGCGGGCAAGCTCGTCAGAATAAACCTGAAGCTCCTGCGTGCGTTGCGAAATTTTATACTCAAGTTCTTCGTTGATATTTTCCAGAGTGCGCTGATGTCGCAGGTTTTCGCGCATATTCATTTTTAATAAAACAAATATGGCAATAACCAGAAAAGCAGTGGTTACCCCTGAGATGATCAGAGTATTGACGGAATCTCTGCGCAGCTTCATCAGATTGGCAAGGTGTTCACCCTGAACAGTCCGCTCCGAATTATCGATTTCAGTAAATATAGATTCAAAACGGTCGTAGAGTAGTAAGCCTCTGTCTGAGGTAACCAGTTCGATTGCTGAAGCGAAATCTCCCCCTTTGGCGAGGTTGACGGTAGCTACCATTTCATTGATTTTTTTGCGGCTCAGTGAAATTAGCTTTTTAATCTTCGCATCTTGATCTGGCAGGTCAGAAACCTGCGCACTAATTTCCACCTCATCAAACAGGCTTTCTAAACGTAGCAATGTGGTATTGTAATCTTCCAGATAGCTTTCGTCTCTGGTTAGCAGGTAACCGCGCTGACCCGACTCTGCCCTTAACACCGCCATGTGAAGGGTATTGACAGAATTGATAACCCGATTGGTGGTAAATAGTCGGGCTTCCAGAGAAGCAAGCTCATCCAGCGTACTGACAACATAAAACGAATTACCCGTAATAATGAATACGATCACGCCCAAAAGGACGATCCAGCTATAAACGGATTGTACTGCTTTATTTAGCATAGGATTATGATTCCGACTGCGAATCGCCCAGCGCATCCATCATTTGAGTGAGCGCTTCACTGCAATCCTTGGTGCTGATGATTATTTTATCCAGTGCCTGCTTGGCACGCTCTGGCGGTACGTTGCCATCCAGCGCCATTTTTACCAATTCTGCCTGCATAGAAATACGGTTAAGCGGCTTTCTGGCATCATGTACGTGCGCCGCAAGGGCTGCAAACTCTTTATCATTCATAATGGGTAATGCACTTAATCGTCTTTACTGAGGTCACCGTAAGCGTGCAAACGGTTATAAAGGGTTTTTGTACTGATACCGAGCATCTCAGCGGCAAGGGTTTTGTTGCCATTCACTTTTTCAAGCGTTGCGTAGATAAGCTCTTTTTCAACATCTTCAATGGTTCGGCCAGCTTGTAGGGCAGGGGTTGTAGATTGCTTTTTGGCAAACGGCGACTCGATCGTTTTTGGCAACTCCAGTTCTGATTTATCCGGATCGCTCATAATCGCTGCGCGATGAACGAAATGGCGTAACTCTCGCACATTGCCCGGCCAGTCATATTCTTTTAAGGTTTCAAGCTGACCTTCTTTCCAGCTGAACTGGGTTTCGTTTTCCCGGTTCAATTCATCGATAAATGCGGTCGCCAGAAGGGGAATATCTTCCTTGCGTTCACGCAATGGTGGAATAGTGATAGGAAAAACAGCCAGGCGGAAGTAAATATCTTCACGTAGCACTTTACTTTCAGCAATAGCTTCCATTGTTCTGTTGGTGGCAGACACAACACGACAATTTACCGGAATGGTTTTCGTGCCCCCAACCCGAATCACCACCTTATTTTCCAGCACACGAAGCAAGTTTGGCTGCATATCGATTGGCATTTCGGTGATTTCATCCAGGAACAGCGTGCCATTCTCAGCTTGCTCGAATACACCTGACTTGCGCCCGACCGCGCCGGTAAAAGCGCCTTTTTCATGGCCGAACAACTCACTGCCAATCAGTTCTTTAGAAAATGCACCGCAGTTGGTGGCAATGTAAGGGCCTTCAACATCAGAAGCGGCATGGATTGCTTCTGCCACAACTTCTTTACCGACTCCACTTTCACCCAACAGCATCACGTTCGCGCTTGTCCGGCTTACCCGCTCGATAAGCTTGTAAAGCTCTTTCATCGGTTTTGATTCACCAATCAGATGGCCAAAATATTTTTTAATATTCGACCCTGAGCTTTGGGATTGTACTTCGGTTTTTCCGGAAAGAACGGCTTCGATTTCTTCGCGTTGAATTGGCTTGACCAGATAATCGATATTCGGCCCACACAGGCCCTTGATGATACCGCGCACTGAAGGGTGGCCGGTTATCAGCGTGACGCGGGGGCGCTTACCCAACGCATCCAGTTCATCAAAAAGATGAACACCGCTGCCATCGGGTAACATAAAGTCGAGAAGGATATGGTCGAAACTTTCTTTTTTAAGCCAGTCGCGGGCTTCTTCAAGGTTCGCCGCGGTGAGGACTTCGTGGCCTAAAAACTCAATTATCGTACAGGCGACATCAGTAAATTCAGGATCATCGTCAACGAGTAAAACAGTTAACACAAATATTTACCTTGCTTCATTTGCTTTGCCAATAAGTAAATTACTTATTTTTAACGCATTAAGATCAGTTTGTTTAGCGCTTGAGTTTATCGTTAAAAGGCTGAAATTGGTAGAATCTTTATATGCTGTTTACTTTTGGCACAATCCTCGCTTAGAAAATTACATTCTATTCATTTTATTTGCACAGGTAACCACCAATGATAAGCATGGCTGTTGAACGGTCCATGAGCTTGCACGAGTTGCTCGGGAAGATGCAATGTAAGGGAGATGAAGAAAAAGTTACGTTTGGTGAGTTACTTACCGTAATGGAAAAGCGTGGCTTTGGGCCTATGCTGGCAGCCCCGGCTTTCATTTGCTCAACCCCCATTGGTGCAATTCCCGGAATTCCTACGGTGACGGGTATAACAATCTTTCTTATTTCGCTGCAAGTTTTACTGGCGAAAAATCATCCATGGCTTCCATCTGCGATTCGGCAAATAGGTATAAATCGCGATTCATTGAATAAAGGTATTGGTAAAGCAAAACCAGCCGTCACCCAGGTCGACAAATTCCTGATGCCGCGTTGGTTCTTTATGCGCCAGTTTTTTTTCAGAAGTCTGATTGCGCTAAGTTGTGCAATCTGTGGATTGATGATGGTGCCACTGGAATTAGTCCCCTTTCTGGGTTTGATTCCTGCCGTTGCTATCTTTATTATGGCCGTAGGCATGGCGACTGATGATGGCGCAGTGGCGCTATTAGGATTATCGATCGCTATTTTGGGTATTGTAATGGGTGGGCAGCAGCTTATTTCGTTAATGAGTTGACCATGACTGACTCGCGGGCTGATAACAACGCATCAATACTGCTGGCTGGTGTTGGCTTACCAAAAAAGTAACCCTGGCCCGTATCGCAATTCAGGCTTCGCAGCAGCGTGACCTGGTTTTGTTGCTCAATACCTTCGGCAACAACCCTGATATCCAAATTATGACAAAGCGTGATCATCGCTTCGACGATGCGGGCATCCTTTGAATTTTCCGCAATATTCATGATGAAAGCCCGATCCAGTTTTACGGTATGAACATTAAGTTCTCTCAAATAGGCAAACGAGCTCATACCGGTACCAAAATCATCAATTGAGGTTTTTAACCCAAGACGATTGAATGCGTTAATCATCCGTTTGCTGACCGCGACATCGACCATTGTGGCACTTTCAGTCAGTTCAAACTCCAGCAGGGCAGGGGTGATACCACTGCTGGCCAGCAAGCGTTCAACGAAGGGAATAAATGCGCTATCCATCAAATTATATGCAGACAAGTTAACGGCTACGGACATCGGGGTACCCTGATCTTCCCACATCTTTATCTGATTAACCGCCCACTCAACCGTGTAGCGAGTGAATGCGTGAACAATGCCGCTTTGTTCTATCAGGTCAATAAAGTGCGCCGGTGGTAATACACCCTCATCAGGGTGGTTCCAGCGCACGATGGCCTCCACCCCGGATAGCTCACCATTCGTCAGATTTACTTTAGGCTGATAATAAAGCTCGAATTGTTTTTGCTGAAGCGCTGAGCGCAACTGACTACGAAGGGTAACTTCAACGGTACTGTTGTACGCCAGCCTCTCATTATAAACCTGGATACCCAGTCGCATTCGCTTGGCTCTTAACATGGCATTTTCAGCGTTCTGTACCAGTGTTTCTACAAGGTGGCCGTGCTCTGGCGCACATGCTACGCCTATGCTACAGCCAATTTCAAAGGCGCTCTTACCGATATTCAGCGGTTCGCGACATTCATAGAGCAGGGTGAACGCACGATTCATGACTTCATCGCTGGGAATATTAGGGATCCAGATGACAAACTCGTCACTTCTGTAGCGATAAAGCTGCATCGTATTGTCAGACATTAATCGTAATCGCTGGGAAAAGGCCTTGAGGAGTTTGTCGCCCATATCGTGGCCTAATGCATCGTTAATGTCTCTGAACCGGTCAAGGTCGAGAAACATAAAGGCGCCTTGCTTATCTTGTATATCAAGACTGGTCAGTAACGCGTTGCGATTATAAAGCTTGGTAAGATTGTCTATGAGCGCCATCTTTTCAAGATTTCGGTTGGCCGATTCAAAGCGTCGCGCAATGAAGGCTGACATAATCAGGGCGGACCATACTGACAACCAGAAGGTCAGAAAAGCAGCAACAGATAAGCGACTGATAACCCGCTCTGAAATTTTCTGCATATCGACCGAGCGCCAGATGACGGTAAGAGGCTTGCCAGAAGGAAGAATATTACTGTGGACATAATATTCATCGCCACTTTCTTCAAAAAAACCGGATTGCTTTAAGGGTTGAAGGTAGGTTTGCGGCGCCAGACGGGGGTCGCGGTATAATTCCTGATTATCTAACTCTATGATGAGAATATCTTCAGCCAGAATGGATAAATCACGCGGTACAAGTGACAAAGAGGAAACCGGGGTATCATTCTCAATAACCGGAGCAAGCAGCGTTTGGACGTCCGCGTACTGCTCTTCAAATGCCTGACGTTCCAGATCTTTTTCCATCTCCAGCAATAAGCTATAGCCGACATAGCAAAAAATAGTAATAACCAGTACAGACAGAAGGACAGAGCCGAGCAAAAGTCGCCTTCTTAAACTGCTGTCACTTTTTACCAGCTCTAGATTATCCGGCATGACTCACTCATTGCTGTTAAACGTAATGGGTTTACACCACTAAAAATCTGACAGGAAACAGAAATGTTAGTGTACATCAGATTACAATCAGATACCTGTTGAAAGTCCCACCAACCTGTAGTGACTGAATCAACCCCCATAATACGCTCACTGCTTTATTGTTTTGTTATATGCTTGTGCCTGTTGTTTATAACGTGAATAACAATGATCTTCAATCGCTGTGCGATAAAACTGTCGCTGTACCAGGTAATTGCATCGACTGAAAGCGTAACTCACCGATGAATGCCCTCGCTGCCGGACCGAGCCGGTCACCATCTTCAAAGCTTAGATTAAGCAACGCTTTGCGCTGACTACCTGTGGCCAGGGGGAGGGGAACCAGTTTACTGGTCTTTAAACTATCCTGAATCATGGCTACAGGGAGCCAGGCAAAACCGAGCCCGCGCTCAATCATATCTATGGAAGTACGCACATGAGAAACGGTCCAGCGTTGCTCTGCGCCTAACCAGCCTACATCGGCACGTCTGTCGCTGGAACTGTCTCGAACCACAATTTGGCGGTGTGATTTCAAATCTTCAGCGCTGAGCGTTCTGTTGAGCGCATGGAGGGGATGCTCAGGGTGAGCAACAAGCACAAAATCGATTTCGCAAAGCTCTTCGCTGAACCCATTAGCTAATGGAAATGGGGAAATAGCGATGTCGACGGTACCCTGTTGCATTAAATCATTGGCACCGGATAGTACCGTTTCCATGACTTCGATTCGCAATAACGGATATTGAGATGATACTTCAGACAGCGCGCGGTAGAGCATTTCGGCAGGTAGAATAATATCAACTGCTATCCTGAGCTCTGTTTCAACACCATGTTGAAGGCTGGTCGCAACAGCCTCCATCTTCTGTGCTTCTTCCAGTAAAAATGTCGCGCGGCGCAGCATCAGCACGCCTGCGTCTGTCAGTTTGACTTTGCGACCATCGTTTTCAAATAACGCGACGCCCAGTGCATCTTCTAATTTGTGAACAGCATGATGAACGGTCGACTGACTCTTGTGGACGTGCTGAGCAGCCTGGTTAAAGCCACCAGCATCAACCACCGCTTTAAACATCCGCCATTGTTCGAGTGTCGCCTTCAGCATTATCTTTAACTTATAAACGATGAAATTATTAAGTCGATAATGCCTTGTTTATCTGCATATTTCTACTGACCAGCATTATGCTTTTAGGGATTAAACGTGTCCTGAATATCTTTAATATCACTGACGATAGCAGAGACATTGGTATAGCCCATTTTTATCATCTGCTCGGCGGCAAGTCGCGCTCTTACGCCGCTGGCACAATGCAGATAGAGCGGTTTGTCAGGATCTTTAAACTGGTCCAGTGCTTTCATTTCAAGCACACCCCGGGGAATCGTGAAGGAACTGCTTACCGGAGAATCAGCCAGCTCCGACGGTTCCCTGACGTCGATTAGCGCACCTTTGTTCGCTTCAAGCTCTTGTTTCGCTTCTGTTGCAGTAACAGTGCGTAATGATTCGGGTAACTGCGCCAGTCGTTCCTGAATGCTTTTTAACATATATCCTCCTTCGTTTTATCTTAAACGATAAAGCCATTAGAAAATTCTAATTTGATCAATGTCTAAGCATGATCCAGCAAGATATCTTTAGACTGCTGCTTTTGTGCGATAAATGCACTTGTGCACCTGGAGTGCTTCGCGTTTCAATATGGCTTTAAACAAATTAGTGTTGCCTTCATGTCTGCTATTTCCGAAACACAAAATAATGAATTCATTTTAGAGTATGTCAGTGAGGCAGAGCAATTCTTCAAATTGCTTGCAAATAAAACACGACTGACCGTTCTCTATTCACTGACCGACCAGGAGCTGTCGGTTTCTGATTTACTGACACGTATCAACGTCACTCAGCCCGTTTTATCTCAGCATTTAGCATTATTGCGGGAAGCCGGCGTTGTTGCCACCCGGCGCGAAGGCCAGGTGATATTTTATCGCCTGACTGATAAGCGGGTGCTTCAGACGATAGGGTTAATTGGTGACTTTTTTGATGATTCACCAGCGTAAGAATTAAACCAGTTTGGCGGGATCCAACAGCGACCGTAATTCTTCTTCTTCCAGCGATGTCATTTCTTTCGCAACCTCAAGAATATCCCGCTTCTCATCATAGGCACGTTTGGCAATCTCGGTGCCTTTTTCATACCCTATTTTTTGGTTTAGCGCTGTGACCAGGATAGGGTTTTTGGATAAAACCTTTTCAAGCTGCGCTTCATTTACGGTAAATGTCTTAATTGCTTTTTCAGCCAAATGCTCACAACTATTAGTCATCAAGTCGATAGCGAGTAACAGGTTCTGACCGATAAGTGGCAACATCACATTAAGCTGAAAGTTGCCGGATTGACCGGCTACCGAAATTGCAGTGTGATATCCCATCACCTGCGCGCACGCCATCGCTACTGCTTCGGGGATAACGGGGTTAACCTTGCCTGGCATAATTGAACTGCCAGCCTGAAGTTTCGGCATTTCAATTTCAGCCAGTCCCGCCAACGGACCGCTGTTCATCCACCGTAAATCATTACTGATTTTCATCAGTGACGCTGCCAGCGTATTTAATTGTCCGGCAAGCTCGACAGCGGTGTCCTGCGCAGAAATCGCAGCAAAATGATTATCCGTTACGGAAAATGAGATATCGAGCTGGCGGCTTAGCGCTGCACTAACCCGACCACCGAACTCCTTGTGCGTATTTATTCCGGTGCCCACCGCAGTGCCGCCGATAGCCAGGCGAGTGAGGCGCTGCAGCGTGTCTTCAAGGCGTTGTTGATTTTGCACAATTTGTGCGCGCCAACCCGATAACTCCTGACTCAACTTAACAGGCATTGCGTCCATCAAATGTGTGCGGCCTGTTTTAATCACGTGGTCTAATGCTCTCATGCGCGTATGAATATGGTCAGATAAGTTGCGCATGGCGGGCAACAGACGCGCCTGAATCTGCATCGCTGCACTTAAATGAATGGTTGTGGGAATAACATCATTGGAGCTTTGCCCCATATTCACGTCGTCATTGGGGTGTATTTCACGATCCGCATACCGCGTGGCCAGTGTGGCGATAACTTCGTTGGCATTCATATTTGTGCTGGTGCCCGAACCGGTCTGAAAAACATCAACCGGAAACTGCGCATCATGATCGCCAGCTGCGACCTCCATCGCTGCCTTGTAGATAGCCTCTGCGGTATTATCATCCATTTTACCCAGTTCCTGGTTTGCCGTAGCACAGGCTGCCTTTAAATAACCCAGGGCGTGAATAAACGGAGCGGGCATACCCTGCTGACTGATTGCGAAATTATCACAGGCCAGGGTGGTTTGTTTCTGATACAGGGGATTGCTCATGCTATTACTCCGCCTTTAACAGAATCGACTCCAGGTAGCTGGCATCTGCCAGTTTATCCATATCGATCTCCGGCTTATTCATTAGTTGATCACGGCTGAGATTGACATGAAGCTTGTGGCTGGACCAGTCGATGGTATTGATGTCTTTGGGCGAGATAGCAAGTTTTTTGCCTCCTGGCAGCCAGTTGTTCGTATCAATGACCAGCAAGCGCAGTGCCCAGCCGGTATGGTCAAATATAAAATCTGTTATATGACCGACATCTTCATCCAGCGTTGCCACATCGTAGCCATGAACTTCACTGCATGAACGCAGATGGTTTGCTGGTTCGCCGGCATCTTCGGCCAGCGTTTGCTGCATTTCTTTATCAGCCAGTTCGGTGGGATGTGCAAAATCGCCCCAGGCACCCGGGCCAATCCAATAATAGCCGTAGCCAAAATATTTGAATAAGGTTTCTTCATATTCCCGGGACAGTGGCTTGTGCTCATCAATTGACGGACTGTCCTTTAACTCCTGCGAGGACATATTGATCGCCAGCCATTGCTCATCAGTGTTTACCTTCGAGACTGAAATTGGCGAAATGACCACTTTACGGCTCATCGGCAACCAGCTGTTGGTATCTGCGACCAGATAGCGTGCAACAAAATCCTGATCGTCGAAAAGAATATCTTTACAGCCGCCTATATCACCGTCTGTAGCATGAATCGAATAGTGAGTAATCTGTTTGTGTGAAATCATGGCCTCAATCCTCCAGATGTCTGAGCGCCTTAAAGAATAAAGTGCGGCGCTAAAAGCGACTTATGATTGAATTCGTGACGACATCCTACAAAGATCACACATAGGCGGTATTTACGCGGGGATTGCGTGTATGGAAAACGTAGAAATTTCGCTGTAGCAGAAGGCAGGTAATGCGGTCCGGCGGACCGCATTATAAATGTGGGGCAGGGGAATTAACCTGCTACATCATATTCTTCACTGACATAGTCATCATCATAATCGGACTGATTGCTGGCGCTGCTGTGCAACGTATAGAAGTGTCTTTTACCACGAGCCAGCTGGACATATTTTTGCCACGCCTTTTCAAGACTGTTTTGAGCGGGTAGTTGCCCCTTGGCGAAGGCGACAAAGTGAGATTCATCATCGCTGTTTGGTGTAATTGTCTCGCTTTCCAACGCCAATAGCGTATTGCCGTAACGGGTCAGCAAATCAGCCTCAGAAATACTAAAATCACCAGATTTCCTGAAGCCATAAGGAAATTTGGCTCTGTC
>CAZOYR010000081.1:0-14732 GCA_964584105.1 uncultured Alteromonas sp.
TTATATCACTAATGCTGCTTTATCCACCGTTGTTGGCCTTGCATTTAAGTTACAGGATCCTGATGGTTTACTGGGTGATAACGCCGACCTGGGTATTACCTGCGCACTGATCCCCCGTGACACAAAAGGCCTGGATATTGGCCGTCGCCACTTCCCTCTTAACACACCATTTCAGAATGGTCCTATACGTGGTGAAGATATCTTTGTTCCACTGGATTACATCATTGGCGGGCAAAAAATGGCTGGCCAGGGTTGGCGTATGCTGGTGGAATGTTTGTCTGTTGGCCGCTGTATTACCCTGCCCTCCACGGCTGCAGGCGGTGCCAAAACCTGTGCCCTTGCGACCGGCGCCTATGCCCGTATTCGCCGTCAGTTCCGTTTACCGGTAGGTAAAATGGAAGGTGTTGAAGAAATGCTGGCCAGAATTGGCGGTAATGCCTACCTGATGGATGCGGTAACCCGCTTTTCTACCGTGGGCGTTGATTTGGGCGAAAAACCCTCTGTTGTGTCTGCCATCTGTAAGTATCACCTGACCGAAAAAATGCGTCAGGTAATTAACGATGCTATGGATGTGCATGGTGGTAAAGGCATTATGCTTGGGCCAAATAATTATCTGGGCCGGGCCTACGAAGGTGCACCTATTTCCATTACGGTGGAAGGTGCGAATATCCTTACCCGTAATATGATGATATTCGGCCAGGGCGCAATGCGTTGCCACCCTTATGTGTTAAAAGAGATTGAAGCGGCAGCAAAAGAAGATCGTCAGGAACAGCTTGATGATTTTGATAAAGCTGTATTTGGTCATATCGGTTTTGCAATAACCAATAAGGTGCGCAGTCTTTGGTTTGCTTTCACTAGCAACTATTTCAGCTCAGCACCGTTCTCAGACGATACTGCCCGTTATTACAAGTTGCTGAAAGGTTACAGTGCTAACCTGGCCTTTATGACTGACGTATCAATGGGTGTTCTGGGCGGTGATTTGAAGCGCAAAGAGCGTTTATCAGCGCGATTAGGTGATGTTCTATCTGGTATTTACCTGGCCAGCGCAACGCTTAAACGCTACGACGAAGAAGGTCGCTTGCAGGAAGATGCACCAATGATGCACTGGGCGCTTCAGACAACATTGTTTGATATTGAAACAGCCATCATCGAGTTTTTGGATAATTTCCCATCGCGACCTGTTGCCCTGGCGATGAAAGCTATCATCATTCCGTTTGGCCGTCGTTGTGAAAAACCGTCTGATCGTTTGGAGCATAAGATTGCCAATATTCTGCAACAGCCTTCTGCAGCACGCACGCGACTGGGCGACGGTCAGTATCTATCGCGCGAAGAAGGTAGTTTGTTTGGCGACTTGGAGCAAACACTGGATAATGTACTTAAATGCGAGCCGATATTTGAGCGCATTTGTAAGGAAAAAGGCCAGAAACTTCCGTTCACCCGTCTGGACAAACTTGCTGATGAAGCGCTCAGCGATGGCATCATCAATGAAGATGAGGCCGCGTTAATGCGCGAAACAGAAGCCGGTCGACTGCGTACCATCAATGTCGATGATTTCGACCATGATGAACTCATCGCCGCGTCGGCTAAAAAACAAAAAGGCAAATCAGCTGCCTGATAGAACGTAAAAGCCACCTTCGGGTGGCTTTTTTATTGCAAACGACTGTATATCATTTTGCATTGTCTGCCGACACTCATACTGGCTACGCTACCTTCACCTTGCATCCTTTACGACTATCATTGCGTTATTTTGACGCGCCTCAGTACATACATCTGCATGCACACTGATAGTAAAGAGTAAGATGCTAGCAGACTGAGTATTCTTGTACTGCGCCCGGTCCATATTGATGGGGTTGGAAAGGATGCGTCTCCTTCACAACATTTAATTTTTGAAATGCACTTAGCTATAAATCGATTTTATCGCTTTCGTAACAACACACCCGATTTCGCCCGTATTTTTTCGCCTGATACAGCGCCAAATCTGCCGCTGAAAAAAGATTATCCAGATTATAGCCGGCCTCACGGGTATCGGCGATACCAAAACTGGCGGTAACCTGGAAGTGTGACCCTGTATCAAAGGTATCAATCTTCTGGATGGTTTCTCTGCACTGTTCAGCAAAATCTTTGGCTGCAATGCTGTCAGTATCAGGCAAGATGATGCCAAATTCCTCGCCACCTATTCTGCCTATCCGCATAGCTTTTGCTGTTGGTATTGCTTTGAGGGACTCAACCACCTTTCCTAACACCCAGTCACCTACTTTGTGACCGTAAGCATCATTAATCGTCTTGAAATGGTCGAGATCGATAAATATCAGCGATACGGAGGATTCCGACTTTTCAGCCTCCTTAAGAATCGCTTTGCTCTTCTCACTAAAGTATCCACGGTTACTGATGCCAGTGAGATGGTCGGTGCTGGCCAGATAGTGAAGCCGCTTTTGCGTTTTGCGGGCCCTGTAAGACCAGAACAGCAACATAACTACCACCAGCAATGCCAGGCCAATCACCAACAACATGCTGCTGATTTGTTCCTTAACCAGCTTCGATTCTGTAGAGAGCAACTGATTTTTTTTATCCAGCAGATCGATCTGACTTTCTTTTGCCTGTAAATCAAATCGCGCTTGCTGAATTGCCAGGGATTTGGTGACTTTTTGATTGTATAAGGAAACTGACAGTTCGCGATGCTTCTTTTCATATTCATAAGCCTGCTTATATTGCTGTTGCTCAGCAGCAATGTCGGCTAGAATCGAATAAGCGGTAATCAATGACTCCCTGTATTCCTTATCTACATCTGCCTCAAGAACCTGCAAGGCGTACTGTTTGGCTTGTTCGGGTTCAGAAACGGCAACTTTTAATTTCGCTTTAATAAGTAGCAAGCTTGCTGTCAGGTATTTAAAGTCGATGGCTTCGACATGTTTTGTCGCTTCGCTAACGATCAGCGACGCTTCCGCGTATGCCTGTTTATCAATCAGGAACTTAAGATAAGTATTATAATTGTACGCTACGTAGTAAGGCAAAGGGACCGCGCCACATAGCTCAATGGCATCATAAAAATCATCTTCCGATACTTTAGCTGGCTCTGAGATAGCGAGGTTGGACGCCTGCTCGGTTAGCGCTATACATTGATGATAAGACGTAGCTGCAGGATGAGTGAATATTTTTTGCGCGTAAGATATAGCCATGTCTGGCTGCTCTACTTCATTGTAGAATAATACTAAACCATTATAGGCATCCGGCTCCACCTCATACGCGTCAATACGATTCATCAACGATGTCAGCTCCGATACCAGCGTAAAGCTCCTGCGCCAGTGACCTTTATATGCTGACAATGACAGCAGGGATTGCATCGCCCGCACCTTTGTCGGGCTATCCGGTATTCGCTTAATAAATGCTTCATAGCGTTTGATGGTCTTTCCTAGGTTCTGCTCCAATATTGTACTGATATAGATAGTGATATAATCATAGGTGTATTGTTCTTCAATGCTCAATGACTCTCGGTCAAGATTATCCAATATCTGTTTTGCTTTTTTAGGGTCAGCCAGCCTTAGCGAGTCAGCCTCTTCTAACATCGCACTGGTATCAGCATAAACGGCTATCGCTGTGCTTAAGAAAATGAGGAGCAGGAAGATACGCATGAATGTCAGAAAGACTCAGGGTCCTTTGGATAATCATCAGGTTCCGGTACCGGGTCCGGCACGGGGTCTGACGGGTCGGTCGGTTCTGAGATAGCAAGTATAGCGTTCAATATTTCTGCCTGTGCTTTCCATTGCTCAATGGCTGCCTGTTGATTTTCGCTTAAGCTGGCGATGTGCATTTCAGTGTTTTCGCCCAACATTGCACAAAGTTCTGCTGCGTTCATTCTTAGTCTCCGGTGTGCTCAGAAATAGCGGCTAACTCAGCCCTTACATCGTCATTCTTTATTAGTCGGTTAGCCGGAGGGATCACCAGCGTCGTCACCTGTGACAGTTTAGCCTCTGTCAATTTTTCCAGTGGTATGGTTTCAGCCCGAAAAGTGTCAGTAATCAGCGTCGGGCATTCATACAATGTAACAGAATGATCTGATGGGTAAAAATGCATCAGCAGTTGAACTAATACTTTTCTTTCAGCGCTGCTGCTCATTCGTTTGGACAGGCTGATATCGCCCGCCAGCGCCACTTGCCACAAAATGACATAACCACAGGTGTCCAGCACCCGCTGATAAATCATAAACTGCGTCGTTTCCATATGCTGGCACCCATAGGCACCAGGATCGATGCCTAAGTCAGCGTACAGGCAATCCTCGGCAGATATTCCGGGCTCCATCGAGGCGGTAAAACCTTCTTCACGAGCCTGTGCAATCGCCTGGTGAGGCACCTGCGCAAACACGCCGGGGTGGCCGTAGAAAACGCCGACGACGCGCTTGCCCTCACGCACCGCTGACATCATTCGCGTAACCATTTGCTGATAGGTAATCCGGCGGTTTTTATTTTCGCCGTAAAGCGGCTGCAATGAATGAAAGTTATTATTGAGGGATTTAAGCCAGTCCTCCATCAGTGGATGACAACTGCTAAAAATGATATCGGCATTGACGATATGGCTGCGGCACCGTGCTGATAAATGCGCACCAACAATCATACCCGGGCCTACACAAACCAAACTGCCCATTCAAGGTCATCCTTTTACCTCTTTATCCAATGAGTGTTATTATGCCTCCCATAAGCACAGGCGCAAACAAAAATTTCATTAACTATCATTGACTAGTGTCATAACGTGCCGTTAGCGCAACGGTTTTACTGCGTCGCATTCATTGCTGTTATTCCATCCAGGGTGAACATGAAAAAACATATTTATATTGCCTATACGGGCGGCACGATTGGTATGAAACCATCGTCTCAGGGATACGTGCCGGCGGCAGGCTTTCTTGGCGAAACACTGAAGAAAATGCCGGAGTTTCATCGCGAAGAGATGCCCCATTTTACCCTGCACGAATACGACAACCTGATCGATTCGTCAGATATGAATCCTTCCGACTGGCAACGTATCGCCGATGATATCGCACACAATTACGACGATTATGATGGCTTTATCATTCTGCATGGTACCGACACCATGGCGTACACCGCATCCGCGTTAAGTTTTATGCTTGAAGATTTGGGCAAGCCAGTCATTGTCACCGGTTCTCAGATTCCATTGGCAGAACTGCGCTCTGACGGTCAGGTTAATTTACTTAATGCGCTGTTCATTGCAGCAAATTACCCGATTGCTGAAGTCGGGTTGTTCTTTAACAACCGCCTGTTGCGGGGTAATCGCAGCAGAAAAGTCGACGCCGATGGCTTTAATGCCTTTGATTCGCCTAACTTCCCCCCTCTGCTTGAAGCGGGGATCAATATCAGGCTGAATGCCGGCACCCTGGCGACCGCCCCACCCACTAAACTTGTTGTCAGTCAGGTCGTGGCCCAACCGATAGGCCTGGTCAGCTTATACCCGGGGATCTCACATGAGGTAATAAAAAATACCTTACAGCAACCGGTTAATGCGTTAATACTATTAAGTTATGGTGTGGGTAATGCGCCCCAGCACCCGGCGCTGCTTGAGCAACTTCGACACGCCCGTGACAAGCAAATCCCGGTTCTCAACTGTACTCAGTGTATGCGCGGCAGGGTAAATATGGGCGGCTATGCTACTGGTCATGGTCTGGCTGAAGCCGGTGTCTTACCGGGCAGTGACATGACACCAGAAGCCGCGCTCGCTAAGCTTCACTATCTGTTATCCAAGTCGTTGCCCTTTGAACAACTTACAAAGATGCTATCTGAAAACCTACGCGGAGAGTTAAGTCAGTAATATGCCTTCATTAACCGGAAATATCGCAAAGATGCGCGTCAGCGCTACGCCAGATGATAACACTGTACAATATTCTCTGCCGGTGGGTGACCAGCTAATAGAGATGAACGCCCTGATTGGTGGCGAGGTGGATGTCAGTCACTCCGGGCTGATTCATTGTGTTCACTGTGGCAGTAAAACGAAAAAGAGCTTTAATCAGGGTTATTGTTACCGCTGCCTGATTACACTGGCGCAATGTGACAGCTGTATTATCAAACCTGAGAAGTGTCATTATCACGAAGGAACCTGCCGTGAGCCTGAATGGGGTGAAGCGCACTGTATGAGTGATCATTTTGTCTATCTGGCGAATACCGGCAACCTTAAGGTAGGTATTACCCGGCATGTAAAAGACAGTATCTCTAGCCGCTGGATGGACCAGGGCGCCAGTCAGGCCCTGGTTATGCTGCGGGTGCCTGATCGCCTGACCAGCGGACAGGTAGAAACCCTGTTCAAAGCGCATATTGCAGATAAGACAAATTGGCGAACCATGCTCAAAGGCGCACCAGATAAACAGGATCTCGAAGCAGAAAAGCAGCGCCTGCTGTCAGAACTTCAACCAGAGCTTGATAAGTTACGCGAAGAAAAAGGCTTACAGGCGATCTCTGAAACAGATTCATCTGCCGTGGAAATCGATTATCCGGTGACGGCGTATCCGGACAAGATCAAATCGATTAATCTGGACAAAACCCCTGCCTTTTCCGGCACCCTACAGGGTATTAAAGGCCAATACTGGCTGCTGGATGATAACAGAGTGATTAATATGCGAAAGTACGCCGGGTACGAACTGACTGTATCGTACTAATCCTGTATTTGCTTCTGCGTTTAAATAAAAAGCCCCGGTAAACCGGGGCTTTTTATTAATTTCACCTCTTCCTTAACGGTTCGCATCCAGAGGTGATAGCAGCAACTTAAGCGCATAAGCCTGTTGCTTTGCAGGTAACAAACGATAATCGTCGTACGGTGTAGCGCCCCAACTATTATCGCCGCCTACACCACGTTGGCGGGTATCTATATTAATCTCAGTAAGTGGCCGTGGTTGTATGTCTGATGTATGCCGATTTGGACCATCTTTTGGATAGTCAAAATCTTCTACCGTATTATGGTGCACGGTAAAATCAAACTGTGGCGCGCCGGTAATTTTCAAACCTGCACCGTTCTGATTTCTGATTTCCAACCAGCGTACATCACTACGATTCCCATTCTCCTGCGGCCGGATATACGGCGTATACAGTTCACTGACTGACGCCTGATAAATGCCAAGATCAGCAGCAAAATTGCGATCCTGATAATTTTCCCATGGGCCCCGACCGTACCACCTTACTTCATCGAAGCCTTCCGGCATATGCATCTGCAGACCAAACCGAGGCATTTCCGGCAGATCTTCCGCCATGGAGGCGTTGTACGTAACCGCTACCTGCCCTTCATTACCAATTTCGTACACAATGTTACCGGTGCTTGCCAGTGGTGGGAACTGATAACGGTACACCAGCCTGACTTTCCCCTGTTGCTTTTCAATCTCACTATCAACTAGCACAGCTTTGTCACCGGCATGGCGGAATTGGCCACTGGTTTCGTGTAGTTTGTTACCGAAGTCCTTATCTGTCATCGCGCGCCAGAAATTTGGTATCAACCCTTGCTTAACTAACTCGGTATCTGCTTTTTTATAACTACGAAGTTCCCCGGTTTCTTTATCGAACTGCAGGGTTACATCATCTACCGCAATATGTACTGCATCAGCAGATTGATCTACGACGAGCTTGTCTGCGGCTTTCAGCGCTATATCAGGCGCGCTCTGTTGAAGCAGGAATTGTTCAGAGGCGACAGTATGATGCTTTGGAAGGACACCCTGCTCTTCCTTCAGACGAAATTTGATATTAATGGCGTATTCCCTGCTTGATTCCATTTCAAATGCGGCTAATTCATCAATACTGATCGCTTCGGAAGTCTGAGGCGCTGTATTAAGCGAAGGCAAATTGCCTTTTTTGACAACCTGGCCATCTTCAAGCAACGACCAGTCGATAGTGACATAGCTCAGGTCTTTGAAGAAATTACGGTTGAAAATTGTGTAGTGAAGAGCATCCTGTTGCTCAACAGCGATATTCTGATAAAGCTTTTTCACCTCATACAAAACGGGGTGCGGCTGACGATCCGCACCAATCAGGCCATTGGCCAGATAGTTATTGGCATTACGTGTTCCCTCAGGTTCAAAGTCACCACCATAAGCAAAGTATTCTCTACCGTCCTTTGTGGTCTGTGACAACCCCTGATCCACCCAGTCCCATATACTGCCACCCTGAACCTGCGGATGCTTATAGACATAATCCCATAACTCTTTAAGATTTCCGCCACTGTTGCCCATAGTATGGGCGTATTCAACCCAGATAAACGGGGTGTCAGGGTAGCTGCCTAAATATTTAGAGGAAATCTCATTTCTATCGGCGTACATCCACCCTACTACATCGGTCATTTTTTCCTGATACCAATCGGCGCGGGTTTCATACTGGACAATTCGGTTATTATCCATTGCTTTGACCATTTCATACGCTTCTGAAATCGTTGGGCCCGGCCCTATTTCATTGCCCAGAGACCATGAAATTATAGATGGATGGTTTTTATCCCGCTCAACCATCCCGCTGATTCGGTCAAGGATGGCATCTTTAAACTGAGGATCATTGCCCAGTCCTTCTTCCTCAAAACCATATCCATGGGACTCAACATTTGCCTCATCAATGACATACAAACCATATTGGTCACAAAGCTTGTACCAGTAAGGGTCATTCGGATAGTGAGATGCCCGCACTGTGTTTATATTAAAGCGCTTCATCAGCTTGATATCTTCGAGCATGCTTTCACGACCGATCGCCTGTCCGTTTTCAGCTTCATGCTCGTGGCGATTTACGCCCTTGATGATGACAGGCTCACCATTTACCAATAGCTGACCACCTTTAATTTCAACATTTTTAAAACCAATACCCTGACTGATGATTTGATCTTCTTCGCCGGACTGAGACATAGTCAGTACCAGGTTATACAGCTTGGGCACTTCGGCTGACCAGGGCTGCACATCGTTAATGGTATGCGACATAGAAACGCTGCTATCAGCGCCTGCATCGATCCCTACATCCTTTTCCTGGTGCCAGACCAAGGACCTCCCGTTATAAATTTCAGCCTTAACCGTTGTCGTCACTGCCTTATTTTTAGCATTTGTAAGATCGATATTGAGCTCAAGCTGACCATCTTTGAAGTTATTCGTCAGGCGTGTATCAGCGTGAAAGTCCCAGAGCTGCGTTCCTGGGACGGCCTGTAAAAATATATCCCGCTGAATACCACTGACGCGCCACATGTCCTGATCTTCCAGATAACTTCCGTCACTCCAGCGGTAGACTTCCAGCGCTATACTGTTTTCACCGGTTTTCAGATACTGGCTGACATCAAACTCTGCAGGCAGTTTGCCATCTTCGCTGTAACCGACTTTTTCACCGTTCACCCAGACATAAAAAGCGGAGCGGACGGCACCAAAATGTAAAATTACTCGTTTGTCAGACCAGCTTTCTGGCACACTGAAGGTGCGCTTGTAGGAACCGACCGGGTTATATTCCGGTGGATGAGGCTTGTTCTTAGGAAAGCCATAGCCGTGGTTGACGTAAATCGGGTAATCGTATCCATGCAGCTGCCAATTTGCAGGGACGGGAATTGAATCCCAGTCTGAGGTGTCAAAATCCTCCCTGAAAAAAGATGTGGGTCGCTTTTGCGGATTTTCGGCAAAGTGGAAGTCCCATTCGCCACTTAGCGTTTTATAGTAAGCAGACTGCTTATCATTTCCCGCCAGTGCCTTACTCCTTGATTTGTAGGGCGTGAAATAAGCCCTGTCCGGCAGCGTGTTTACATTATATATCTTTGGATTATCCCATTCTGGCGGTGTCATTTGCTCAGTTGACTGGTGCAGCACACTGCTAGTGGTATCTGAGTTACACCCCGCCAGCGTGAATACGCTTACGCCCCATAAGGACAACAGCCCCATCCGCGATCGTTGCATCATATCTACTGCCTGCTTGTAAATAACAAAGTAAATCAATGTTAATACAATATGATATTTATGTATACAGCGTACTTACTTCGACAAATAATCGAAAAGAGAAAGTCCGTAGAGGCAATTTTTAGCAAAAGTCTGCTTTAACGTTGGTGTGCATACCGCGTCAGGTATGCACACCAAAGGCTGGATAATTACTGGTAAAGATGTGAATAGATAACCCGTTGGGTTTTCATGAGGTTCTGTCGGGCGATGGGCCAGAATATTGAAATGTTATCAACGTTATTGTATTCAAGGTCTGTTTCAAACCTTTCGGCCATATCATTAAGCGGCTCAGAATGAATAGTACGTAACAGCTTCACCAGGTTTCTGCTGGTCAAAAGTATCTTGCCGTGCCGGTCTTCTGCAACTGCCTCATCAATATCCTTAACAGCATCACTCATGGTATCCATTAAGGAGGTCAACGATTGTGCTAGCGATCCCACCTGCTCATTTTGTTGTAAATAGGGCAACAAATCGAACCACACGTGCGGCTCATCAGGAACCGGCTCTTTAGCAAAATCTGGCACCTCCCGCGTAACTGGATTATCGTTGCCCTCGTTGTCCTGCGCTGACTGCAACTCTGCCTTTTGTGCATCAATGAGCGCTTTTTCCTGCTCAGCCAGCTTACTTTCACTTTCTTTTAACCTGGCCTGTGCTTTCTCAAGGGCTTCTTCTTTACCGCTTAGCTGAGCTTTACTTTGATTTAATTCTTCTTCTAATTGTCGCAGTGAATCGCTTAACTCGTTCTGGCTGGAATCCTGCTGTTGAAGCGATGCTTTGGTTTGCGCATATTCCTTTTCTACTGCCGCAAGTTTTTCTGTCAACGCCTGCTGGCTGGATTTAAGTTCGTTGATACTCTGCTCGCGCTCTCCCAACGCTGACTGTTGTTCTTGTACCTGCGATTTAAGCTCAGCTTCCTGAGCTTCCTGTTGGCGGAGCTTTTCATTCAGCGCTTCGGCTTTGTCCCTGGCAGCGTCCAGTTCTGCCTGCAGTTTTTGCTCCTCACTCTGGGTTTTTGACACCTTAGAGTTTGCCTGCGTTAGTGCTTCGCGACTTTGCTCAAGCTGTGACTGCATGGCGCTATTCTGGTTCTCAGCCTGACTCAATGCCTGTTGTAACTGTTTTTTCTGTGCTTCAATTTCTTCATGATGCTTGCGCCACTGCTCATCGCTGCCACTCATCATCTCTTGCTGCTTAGATGCTCGCTGGGCGACATCCTCAAGCTCTGCTTTGAGCTGTTCCAGCATCGCCTGCTGCTCTTCACGGGCAAGCTTTTCTTCTTCCATTTGCTGTTGGCGGGTTTCAAGTTCACGTTGTGCCCCACTGAGCTGCTCCTGCTTACTTTGTAACTCCCGGGTCAGACGTGCCTGTTCTTCCTTACGCGCTTTTTCGCTGGCCGCCATTACCTCATTTTGCTCCTGCGCCTGCGCCTGCATCTCTGCCATCTCACGTTGCAGCTGCTCCAGTAGTGACTGCTGGGCTTCACGTGCATGTTTCTCCTCATCCATTTGTTTTTGACGTGCCAGCAACTCCGCTTTGGTCTCGTCTAACTGAGCCTGACGGGCAGCAAGGGCTTTCTCCATCTCTTCCTGCTCATGCTCGCGGTCTTTTTCAGTCTGTTCAATCGCGGCCTGCTGCTCTGCAGAGCGTGATTCCATGGATGAAAGCTCTGCCTTTAGTTTTTCAAACACCGCTTGCTGCTTCACCCGCTCCGCTTTATCAGACTCCGTACGCTGCTGATTATCCTGCAGCGTGGCCTTTGCTTCCTGAAGCTGTTGTTGCTTAGCTTTCAGGTCTTCCTGCAGCCTTGCGTGCTCTTCCATCCGCTCAGCATTAAGCTCTGCCAGTTTCTGTTGATTGCTTTCTGCTTCCGCCCGCGTCCGCTGCATATCTTCCTGTAGCTTACTGACAATCTCCTGCTGTCGTGCTTTTTCCTGCGCCGCGGCTTCATTTTGTTTTTTGGCTTCTTCCAGACTTTGCGCAGTATCAGTCAGCAAGGCGTGTTTAGCATCTAATGCTTCCTGCAGGCGGGCCTGTTCTTCTTCACGCGTTTGGTTCAGCTTTGCCATCTCTTGTTGACGTGCCTGCGCCTGGGCTTCAGCTTCCTGCATTTCACGTTGCAGACGGGCTAAGGTATCCTGCTGTTTAGCTTTTTCCTCACGATCAGCTTCTGCCTGCGCGCGAATATCCACCAGCGCAGATTCGGTCTGGCTCAGTTGGGACTGTTTCTGCTCCAGTTCTTGCTGAAGCTGACGGGCATAGGCTTCCATGTCCCCTTTTTCCTGCTGTGACATTTTTTCGAGCATGTCCATTTCATGCTGAAGATGGTCGATATTTCTGGCTTTCGCGGCTAACTCCGCCTCTGCCGCCTGACAAGCCAGTTCGATCTGTCTGCGTTGCTTTTCTGCTTCTTCACTGGCCTTGCGTTGGTTCAGTAATTGCTCACGCAGTTTTTCTGATGTCTGGCCCGAACTGACTAACTGAGACTGCAGAGTTTGAATTTTACTGCCAACTGCCGTCAGCTCATGGTCTTTTTCTTCAATAGAGGATTTTAGCGTATCAATTTGTTTTACGTATTGCTGCACTTCACGTTGTTGCGCCTCTTGCTCATCTTTAAGCCGGCCGGTTTCTTTTCTGCTTTCGTCAAGTTGCGCCTGCGCCTGACGGTATTTTCGCTCGCTGTACTGCAATGCATCAGCGATCTGGCTGCGCTGTTGTTCAAGACTACCGACTTTCGCACTTGAGCGACTTAACTGATCCTCCAGCTCGGTATTAATTTGCTGGCTTTCAGCCAGTAGAGCGCGGTTGCTCGCATAGTCACTTTGCAGGCTGGCAAGGTGTTCGCTAATATCTTTGTGTGCTTGCTGCAGATCTGAAATGGTTTCAAGTTTCTCAGAAAGATCCTCTTCAGCCCTGTTCAGACGCTTTTCTGTGGAAGCCAGTGACTGCTCGGTTTCTGCCAGCGTAGCAGACTGACGCAACAGCTTATCCTCACTGGTCGCCAGCATTTGTTGTTTCTCTTCCACTTCGCGCTGCGCCGCTTCTCTTAAACGTACGGCTTCCATGCGGGCTGCATTTGACTGTTCAATAGCACGCAAATCGACCCAGATACAGATAACGGATTGCAACTCACCGTCGCGATGGATAGGAATGAGCGTGACCTCACAGGGTAATTCTTCACCGTGGTGCGTATGCTGCCAGTTAAATGTTAATACCTGCCCTTGAGACTTAGCCAGCGCTAATTTGTCAGCCATCAGCTGGCTATCATCTTCGCTGCCATTAAGCGGTCTGAAATCAGGACTTCTGCCCAGTAGCTCGTCTTCATCATCTAACCCGAAGAAAACACACGCGGCGGAGTTGAGATGAGAAAATCCGTCATCACTCAGTATACCCACCGGGACACTGGCGTATTTAATCAGCTTTTCAAACCGGGTATTGAGAAATTCCTGTTCCTCTCTTCCGCCGATCCAGCATACAAATTCCTGAGGAAGCTCACTGATTTTACTGGCATGCAGCGTTGCAGAAACCGGCTTTAGTGCGCCGTTAAGTCGGGCGGGAAGTTCTGCAAACCGGTCGTGGCGTTTAAGTTTTCGTGCCGCTTTGTCGGCGTCTTCATTTTGGGTAAACAAGTCGTAGAATGATTTACCCCGCAGCTCGTCGCCGGATAAACCTAACTGTCTGGACGTGGTATGATTACACTCTTTAATAATGTCGTGCTCATCAAACATCACAACCCCCATTGGCGCCTGGTCCATAAAGCTCAGCAAACGCTGTCTGGCATGATTGCGCTCATCTTCAAGGGCTATTTGTTTTGTCAAATCCTCAGCCACAACCAGTACAGCGGTGCGCTGGTTGTTTTCGCTGACAGGTTGTAAGTAGAGTTTCAGTGTCCGGCTCTCATCCTGAGCACCTTCAACCGTTACCACTTCCTGCTTCAGCATAGTGCCCTGAAGGCTGTTGTGAAGCTGTTTAATTTTGTCATTTAACCCGGCTAGCTCAGTGATTTTCTGCCCTTTTACCACACCGGATTCAATTTCAAATGTTTTGGCAAACTCACGGTTGTACTGCGCAATCGTCAAATCGTTATCCAGCAGATAAACGCTGTGAGGCACCATGGCAAGAAGCGACTGAAAATGGCGTTTATGCATTGTCGCCTGTCTGGCATGCTCACACTCTGCCTGGCGATTAATGAATGTAAGGTGGATAAGCGGGTCATCTTCCAGCGTATACGCAACTGCACTGGCATGCAGTGTGACAGGAATCGCCTTATCCGCGCTCAATAAGTCAACATCGATACTCTCACTATGGCCTTCCGCCGCCCGGGATAAAAGCTGCACGACAGCATTCTTACACTTATCTGAAAATAATGATTCAATGCCTTTAATATCTTGCGGGGCCTGTTTCAGCCACGAAGCAAGACTATCGTTTACGATGAGCTCGCCAGTGGCAGGACGTAACTGCACCATCCCTAGTTTTGGCTGATTCCACAACGCATATTGATGCGCCTGCATTGCAGCGGCATTGCTGAGTTTGTATTCATACTGATCGACATCTTCAATCACCAGCTGGCCCTGACAGCCTGTGGAATCCGGCATATTGGGAATCACCCGAATACGAAAATAGCGGTCACGGGCGGGAAGCTTACACACCAGTATCTGCTCCCAGTCAGAGGCTAATGCACTATCGAGCGACTCGCGTATACTCTCTGGCAGTACATCGACAACTGACTTGCCTGTTAATAAATCTGGTTTTTGTCCCAGCACAGCAGCGGCAGTGCGATTCAGCCCGCAAATGGCCTGAGCCGCAT
>CAZOYR010000082.1:0-14661 GCA_964584105.1 uncultured Alteromonas sp.
TTTTTGATCCCTTCCTGCACATCAATGGTGTATTCCTGTGGTAAAACATGAAGCAATCTGCGTTCCGCAGCAATAGGCACTGAGCGGGCTGCATGTATAACGTTGTCGACGTCTTCCTGGGTCACTTCCTGATTGTTAATTGGCACCATGCCGTTTTCGTTCTGGCATTTGACATGGCGACCGGAAATCGACATTAATACCGATGAAACCCGACAGTCAGCCATCAGCTCCATCTCACTGACCGCGCTTTGGACAGACTTCACCACCAGGTTCAGGTCGTTGACACCGCCTTTATCCATGCCTTTTGATGCATGGGTTCCCACGCCAACAATGCTGATCTGGCCGTCGTTGAGCGCTTCGCCCACTACTGCCTTCACCTGACTGGTGCCAATATCCAGTCCGACGATCAAATTACGTTCAGCCGTTTTTGACATGGTTACTTATACTCTCTTACTAACTTTGTTCGTTATCGTTTTCATCTGACTGCCACCCTACCGCTAACCCGGTGTCGTAGCGCAAATCCACATATTTGACCGGCTTATCCTGCTTGCTAAGCAGTGGAAAAACATCAATAAACCGCTGTAACCGATCAATAAATTCCTTTCGCCCCAAATTGAGCTTTATGCCACTGGTAAGCTGCAACTGCCAGGCAAAACGCTCACTTAAGGATAGCTCGGCGATACTCATCGACGATGTCGCCAGCAACGATTTCATGGCGTTATACCCTTCCAGTGCTGTTTTCTCGCTACCTCCGGGCCCGAACAGCTGCGGTAGCGAAAGCGTTATTCCTTCACTTTCAAATGTATCCCCGTAGGGATTGAGCAACATATCATCGTTCCACCGGGCCACCGGTTGCTGCTCGACCAGATAAATCTTTAAACGGTTCGGCCACTGTTTTCTCACCGATGCGCGATACACCCACGGTTGTGACTCGATCAGTTCAAACACCTCGTTCACATCCAGCTCGAAAAAGCTGCCTGGTTGTGACTTTCGGATTTTACGTTCCAGCCTGGCAATATTGATGTGCTCATACTCGCCGGAAAAGTCGATTACCTGTACCGGCATACGCTGCTCATCTTTAAGCCAGTCACGTACGACTATTGAGCCGTAAATCAGGCTGCCGACAACCACCAGCAGAAAAAGTACACCGCTATAAAACCGTACCTGTTCCCGACTCAATAACTGCATGCGTTATCCAAAATCCGCCAGTTCATCCGGCATGCTGGTTTCGAGTATGGCGCGGGTCAGACGGTCAAAATCCATACCGGCAACCTTAGCCGCTTTTGGTACCAGGCTTTTTTCCGTCATACCTGGCACCGTGTTCGATTCCAGCAAACAGAAAGAACCATCATTTTGCTGCATCACATCGACTCTTCCCCAGCCTTTACCCGATAACGCATAAAACGCGTCCGTACAAAGCCTGGCCAGTTCAGCTTCCTGACTATCGCTTAAGCCACTGGGACAAAAATACTCTGTCGTATTGTCATGATATTTTGCCGCATAATCATAAAACGTATGGGGGGTAGACATTCGAATGGACGGCAGGGCGCGGCCCTGTACCAGCGATACTGTGTATTCTGGTCCGTCTATGAACTGTTCCAGCAGGACCTGATTATCATAATTAAAGGCGTCCTGAATGGCAGTTTCGAGTTGTTTAGCGCTGGTCACTTTTGCCATTCCGATACTCGAACCTTCCCGAGCCGGCTTGACCATGACCTTATTCCCCAATTTTTTCATTATAGCGCTGCATGATCCAGCTTCAAAGCTTGTTTTATCAGCAATTTGGTATTTTGCCGTAGGCAATCCCAGGCTTTCCCAAATTTGCTTACTGCGAATCTTATCCATGGCCAGCGCAGAGCCCAAAACGCCACTGCCGGTATACGGGATCCCCAGCCATTCAAGCGCGCCCTGGACGGTACCATCCTCGCCGCCCCGACCATGCAGCATTATCAATACACGATCGACCTTTTCCTCTATTAAATCAGTAAGTTGAGAGCTTGCAGGATCGAATGCAAATGCCTCTATTGACTGGCGTTGCAAACTTGCCAGGACCGCTTGTCCTGAACGCAGGGAGACTTCCCGCTCGGCAGAATTGCCACCCAGCAACACGGCAACACGGCCAAAATCAGTTGTCTGATACCGATCGTTCATTATTTTTTCTCATCCAAAAAATTTTTTGGCTCAAGGTTGCTGGCAGCAAGAAATCGCGCTATTTGACCGATATTTCCGGCGCCCTGCGTCATTACCACGTCATTATCCTGTAAAATATTCGCCAGAATGCCGGGCAAGTTTTCCTTATCACCAACATAGATAGGTTCCAGCTGACCCCGAACGCGCATAGAGCGACACAGTGATTTACTGTCGGCACCGTCGATGGGCTGCTCGCTCGCAGCATAAACATCCAGCATCAGCAGTACGTCTACCTGTGAAAGCACCTCAACAAAATCTTCGTATAAGTCGCGGGTTCTGGAAAACCTGTGCGGCTGATAAACCATGACCAGCCGATGCTCCGGCCAGTTTGCCCTGGCTGCGGCGATGGTAGCGGCAACTTCCGTGGGGTGATGACCATAGTCATCGACCAGCGTCAGCTGACCGACCGATGTGTCAAACTGACCGAGCATCTCGAAACGACGCCCGATTCCGCCGAACTCTGCCAGTGCTTTAGCAATCGCGGCATCGTTGACCCCTTCATCGGTGGCGACCGCTATTGCGGCCAGCGCGTTGAGCACATTGTGTCGCCCGCTGAGATTCAGGGTGACATCCAGTGCCGGCGCACCTTTGCGGATGGCGGTAAAGCGCGCCTGGTTGAAGCCCAGAATCACGTCTTCTGCCCGCACATCATTACTCTCATCAAAGCCGTAGGTAATAATGCTTCGGCCAATTCGGTCGCGCATTGACTGAATATTCTCATCATCGCCACACATAATCGCCTGGCCATAGAAAGGCAGGTTATGCAGAAAATCGATATAGGTGTCCTTCATTCTGTTGAAGTCACCTTCATACGTATCCATGTGGTCTGGCTCGATATTGGTTACTACCGCAACCATCGGCTGTAAATGCAAAAACGAGGCATCGCTCTCATCGGCTTCAGCAATCAGATAGCGACTTTTCCCTAACCGTGCATTGGTGCCTGCGCTGTTGAGCAAACCACCGATCACAAATGTCGGGTCAAGCTCAGCTTCGGCAAAGATAGTGGCGATAAGACTGGTTGTCGTGGTCTTGCCATGCGTACCGGCTATAGCAACACCATGACGAAAGCGCATAAGCTCAGCCAGCATTTCCGCGCGTCGAATGATTGGGATCCGATGCTTGCGCGCGTACTGAACTTCCGGATTTTGTTCGTTAATGGCGCTGGACACGACCACCACATCTGCGCCAACTACATTTTCCTGCGCATGACCGATATATACCTCGGCCCCCAGCTCGCCCAGCCGCTCGGTCATTGCCCCGGGCTGAATATCCGAACCGGCAATCAAATAACCTTCGTTAGCCAACACTTCTGCGATGCCGCCCATGCCAGCACCACCAATTCCGATAAAAAATATCTTGTTAACTTTCCGCATCTGCGGACTTTGAAACGGCGTTTCCAAAACCATCAGGCCGTATCTCCTACCAGCTGCAGACACTGGTTTACTGCTTGTTCTGTTGCATCGACGATTGCCAGCTGACGCGCTTTACTGCCTTGCGCCAGGCATTCCTCGGGATGAGCTATCCATCGGGCAATAACGTCGGGTAATTGTTGTGCTAATTCATGTTGCTGAATCAGCGTGGCGGCACCAGCATTAACCAGCGCCGCGGCATTTTTTGTCTGATGATCATCGACCGCGTGAGGCAGCGGAACAAATACAGCAGACAGGCCAGCTGCAGCCACCTCAGCAACCGTCAGCGCACCCGCGCGGCAGATTATCACATCCGCCCACGCGTAAGCATCTGCCATATCATCAATAAATTCGGTGACTTTATACTGACACCGCGCATTATCATAACCATCCAGCAGCGCTGCCTGATTACCTTTTCCGCACTGATGCCAGACTTCCACCTGCGCATGGCTCGCCAGCGCATCGGGCACCATTGTGTTCAATGGCATCGAACCTAAACTGCCTCCTACCACAAGAACTCTGAGCGGTGAGTGAACGCTCGCTTTTTCTGGCAGCGCGCGTATGTCATCGCGGATAGGATTCCCCACTACTACGCACTTTGATGAGGCCGGGCCAAATTGCGATGCTGCCTCTCTAAACCCGAGCAAAATGCGATTTGCAACTCTGCCCAATAATTTATTGGTCATGCCAATGGCCGCATTTTGTTCGTGGATAACTAAAGGAATTTTAGCCAGCCTGGCCGCCACGCCGCCCGGTCCACTGGCATACCCGCCAAAGCCTATCACTAAGTCAGGCTGCAATGCTCTCATCAGCGTTTTCGCCTGGCCCAAACTTCTGAGCAGCGCGCTGAGCCCTTGCCATCGTGCTGTGAATCCTTTACCGCGAATGCCTTTTACCGGCAAAAAGTGGATAGGAAATCCATGTTCAGGCACAACCTTCGCTTCCATCCTTTCTGCGGTGCCCAGCCATTCTACCTGCCAGCCTTTTTGGGTTAGCGCTTGAGCCACTGCAAGTGCAGGAAAAACATGCCCGCCGGTGCCTCCTGCCATAATCAGACACCGCTTAGTCATGGCCGGCCTCCTGCTGCACATCCTCAAGCATAGTTTTTACCTGCGCTTTGCTTTGAGATTGTTCGCTGCTGTTCGCCTGCGGTTGAGATTTATTTTCCAGCCTTCTGACTGCTTTTTTCTTTTTCGGCGCTCGCTGTCCGTCCAGCCTGATTTCAAAGTCAATTCTAATCAGCAGCGCGATGGCAACCATCATGACAATCAGGCTGGTTCCGCCATAACTGACCAGCGGCAAGGTCAGTCCTTTGGTCGGCACGACACCAACACTGGCCCCTACGTTTACCGCTGTTTGAAAGCTCAACCAAATACCAATGCCGTAAGCCAGATAGCCCTCGAAGGGACGCCCGGCCTGCAAGGCAAGATTGCCTATTCGTAAGGCGCGCAGGACCAGAAACAGGATCAGTCCTAAAATGAGCAGTACACCTGCAAAACCGAGCTCTTCAGCCAGAATTGCCATAATGAAGTCCGAGTGCGCCTGGGTCAGAAACTCCAGTTTCTGATAACTGTTACCCAGCCCCTGCCCGAACCAGCTGCCGCGACCGTATGCCATCAATGACTGGGTAAGTTGGTACCCACTACCAAATGGATCAGCCCAGGGGTCAAGAAAAGAAGTAACGCGTCGTAAACGATATTCTTCCATTACAATCAGGCCTACCACTGCTGCAAGGCCAACAAACACCACGCCGAAAAACTGCCACAATCTGGCGCCCGCCAGAAACAGCAATCCCATGGTGGTTGTCAGCATAACAACCACCGTGCCAAAGTCCGGCTGCATCAACAGCATAATGGCAACAAAAAACAGCACCACTAAGGGTTTAAAAAAGCCCTTCAGATTCTCAGTGACTTCTTCATACCGGCGAACCAGGTAGCCCGCCAGATATGCAAAGAAAAATAGTTTCGCAGGCTCTGCAGGTTGCAGCGTCATCGGGCCGATTACAATCCACCGTGTACTCCCGTTTATACTTTTTCCTACCAGCAGCACCGCCAGTAGTAAGCCCATAGCAAACAACAGCAGGTAAGGATTGAAAATGCGCCAGAATCGCATAGGGATCTGTAAAACAACGCCCGCGGCGATCAGCGACAGCACCAGATAAATACCGTGACGAATGGAGAAAAAGAACGGGTTGCCGTATTCTCTTTCAGCCACGGGCATGGAGGCAGACGTCACCACGATCAGGCCAATTGACATCAGGGCCAGTGTGACCAGAATCAGTGGTTTATCATAAAGGTTGGTAGACGCTGACTGCGCGGGTACGCCGTGGCGGGCGCTGAACAGTTCACTCAGCTTTGCATTCATGCTGGCGATCATGCATACACCTCGTCAATGGCGTGTTTGAACACCGCCGCCCGATGCTCATAATTGTCAAACATATCCAGGCTGGCGCAGGCCGGAGACAATAAGACGGTATCACCGGCGCAGGCCAGTGATTGTGCCTTCTCAACGGCACATTGCATCGTCTCAACCTGAATCGCCTCAGGATACAATGCGGCAATTGCCGGTCCATCTTTGCCAAGTGTGATCAGGTTATCTACGTAGGCATGCAACGCATCGCGCAGTAACGAAAGATCTGCCCCTTTAGCATCACCGCCGGCAATAAGAATCAGCTTGCCGGCACACTGCGCGCCAATGCCAGTGATTGCGGCCAGTGTGGCTCCCACATTCGTAGCTTTAGAGTCGTCAATCCAGCTGACATCACGATGACTGGCAACCTGCACGCAGCGATGCGGCACAGGCTCAAACGTGTATACGGCTTCAGCTGCTTTTGGTGCTGGGATGCCAGCCAGCATGGCCAGACCGATGGCTGCCTGAATATTGAGAATATTATGCGTTCCGGCCAGCTTAACCTTGTTTATATCAAGTAGCTTTTCACCCTGCCAGGTTACCCAGTTTTCGTTCAGACCAAAATCTTCGTCGGTCCGGGATGCGCCAAATTCAGTAACCTGCACAGCCAGAGGCAGCGGATAAGTAACCTGTTGCTCACGCCAGCACAGCGCATGGCTGGCATGGTTGTAAATCCGTTGCTTAGCATCACTGTACGCAGTCAGCGTTTTATGGCGGTCCAGGTGGTCATCGCTGATGTTGAGAATGGTTGCCGCTTCAAGTTGCAGTGAATGGGTAGTTTCAAGCTGAAAACTGGACAGTTCTAATACCACCCAATCTGGCGCAGCGTTAAGTGTACTAAGCGCAGGGGTCCCTACATTGCCTGCTGCAACAGCATCCACACCGGCCGCTTTTAAAATATGCGTGACCAGCAGCGTGACCGTTGTTTTACCATTGGAGCCAGTGATACCAATAACGGAGGCCTGATTATAGCGTGCAAACAACTCAATCTCGCCAATCAGTTCGACACCATGTGCTACCGCACGTTGCAGTTCAGGATGAGATAACGCAAGACCCGGTGATACAACGGCAAGGTCGATATCCTGCCAGAAATCATCCGGTAAGGCACCGGCATAGAAAGGGCCGGTCACCCAATCCGGTACAGCAATATCCTGTCGGGTGTCCCAGATAGAAAAATTGAGACCATTGTCGATCAAAAACTGCGCACTCGCCTGCCCGCTTTTTCCAAAGCCAGCAACGACCAGTTTTTTGTTTTCGACAGTACTACACATCATTTTTACCTGAGCTTCAGTGTGGCTAAACCAACCAGAACCAGAATCAGCGAAATGATCCAGAAGCGCACAATCACGCGGGGTTCAGGCCAGCCTTTTAATTCATAATGATGGTGAATTGGTGCCATTCTGAAGATGCGCTGCCCGCGCAGTTTATACGAGCCCACCTGTAGGATGACCGAAAGCGTTTCGATAACAAATACACCACCCATGATAATCAGTACAATTTCCTGACGGACCAGCACAGCCAGCACTCCCAGCGTACCGCCCAGTGCCAGAGAGCCGACATCGCCCATAAATACCTGCGCCGGATAGGTATTGAACCAGAGAAAGCCCAGGCCCGCGCCCACAATCGCTGTGCACACAATAACCAGCTCTCCGGTCAATGGAATGAACGGAATATTCAGGTAAGAGGCAAAATTTGTATTTCCGGTAACATAGGCAAAAATCGCCAGTGCCCCTGCCACCAGAATAGTGGGGACAATCGCCAGACCATCCAGTCCATCGGTCAGATTGACAGCGTTGCTGGTGCCCACCAGTGCGAAGTAGACCACCGCGACAAAGAACAGACCCAGCTGTGGGAAGACATCTTTGAAAAACGGCACCAATAAACTGGTTTCAGCCGGTGAACTGGCGGTAGTGTAAAGGTAGAGTGCGACGCCCAGCGCAATTAAGGATTGCCAGAAGTATTTCCAGCGTGCAATCAGGCCCTTGGAGTCCTTGCGGATAACTTTACGGTAGTCATCAATAAAGCCGATTATACCGTAGCCTATAACCACCGTAAGGGTGACCAGCACATAGCGATTGGTCAGGTCTGCCCACAACAGCACACTGGCTACAATGGCCGCTAAAATCAGCAGCCCGCCCATCGTTGGTGTGCCCGCTTTGGATAAGTGACTTTCAGGACCGTCATCACGCACTGTCTGGCCAATTTGCATACGCTGCAGTGCACGAATCATTTTAGGGCCGATAATAATGGCGATAAGCAGCGCCGTCAGGGTGCTCAGAATTGCACGCATTGTCAGATATGAAAATACGTTAAATCCTGTTTCGAACTGGGTTAACCACTCAGCCAGCCAAATTAACATGCCATACGCTCCCGACGGCGTTCAAGCTTTCCCAGCGGGGATACCTCGATTGCTTCTACTACATTTTCCATTTTTGAACTACGTGATCCCTTCACCAGAATGGAAATATCACGTTGCTCACTTGAACATAAGGTTTCAAGCGCTGTCACCAGGCTTTGCACATCGGTAAAATGTTGCCCCAGCTCCTGATAAACAGAACTGGCATGCTGACTCAGCACGCCCAGTGAATACAGATGATCAACGCCTTTTTGTCTGGCATATTCTCCCACCTGCTCATGGTAGTAACGGGCTTTTTCACCCAGCTCCGCCATATCGCCCAGAACCAGCACTTTCATGCCACTAAAGCTTGAAAGCGTGTCAATAGCCGCATTGACTGATGCGACATTGGCATTGTACGTATCATCCAGCAGACGCACCTGGCCGGATAATTGTTTTACGTTCAACCGCCCTTTTACCTGACTCATTTCACGTAACCCATCGCGCACATCATCCAGTGATGCGCCCACCTGAAGGCTTAATGCGGCTGCCACCAACGCATTACCTACGTTGTGCAGTCCGGGCACCGTGAGCTGAATGCTAACCCGGCCCTGCGGGGTTACCATCTGAAATTCTGCGCAGCCATTCAGGCCAAGACTGATATCTTCGGCGGTATAATCAGCGGCGTTTTTCTGATCAGGAGAAAATGTCAGTGTTTTCTGATGCTTTAACTTGCCCAGCCAGAATTCAGAGAACTGGCTGTCGGCATTGACCAGCGCTACACCGCTTTTATCCAGACCTTTAAAAATTTCACTTTTCGCCCGCGCCACACCCAATAAACTACCAAAGCCTTCAAGGTGTGATGCTGCTGCGTTTACCACCGTAGCCACGTCGGGTTTGACCAAATCTGTTGTGTAGGCAATTTCACCAAGATGATTCGCGCCCAGCTCCATCACTGCAAAGTCGTGATTTTCCTCAAGGCGTAACAGTGTAAGCGGTACACCGATGTCATTATTAAAGTTACCCGCTGTAGCCAACACGTTGCCGCGACGAGAAAGAATGGCAGAGGTCATTTCTTTTACTGTCGTTTTGCCGCTGCTACCGGTAATTGCCACAGTTTTAACATTCACTTCCTGTTTAACCGCACTGCCCAGCGCACCAAGTGCCAGCCGGGTGTCCTCCACATAAATAACCGGTATTGATACATCTACCGGCTCGCTGGCGATAATGGCGCTGGCGCCCTTTTCAATCGCCTGTTGTAAAAACCGGTGGCCGTTAAAGTTTGGTCCCGTAAGGGCGATGAAAAGATCACCGGCTGCCAATGTTCGTGTATCTGTGCTTACTCCGCCAACTTCCAGGTCATCGCCCTGTAGGCGCCCCTGTACTTTTTCGGCAATCCAGGACAGCGTTCTTATTATCATTTGCTGTACTCCTCTTGCAGGCGTGCAATAACTGCCCGCTCGTTATAATCAATTTTTTTCTGGTCGATAATTTGATAGTTCTCGTGGCCTTTACCTGCCACGATAATTAAATCATCAGGTTTTGCGTGTGTCAGACAATAGCGCACCGCGGCTTCGCGATCCGGTTCAAAGATAGCTGCAGCAGGCTGCGTGAGTCCGTCCCGGATATCCTGTGCGATCTGCTTCGGATCTTCTGAGCGACTGTTATCAGTGGTGATCACCACATGGTCAGCCTTATGCTCGGCAACCTCTCCCATCAGCGGCCGCTTGCCTTTATCCCGATCACCACCACACCCAAAGACACACCACAGCTCGCCATCAGTATGCGCTCTGGCACTGGTGAGCACCTGGTCAAGCGCATCAGGCGTGTGTGCATAATCCACCACAATATTGGCGTGGCGTGGGAATGAAAATACCTCCATTCTGCCGCTGACAGGTGTCACCATGGGCAGGACACGTACCACATCGTCGAACCGCTCACCCTGCACAAATAACACAGCCATTGCACTTAGCAGATTTCTTACATTGAATTCACCCAGTAGTGGCGCACGCACAACAGTTGTGCCCCAGCTGCTTTCCAGCCTGAACTGGACGCCTGACTGATGGTATTGCACATTTGTGGCTAAACAATGGCGATGTTCTGATAAAAGCGGGGAATTGTGTCCCACAGAGGTCAGCACAATTTCAGTGCCGGGCTGAGCGGCATCACACCAGTTTTTATGTTCTCTGTCGTCGGCGTTGATGACAGCTGCACGCAGTCCGGGCTGCTTCAACAAGCCTCGCTTAGCAGCTGCATAGTTGGCCATCGTCTGATGGTAATCCAGATGATCGCGGGACAGATTAGTAAGAACAGCAATATCTGTTTTCACCTGACGCAATCGTCCTTGCACAATGGCATGGGACGAGGCTTCAAAGGCCACCTGACGGACCTTTTGAAGCACAAAGTCTGCCAGAATTTGCTGCATGTAAATGGCATCGGGCGTGGTGTTATCTGCCGGTGAAGGGACCCAGCGTGTAGTAGTACCTTCATACACCCCGCTGCCCAGTGTGCCGATAGCAGCACTGCGACTATCCAGTAAGGCATTAAGCTGGCTAAGTAACTGAACGACAGATGTTTTACCGTTCGTGCCGGTAACGGCGACGGTCTCAAGCTTGGTCGCCGGGTAATCGTAAAATGCCGCCGCCAGCGAAGACAGCATTGCAGGCAAATCAAACAAATGAACAATCACTGTTCCGCCGCGCATTTCCAGTGCGCCATGCGCTTCACTGTCGTCAGTTTGCGTCATTATGACCCGCGCGCCGAGACTGATAGCCTGAGGAATAAAATCGCGCCCATCCAGGTTATGACCCTTAACGGCAACAAAGGCTAAATCTCTGGATACCTGACGACTGTCCAGTGTCAGGCCATTAATTCTGATATCGGGTGCTTCTATGCCGAATTTCGCCAGTAACGGGCGAATACTCTGAGTAAAGGTATTAGCTGCCATGCTGATCTCCGCTGAGCCACTGAGTCGAAGTGACCTGCTTATCGTCCGGCGGAATGTTCAGTAGCTGCAGGGCGCCGCCCATTATGGCTGAAAACGTCGGTGCGGCTGTGTCACCGGCGTGGTAAAGATCACCGCCAGGTTCATTGATTAACACTACCGTTACCAGTTTGGGGTCACTTAACGGCGCAATACCAGCAAAGATGTTGACGTATTCTTCGCCATATCCCCCGGCAACGGCTTTTCGGCTGGTACCTGTTTTTCCGCCAACACGGTACCCCGGCACAGCGGCTTTCACGGCGGTTCCACCACGCTGTACAACGCTTTCCAGCATATTCCGTACCGCCTGCGCATTGCGTTCACTTACCACCCGCTCGGCCTGGGGCTTCCAGCCTTTAGATTTCGGGCTTTTTACAATACTCAGCGGATATTTGGTGCCGCCATTCGCAATGGTGGCGTACATACGTGCAATTTGCGCAGTGGTTACAGAGATGCCGTAGCCAAATGACAGGGTCGCCAGCTCAAATTCAGACCAGCGGCTGCGCTCATGAAAAATACCGTTGCTTTCACCCGGCATATTCGTCCCGGTGTCGGTCATCAGACCCATATTATAGTAAGTATCCAGTAAAAAGTTTTTAGGCACGCCCAGCGCCAGGCGTGATGTGCCCATATTGCTTGAGTGCTGGATAATTTCTTCTAACGTCAGCTCGCCATAATTGCGATGATCCTTGACCAGGCTGCCGCCCAGGCGCATCCACCCCGGATGCGTGTCTACCGTATCGCCGATATCCACGTTGCCAAATTCCAAAGCAGAGAGCACCGCAAGCGGCTTCATGGATGAACCGGGCTCAAAGGCGTCAGTTAATACCCGGTTACGCATACGCCGTGGTGAAACATCTGAGCGATCATTAGGATTAAATGATGGCGCGTTGACCATGGCCAGGATTTCACCGGTATCCACATCCAGCACCATTGCCGAGGCAGATGTGGCCTGGTAATAAAGCATGGCTTCTTTTATTTCCCGGTATGCCAGGGCCTGAATGCGCTGGTCAATGGTCAGTGTAAGGTTGCCGGCTGCTTCACCGTCTTTAGTTTCCAGAATTTCTACCTGACGACCTTTTGCATCACGTCGTATAATCTTGGAACCTGGCGTGCCTGTCAGCCAGTCATTATATAAGCGCTCCAGCCCTTCTATACCGGTATCATCGACATTGGTAATGCCAATCAGCTGGGCGGTGACTTCACCGTTGGGATAGTAACGACGGCTCTCACGACGCAGGTAGATGCCCGGAATATCAAGTTGACTGACATAGTCGGCCATTGCAGGTGAGACCTGGCGTTGCAGATAAACAAAGCGGCGGCTGGGGTTGCTGACTTTTTTCTTAAGCGACTCTACATCGCGGCCCAACACATCGGCCAGCGCTTCCCAGCGACGGGTTTTAGCCAGACCGTTTTGTTCATGTACAATTTTCGGGTCGGCATAAATCGCGCGAACCGGCACGCTGACGGCCAGCTCGACACCATTGCGATCACTGATTAACCCCCGGTACGTCGGCATATTGCGGGTACGCAGGGTACGGCTGTCGCCCTGTTCAATCAGATTATCCGGCGAGATGACCTGGATATACGCGGCGCGCACTGCAATGGCTACAAATACCAGCGCCACCGCGCCCATAACCGTCAAAAAACGCCAGTGAACCATACTGGGTTTTACATTCTGACGGGCGCCGCGACTACGCTTTTTTGATGTGTTTATCTGGCGACTCATTTTATTCTTACCACCACTTCTTCTTCAGCGCCCGGACGATGCATATCAAGCTGTTTTTCAACCATGGCTTCAATTCGGTTGTGCTCGGTGAGTGCACGTTGCTCCAACACCAGATTGCGCCACTGAACATCCAGCTCATCACGCTCTTGCATTAGTTTTTCTAAAGCAATGTTTTGCTGCCGATTATGGTGACTGGAAAGGATCACCGCGAACGCCGAAGCGATAACCATTAAATACAACAAAACCCGCAGTTTATTGCGGGTTAAATCAGCGAGCAGTAGGTAGGCCAGATGCAGCTGGCCTTCAGGGGCGTCCTGCCGTTTGGAACTCATAACTTTTCTGCCACCCTGAGAACCGAACTGCGCGAGCGAACGTTCTGTTTTATTTCTTCATCTGACGGTTTTATTGCCTTGCCAATTGGCTTGAGAACTTTATCAGCATCTATTTCAGCTTGCGTGACGGGTAAATTATGCGGTACCGCTTTTCCTTTGCTTTGCTCTTTTATAAAACGTTTGACGAGACGATCTTCCAGCGAATGGAACGAAATTACAGCTAATCGTCCTTTGGGCCCTAACACGGCGACGGCGCACTTTAATCCAACCCGAAGCTGTTCAAGCTCCGCATTGATATAAATCCGAATCCCCTGAAAGGCGCGTGTTGCCGGATGCTTGTATTTATCTTTTACCGGCACAGCTTCATCGATGAGTGCTGCTAATTCTGCTGTACGGCTTAATGGTGATGTCTGACGACGGTTCACAATAGCGTGGGCGATACGCTTACCGAACTTTTCTTCACCAAACTCTTTGATGACCTGGGCAATATCCTGTTCTTCAGCATTATTCAGCCACTGCGCTGCACTCATGCCGCGAGATGTATCCATGCGCATATCTAATGGGCCATCACGTAAAAAGCTGAACCCACGGCTGGCATCATCTAATTGTGGAGAAGAGACGCCAAGGTCCATGAGGACGCCATTGATTTTTCCGGCCAGACCCATTGCCGTCAGCTGGTTTTCCATTTCTGAAAACGGCTCATGAATAATGGTAAAGCGTTCATCATCAGCAAAACGTTCAGCCGCTTTAATGGCCTGTGGATCGCGGTCAAAAGCGATAAGGCGCCCTTGTGACGATAGTTGCTCCAGGATTTTTGCAGAATGACCACCGCGCCCAAAGGTTGCGTCTACGTAAATACCGTCAGGGTCAATTGCCAGCCCTTCAATGCATTCATTAAGTAAGACCGAAATGTGAGCCAGTTCACTGGTCATAAAGAAAAATCCTGTAAACGTTCTGTCAGCTCAAAACTACCTTCGCGCTCAGTATGCATATCTGCATCAATTTGCGCCGCCCAGATATCGGCATCCCATATCTCAAACTTATTAAGCTGCCCGACTAACATCACTTCTTTATTAAGTTTAGCGTGTTGGCGTAAAGGAGAAGAAAGAAGAAATCGCCCGCTTTTGTCCATTTCGCCTTCTGTGGCATAGCCTAACAGTAAGCGCTGCATCCGACGTTCAGCGGGGACCATACTTGAGAATTTACTGAGCTTAAGCTCAATTTCTTCCCATTCGGGAAGTGGGTAAAGCAGCAAACAACTTTGTTGTGTATCT
>CAZOYR010000083.1:0-14483 GCA_964584105.1 uncultured Alteromonas sp.
TCCCCTGTTCGAGTCAGGGTAGACGCACCACTTTCTTCATTTCGATTTTCTGTTTACTTAAATATTCTTTCGCAGAGCGCTTTGATCGCGCCCCGCAATCAGTCCGGCTATTCTCCGGGTTTTTCGTATTGGCAGTGTCCGGCAACCCAGGTTTGATATATCGCCCGATCGTCGCCCAACATACTCAGAGCGAATAGCATATCCTGGGCTGAATGGCTGTTTTCAAGACGCATTGCGGTGAGCTCATCAAACACCGGATCAAGCACGACGAAGTCGGCTGTGGTTTGCGGATTCAGGTTACCGATACTGTCATCGAGGTTGTAGGCGACCGCAGGCCCCTGGGTCATGCTGTACAGGCCCTGAAGCGAAGAGAATGACTGACCGTTTAATTGCGCGACTTTATACCCTTCACCATACGTTTTGAGCAGATTAAAGCTGGTGCCAGCGCCTACATCTGTTGCCAGCGCGAGGTGCACGCCTGCGCTACGTGCTTTATCCAGATTGAACAAGCCACTGCCCAGAAATAAATTCGAAGTGGGGCAAAATGCGGCTGTAGCGCCGCTTTCTGCCAGCCGTGACCATTCTTTGTCTGTCATATGAATGCAATGCCCGAATACAGCCCGGGGGCGTACCATATGATATCTGTCATAAACATCAAGGTAGCCATCACATTGTGGGTACAAGGATTTTACCCACTCAATTTCATCCATATTCTCAGACAGATGGGTTTGTATAAACACATCAGGATACTGCTGCGACAACTCACCCAGTGCATGCATCTGATCTTCTGTACTGGTAGGCGCAAAGCGCGGCGTCAATGCATACAGGTTTCGGCCTTTTTTATGCCACTTACTGATTAACTGCGCACTCTGTAGCTGCGCCGTTTCTGCTGAATCCTGCAACCAGCCCGGGCAGTTTCTGTCCATACAGGTCTTTCCGGCGATAATTGCCATATTGATGTCCGACGCGGCTTCAAATAATGCATCTGTCGCATCCGCATGTACCGAAGAGAATACCAGACCGGTCGTGGTCCCGTTTTTAATCAGCTGACGAATGAAAGCCGGCGCAACCTGTCGACAGTAGTCAGGTTCTGAAAACTTGCTCTCGGTAGGAAAGGTATACTGCTCTAGCCAGTGAAGTAGTTGTTTGCCATAGCAGGCAATCATTTCAGTTTGCGGGAAGTGCAAATGGCTATCGATCAAACCGGGGACAATCCATTTTCCGCGAAGATCATGCAATGTCGCATCAGGATACCTGCCAACAATATCTGCATATTCACCCACAGCGACGATTTTGTCCCGGGCAATAACCAGTGCGCCGTCGCTGAAGCATTCAGCATCTGAGTCCGGTTGGGCAGTTTGATGGGGAAAGTGGACGATACCAGCACGAAATAAGTCGTGTTTACTCACTGACAGCCTCGATTAGTTACAACAAAAAAGCAGAAGAAATATATCAGGCAAGCGCTGTAGCGGTTGCTGCGGGAGTTTACAGGGGCTTGTGCCCCAGAGCAAGAAAATTGACCATTTAGTCAGGTTAGCTATCAAGTCGATTCTGCAGACGCATTTCAATTAACTTGCTGAAACTGGTTGTGGCAGTGGCGAGTTCATCGTCTGTCGGACGGCTTAACCGCTCATCAAGCTCGTTGATGACATCTTCCACTGAGCGCTGTCGGGTAGAGGTGATGAAAATAAAACCATGCTTTTTAAGGTATTCAACATTAAGCGTATTAAAAGTCAGCTTTTTGTCCGCGCTGACTTCGTCGGTAATCATACTTATTTTCAACACAGGCTCGGCGGCCAGCGCTTCGCGATAATCACTGTCAGATAAGGACGCCCAATGTTTTAACGCGGCTTCACGAACTGCCTGAACAGATTTATACGGCCGGCTTTCTACCATACAGCTAATCCAGCTTCTGGCAGCACAGATATGGCTTAACCAGTCTGAGGCCCCGGCAAGAGACATTGTATTGAGTTTATCCAGTGTCATTGTCGTTCCTTATCCTTGCGATGCGGTGAAATCAGCGCACGCACCAGCGCATTAACAATTATACACCGCCGGCACGTTTGTGGATGAGTAATACCCGGTGGTTTACGAATGCACAGTTGCGTTGCAAAAATACTGTGGCACTATTATGCGCCTTAATTTTTCACAACTGACACCGGTTAAAAAGGTGTTGCCAGCTATCAGGTCTGACATGGCGAAAAGTACAGCAGGGTCCTCCGTTGGCGATAAAAATCGTCGCTTAATCTTACAGGCCGCAGAACAGGTTTTTGCACAGTGCGGTTATGGTGGGGCATCGGTACAAAATATCGCGGATACTGCGGGTCTGCCCAAAACCAATGTGCTTTATTATTTTAAGTCGAAACAGGCGCTATATCAGACCGTCCTGTCAC
Organism: uncultured Alteromonas sp.; assembly: GCA_964584105.1. GTDB lineage: Bacteria > Pseudomonadota > Gammaproteobacteria > Enterobacterales > Alteromonadaceae > Alteromonas. The sequence goes on from CAZOYR010000083.1 coordinate 2,394, forward strand.
GCATTCTGGCGTTATGGAATTCACGCTTTGATCAGGCTACCGGACAGGACGAACCGGCCATAATTCTGGCCGAGTATATCAGCGAAAAAATGCGCTTATCACAAACGCATCCGCTGCTTTCACGCATTTTTGCGATGGAGATCATCAATGGCGCGCCAAACCTGAATGAGGACTTTAACAACGCACATAAGGCGTGGATGTCTTCTCGTGTAGCGGTTATTCAGCAGTGGATTGATGCCGGTAAGATGGATCCTGTGGATCCCGCGTTTCTGTTGTTTAATATCTGGGGAAGTACGCAGCACTATGCCGATTTTGCTACTCAGATAACGCATCTGCAGGGGCAGAAAATGTCCAGGGCTGATTTTAATACCGCTACCAACACATTGATTAATATGGTCTTAAAAGGATGTGGTCTGACAGTACCGAAAAAGTATGAAACGCCGGTGTCTGAAGAACAGTAAAATTACGTCTGTTTTTCGTTGCCAATAGCGTCAGGCCGCGTCATGATGGACGTATCGTTTATTGTGAATGTATCAGACAGATGATTTCAGGTATTAAATTTCATCCGCTAGTCGTCACTTTGGTGTAGATAAGGCATAACTAATACGTGTAATAACTGTCTGGTAGTGTGAAAGACAGGTGAAGGACAAATGAAACACACGATAATAGTGCTGGGTGTGCTTTTGATACTTGCAGGGTGTTCAAAGCTGACTCAGGAAAATTACGACAAGCTTGAAATGGGTATGTCACAGGCTGAAGTGGAAGATGTGTTGGGCTCAGCAGAACGCTGCAGTCGCTCACTGGGCACGCAGAGTTGCATGTGGGGTGATGAGGAAGATAAACATATCAAAGTGATGTTTATGAATAATAAGGCGGTGACCTTTTCTTACGAAGGTATTTAAACGCCGGGTACCTGATACAAAAAAACAGCCCGGTCTTACAGACAGCCGGGCGTTTTGCTTATTTCAGGTCTAATGCGTAGCGTAGCAAAAAGATCAGTGCCAGTGCGTAGGTCAACAGGCTGACCTCACGTGCTTTGCCCGTACCAACCATCACAGTAACATAGGTGATAAACCCCAGGGCTATCCCCTCGCTGATGCTGAAAGTAAGCGGCATCGCCAGTAGCGCTACCGATGCGGTCGCCAGCGCGCCCAAATCATCAAAATCAAGCTGCCGGATAGAGTCCATCATTAAAATGCCCACCATGATAAGCGCAGGTGTCGTGGCCATTAATGGAATCACCTCCATCAGAGGGGTAAACAGAAGTGATAGTAAAAAGCAGGCTGCCACTGTCAGTGCGGTGAGCCCCGTTCGCCCGCCTGCAGACACACCGGCCGCTGACTCTACGTAACTTGTTACCGGTGAGGTGCCTAGTGCAGCGCCGGCAATACTGGCAGTTGCATCTGCATTCATCGCTGAACCAATACGCGGCAGTTTTCCGTGTTCATCCAGCAGATGCGCGCGGCGCGAAACGCCGATGAGAGTACCGATGGTATCGAACATATTGACGAACATCAGGGCAAAAATCAGATCCCAGGTTTGCGAAAAGTGCTCAATCGGATACCACAAATCCATCGCCATCCAGGTGTCCTGAATGCCATGGGGCATGCCGACGATGGCATCAGGCTGCGCAGTTAGCATGCCATCAGCAGTAGGGATAAACAGCCCGATAATACTCAGTGCGATAATCGATAATAAAATGCCACCGGTAACTTGTTTTATAACAATCACAATAGTCAGTAATATCCCGGCCAGCGCGAGCATGGTTGATGGCTCTGATAAGTCGCCCAGCGTGACAAACGTGGCAGGGTGATCAACGACCAGTCCCGCATTTCGTAAACCGATAAATGCGATAAACAGGCCGATGCCGCACTGTACGCCTATTTTCAGTGAAGCGGGGATGGCTTCTGCCACTTTGGTTCTGACGCCTGTAAGGGTCAGTAGCAAAAATAATATTCCATTCCAAAAAACAATACCCAGCGCGGCCTGCCAGGAAATATCCCGGGTCATACATATCGTGAAGGCAAAAAATGCATTCAGCCCCATACCGGGGGCTAGCGCGATAGGGTAGTTAGTCATCAATGCCATTAGCAACGTACCAATACAGGCAGAAAGCGCGGTAACCGTGATAAGTCCTTCAACGGGCATACCGCTAAGCCCCAGAATACCGGGGTTCACCACCAGAATGTAGGACATGGCTGCAAAGGTTGTCAGGCCGGCGACCAGTTCGGTTTTGACCGTCGTACCGTGCTCGGATAGCTTAAAAAATTTGTCCAGAAATGATGGTGACATGAATTTACTCGTACTGAAAAATGACAATGGGTGTATAGCACTGTGGACAATGAGCACATTGACCATTTGGTCAGGTTGCAGGGTGCCTTGTGCTGAACACAAATCAGCACCGCGAAGGATGGCTATATAGCCAAGACGTGAACGCCCCTGGCAACCATATCATTGAGTAAATTGAAAATGGCTTTTAAGACATGCGTTTAATGACTAGAATAAATAAGCAATATCATCAGACGCGGTGAACAATGCGCAATTGTGCTGGAACCAACAGTCAGGTGCAAGACATTGCATGTTATCGGTTTGTAACAACAGCGCCCGACAGGGCCAATACTTAAAAGCGAACTTATGACTTTATCTTCTCTAATTGCATCGGCACCCAAGGCCGAGCTGCATTTACATATTGAGGGCTCGCTGGAGCCATCACTCATGTGGTCTTTGGCTGCCAAGCACAATATCCCGCTGCCATACAAAAATGTGGCGCAAATAAAAGCGGCTTATCAGTTTTCCAACCTGCAGAGTTTTCTGGATATCTATTATGCCGGTGCCAGTGTATTACTGGACGAAGACGATTTTTTTGCTTTGATGTGGTCTTACTTATGTAAATGCAAAGAAGAAAACATTGTTCATGCCGAAATCATGTTCGACCCGCAAACCCACACAGAGCGGGGTATCGGCTACGATATCTTTATGCCGGGTTTTTTAAAAGCGATAGATAAAGCCCGTCAGCAGTGGGGAATGAGTGTAAAACTGATTCTGTCATTCTTGCGCCATTTAAGTGAACAAGAAGCATTCGATACGTTAGAGCAGGCCAGGCCTTATTATCGTTACATTGATGCGGTGGGCCTGGACAGCTCTGAAAAAGGCCATCCTCCGGTAAAATTCAGGCGTGTATTTGCACAGGTGCGCAGACTGGGTTTTCGTGTCGTGGCGCATGCCGGTGAGGAAGGGCCTGCCGATTATATCTGGCAAGCTATTCACACACTGGGTGTAGACAGAATTGACCATGGTGTTCGCTGTCTCGAAGATCCGGATTTGATAGCGCTTTTAAAACAGCGACAAATTCCGCTGACAGTCTGCCCACTGAGTAATCTTAAGCTAAAAGTGATCAGAGATATGCGTCAGCATTCGTTATTCACGTTGATGGATGAGGGGCTGTTGGTAACGGTTAATTCCGACGATCCTACTTACTTTGGCGGATATCTGAATCAAAACTTTGAGGCACTGGATACAGCGCTGGGCATGACAAAAGATCAGCTACGGGCATTGGTAGTAAACAGCTTTAAAGCCAGCTTTTTAACACAAGATGAAAAAGCGCACTGGATTAAAGAAGTGAACCGTCACTTTTCCTAACCGCAGAAGATGACAGTATGCGTAGAAAGTGGCGGATATTGAACTACGCCGCGCGCGCTGGCTGCAGCAACGCGCGGCATAGTCGGTTCGATATTATCTGCCCAGGCTAACCGCCAGCTTCTAATTTGGCTTTAACACGCTTGGGCAAATATTTTTCAGCCGCCTTACCTGTCACTGACCACACCATCAGTGCTGACCAGGCAACAACAGAGAGGCCAGCCGGTACACAGGCGATGGCAATTAATTTGGCTTGACGCCGATTAAAAACCAGCGCCAGCAAAAAGGGTAAAAACCACACCAGCCCCATCGCCAGGATGATGACCGAAAGCTGTAAAGCTGATGCATTTTCAAACTGGGTTAATATATCGTTCACGTTTAACTCTCCTTATTTCAGTGTTCTATCCCTAGTCTTGCTTCAGTGAACAATATTACAGTTTTTTTATCCTCGACGTGGAAAAAGTAGCAGTGCAGTGTCTGTGGCGGATTAAATATCGATAGTTTGTCCTGACACAGGTATCGTTGCATGGCAGTTTGCTTTTAATAAGGCTTGTCTGAGCGCTTTTTTGGCATCGTCTTCGCCATGGACCAGATATAAAGGGGGGCGGGGTGTGTCAAAGTGTGAAAACCAGTCAATAAGCTGTGACTGACTGGCGTGCGCCGAAAAGCCGCCCAATGTATGGATCTGCGCGTTAACGGCAATCGATTCGCCGGCCATCTTTATGCGTTTCGTGCCATCTACCAACAAGCGCCCCGGCGTGCCATTGGCCTGGTAGCCTACAAACACTACATGGGATTGCTGTCGCCACAAATTGTGTTTTAAGTGATGTCGGATCCTGCCACCGTTACACATACCACTTCCGGCAATAATGATAGCGCCACGTTCTACCCGGTTCAGTGCCATTGATTCCTGCGTAGTCACGGCGTAGCGTAGTGTGGGTAAAAAGCTGTGCAGGCTTTTGTATTTGTAAGAATAGACATTATCGCCCGAGCGCTTCATCAGCTGCATATCTTCATGATTAAATACATCCTGATAGCGGTGGTATATCTCAGTTACTGCTATTGCCATGGGGCTGTCTAAACATATCAGTTGCTGCGGCAGCTTACCCTGCTGATACAGGGCGCCTAACCTGAAAATAATTTCCTGAGTCCGGCCAACCGCAAAAGACGGGATGAGGATATTGCCCCCGTCAGCAGATGCGCGGGTGATGACTGATTCAAATTCATCCAGTGTATCGGCAATGGAGCGATGCTCTCTGTCCCCGTAAGTCGACTCCATCAACACCACATCGGCGTGTGTGATACTGGCGGGATCTCTGAGTAGAGCAGCCTGCGCATTGCCCAGGTCGCCAGAAAAAACCAGCTTACGGATTGGCAATGTGTCACTGATAAACAACTCAACAATGGAGGAGCCCAGAATATGACCCGCTTCACGCAGATTCAGCGTAATATCACGGGTAACAGCTAGCTCGTTCTCATAAGGCAGAGGCTGGCATAGTGCCAGCGTGTCCTCGACATCGTCCAGCGTATAGAGCGGGTCAATTTGCGGTTTGCCTGCACGAAGCCGGCGTTTATTCTCCCACTCGGTATCCCGCATTTGTAAGGAGGCTGCATCCTTTAACATGACATCAATCAAATCGCTGGTGGCCGGCGTCATATAAATCGGGCCTTTGTAGCCACGCCTGACTAGCAGCGGTAGCCGGCCTGAGTGATCCAGGTGTGCATGTGAAAGCACCACCGCATCAATGGATGTGGCATCGAAAGGGAAGGGGTCATTGTTGCTTGCCTCCACCTTACGACCGCCCTGAAACAGACCACAATCTAAAAGTACGGTACTGGTGGCTGTTTTTAATAAATGCATGGAACCGGTGACACCATTTACCGCGCCAAGGAAGGTGAGAGTTGCCATACGGCCCCCATTTTTTAACAGTATTAATGATGAAGGTGGCCGCCCCATCCAGCAGGCGGCCAGCTTCGTGGTGTCGGTGTTACCGAATATCAATACGCCGTTTTTGAGGCTCAGTCTGTTGCGCTTTAGGCGCAGTTACCGTAAGAATGCCGTTCTCAAACGATGCAGTAATATCATTTTCCTGTACGGCATCGCCCACGGTGAAGCTTCGCTGGAAATGCCCGTAACGCCGCTCCTGACGTATTACCCGGCCTTCTTTTTCTTCTTTCTCATTTTGTTTCACCTCAGCACTTAGGGTAAGCACGCCATTGTGCAGCTCAAGATGAATATTCTCTTTATCAACACCGGGCAGTTCAGCGGCGATGATGAAGTGGTCGCCTTTATCGGTAATATCAACTCTGGGGCTGAAAAAACCCGGGTCGGAAGTGGAAAGGGGACTGAGAAAGTGATCAAATAAACTGTCGAGATCAAATCGGTTTTGGTTTGAGAGTTTGTTCATCGCTGTCTCCTCAATTTTGCCAGAAACAACGACCAGTAACTGCATGGTCGACTGGTAGTACATACTATCAGTAAACATAGTATTGGGCTGATTGTGATATAGCACAAGCTGACATCCTCATCATGTTGAGCAGGATCAATATTTGTCAGAAAAAGAAAAGTCTGAACACCTGGTACTGGCAATTGATTTCATACTTCAAAATGTGCGTGTCGATGTTTTGCCTGATGATCAATTGCAATAAGTGAAAGGTGTTTCTTTACTATTTGAAATAGCAATAAGCAGCGGCAGACAAAAGGAGGGTAAATAGCGCTTGAACAGAAAGGTAAGGCGACGGCGGATAGAGTGAGGTACAGGTTACCGTCAAATACCCGAACGTAATGGCAGGGCAGCCTGGTAAACGTTGATATGTACAAAATATGTACGATACTTTTAAGGCTGGACTTTTCTGGCAAATAACAGACTTTATTGCGTGAAGCGCAGGGAAGTTTGCCATCCTGGTACGACGGGGTAAATAGAGTCACCGTTCTGGGAGGAACCGAAAATGAATATCCGCTTAAAACTTTTACTCTTAATGGCGATAGCCCCTGTGAGCACTATGGGACTGGCCGAAGAATCCAAACAGGCCAAAATAGATCGCGCATTATCAGCCGCCCCTGATTCTGTTAGTGCCAAGGCGACTGTAATGGACAGCGATGGTACTGTCCTAAAAGAGGGGACTAATGGATGGACATGTTTACCCGATACCTTGCCGGGTGACAAAGCCCCTATGTGTAACGATAAAACATGGATGGAAATGATGAACGCTGTCGGCAGTCAGTCTGACTTTGCTGCTGACAAAATAGGCATCTCCTACATGTTGCAGGGTGAGCCTACAGGGTCGGGTGTCAGTAATTCCTCACCACATCACCCTAATCACAAGCAGGCCGAAGACTATGTAGAAACAGGGCCGCACCTTATGATTATTGTTCCAAAAGCGCTGTTAAAGGGCATTACCACTGACCCTAATGAAGGCGGCCCCTATGTGATGTGGGCAGACACGCCTTATGCCCATATCATGGTGCCGGTCGCGTTAAATGGCAAAACCATTATAACCAAACAGTAACAGGGTTACCTAAGCACGCGCTCGGGCGCGTGCTTTAGCTTCAGGAATTCGGTATTTATTGCTGACCCAGGTCATTGTCTTTGCTCATAAAGCCTGGGGGGCGAAGCACTGCAACGTTGCCTTTATTGTTCTCAGGTTAGCCTTAGCGTTGCCAGCCTGATTGAAATACGCGTTTTTTGTTGCTGGAGCTACAACTGTTACTGGAGCTATAAGCGACTGACTTTTTCATCATAGGGATTAAAAGAAAAGTGGCTTGATGTATCAGAACCATCAAAGATAACGTTAACATAGCAGCAACCACTACACCGACGATTGAGCTCGCCGGGTATAAGCTCCAAAAAGTAAGCAAAAAGGGCGTGCACTCATCCCGCTAAAATGATGTTGCCTGAATGGCTACAACTGGCACGTGGTGATACCAAGGCAGGCTTTGCTACCAAGGCCGGCTGATTACAATGCTCAATTAGCGTACCTTTTACCATAATTCCGAGTCGCTATTTTCTTCTATGCTGCTGCAGTGCGTCACCTCGAAATGACATTTCAGGCAATCAGTTCGTCATTTTAGGCAAACATTATTACTGCGCGATTTCTATACTTAATCGTGTAGCAAATGGCGATGAAAAGTCGGGTTGGCTAATCATCAACCAATGACAAGCTTTTATTTGAGGAGCGATTATTATGAATAATGTAAATTTTCCAAATACCAATGGTCTGGATATCAACATGGCGGGCCTGCTGTTTTTTCCTAACGAGTTTGATGAGTCTGCGACTTATCCTGCTATCGTTGTTTCTCATCCTGGCGGCGGAGTAAAAGAGCAAACAGCAGGGACGTATGCAAAACGACTTGCAGCAAAAGGCTTTGTCACGCTGGCATATGATGCATCTTTTCAGGGTGAAAGCGGCGGCAAACCCCGTCAACTGGAAAACCCTCACGTTCGCACTGAAGATGTAAGTGCGGCAATTGATTACCTCACAACCCTTAATTATGTAGATAATGAACGTATTGGCGCAATGGGGATCTGTGCAGGTGCCGGATATTCTGCCAACGCAGCTATCAACGACAAGCGAATTAAAGCTTTAGGAACAGTAAGTCTTGTAAACATCGGGCAGATGTTCAGAAATGGCTGGGACAATGATGTTCAGGATAGCGAAGCCTTGCCGTACCTACAAGCCGGTTCGGACTCCAGAACGTCAGATGCCAGTGGAAACGACATTGCTACGATACCAATGGCACCGCTTAAAGAGGAAGATGCACCGAATGAGGAACTTCGTCAGGCATGGGAATATTATCACACTGATCGCGCAGCCCACCCCACAGCACCCGGCTATGGAACCGCCAGAAGTTTAACCCAACTGATAAGTTACGATGCCTTTTTTAAAGCAGAAGCGTTTCTTACACAGCCTTTGCTGGTGGTAGCAGGCAGTGTTGCCGGCAGTAAATGGATGAGTGACGATTTGATGGAACGTGCAGCATCGGCAGACAAGTCAATGCACATTGTTGATGGTGCCAATCATATGGACTTGTACGATGGTGAAGATGAAATTAACAGTGCAATGGCGGTGTTAGCGCCATTCTTCACACGCACGCTAGGGTAAATCCGGATACCAAATGACACTGCACCTTTTTACGTTATGAGGTAAACATGATGACTACTCAGAAAGTTTCGTTTCAGAATCACAACATGAACTGGCCGATAGCAGCGCTGATATTGTACCCGGAAGATTTTGACCAGAACGCTACCTATCCAGCAGTAATTAGCGTACATCCGTTCGGGAGTTGCAAAGAGCAAACGTCCAGTGCCAACTACGGTAAAGCGTTAGCTAAAGCGGGATATGTCGTCATCGCTTTCGACGCCAGTTTTCAGGGAGAATCTGGCGGTATGCCCAGATATATTGAGGATCCGTCCCAGCGTGTTGAAGATGTCAGCAGGGCTATTGATTACGCCGTTACCTTGCCCTACGTGGATAATAACCGTATTGCCGGAATAGGTGTCTGTGGTGGTGGTGCGTATGTTATCAGTGCTGCATTGACCGAAAAGCGTTTGAAAGCAGTTGTAGGCATAACTCCGGTTAACCTCGGGCGACTCTTCCGGGAAGGGTTTAGTGAGTACAACCCTGTCGGCACACTATCTGCCATGGCAGAACAGCGTACCAGTGAAGCGAACGGTGAAGCATTGCAGGTCAACGAACTTTTACCAGCTTCACCGGCCGCAGCCAAAGAGGCGGGGCTGACGGAACGGGATGTGTATGAAGCGACTGATTATTACAAAACCTCGAGAGGGCAAAGCGAAGGCGGGGCGACAAAAATGGTCTTTTCTAATGCTCAGAGAATACTGAGTTGGGATGCATTTGCGTTTACCGAAATGCTGTTAACTCAGCCTGTAATGACCGTAGTTGGTAGTGATGTCGGCGCATTTGGCGCATATCGGGATGGTCAGGAAGTTTATGGCAGAGCGACAGCCAGTCAAGACCGCCAAATCGTTGAATTAAAGGGTGTTTCTCATTACGATTTGTACGATCAGGATGAGCCGGTTTCAATGGCGATGGCGCAAATCCTGCCCTTTTTAAAGCATCATCTGGCAGAATAAGCTCCTCATTTTGAACGTATAATACGCTATTGTCGCCCATTTTTTACGGGCGACAATCAATCCACCAGGAATGCCAAAATAATGAGATGGGCAATGATAATATCGCTTATATTCTCAGCGGTTTTCATATTTACTGCGGTTGCTGTGGCGATATTTGTCACTGAGACCGAAAAGAGTCAGTACTCTCGTAACGCTGATTTACTGGAGAAATATGCCGCGGCTACGCCCGGTAATCCGACTACGGTTGTCATTGTGTTTTCACGATCAGGCAATACACATCTGTTGGCAAACCATATCGCGGCATTGCACAATGCAGACATAAAGGTCATCAAGGCGAAGGATTACGCATTAGGCATCCCAGGGTGGATACAGTCACTGTATGACGCACGCACTAATATTGCTGCTATTTCGCCTGACAAGCTTAATTTAAGTCAATATGACACTGTTTATTTAGGCGCGCCTATCTGGCTTTACAGTCCCGCACCGCCCATATGGGAGTTTGCTAAAAACAATGTTTTTACCGGCAAAGATGTCGTGCTGTTTAATACCTTCAATAGTAAGTTTGAGGCACGGTTTATTGAAGCGTTTAAGGCTCTTGCAATAAAAAATGGCGCAACCTCTTTTACCCATCAGGCAGTAAAGAGAGGGCGAATGGGAAGTCAGCTCTCTGCAAAGGCTATGCTCGAAACCTACGATAAAAGCTATAGGTGAATAAGTTATGAGTGCTGATCCACAAATTAACAAAACTGGCGAGTTACTAGCGCTATTAGCTGATTTTACCCGAAAAGAAGGGGACTTCGACTCGGGCATTGCCGGAACGACCATCCACGTAAGAAACGCGCCTACTGAGCCTTTGCATTGTATTTATACACTCAGCCTGGCAGTGGTTCTGCAAGGTGGAAAGGAGTTACTCCAGGATAATGTGGTTACGCACTGCAATGCTGGTCAGGCGATGCTGACAACGTTTGATTTACCGGTAGTCTCACATGTTTCGACCGCGACGCGACATGCTCCCTTTGTTGCACTGATAATAAAATTAAATTACTCACTTATTATGCAGGCGTGTACTGAGTTCAACCTGTCCAGGCCACCCAGAGACGTTAAATTTCAAACCTTGTCGTCTTACGATGTTGATGAGGGGCTTGTAGATGCGCTGATACGACTATTGTCGTTAGAGCGAACGCCGGCGCTAAAAGCAGGGCTGCTGCCGCTTATTGAAAAAGAAATTGCAGTGCGCTTACTTGATGGTCCGCATGGCATGCATCTTAGACATATGGCGGCTCTGGGCTCGCCAAATGGCAATGTATTAAAAGCGATAACCTGGCTTAAACAAAATTTCTCTCAGACAGTAGGTATGAATGATCTGGCTGACCAGGCGCATATGAGTGCCTCGACATTCAGACAGCATTTTAAGTCGCTGACAGGTACCAGTCCTCTTCAGTACTTAAAGACGTTGAGATTACAGGAAGCCAGAGATCAAATGCTGGTTAACGGCATTGATGCAAGTTTGGCCAGCAATTTAGTCGGCTATGAAAGCGCGTCTCAATTTAGCCGTGAATACAGCAGATTGTTCGGGCTACCTCCTCAAAAAGATATTCAGCGTTTAAAGCAGATTCATCTTCGTTAAAAAGCCCTGTAGTGACGCAGCCTGTGATAGTCGATAACTAGGTGTGGGGACAGAGCTGCATATTACCTTGAAACCGCAAACTTTCGCTTTCGACACTCAACTCTGGTGTTGAAAAGGGGACGTGAAAATAATTTGGTACGTTATCGAAGTAAGCGCGGGTTGGCGCAACAGAAGCATCGATAGCATCGTTAAGGTGACAAAGGCCGCCCGTCATTGGGCGACCTTTGCAACGACCGTGATGTTACTCTGGGCGAGTAATTGAACGAATTGCCCCGGTTTCTTTGAGGTCTTTTAAGGCCTCTCTATCGATGTACATCATCTGGTCAGCAAAGTACGTATCTGATGACCAACTTTCATTTCTGATATCTTTAAATACGCCTTTCGTTTTATTAAATACCACGTTACTGACTTGCAGCCCGACTTGCTCTGATGACAACACGTTCACTCGCAGAAGCCCGTATTTATAGCCATCTTTGCTATCTTCAAATAATTTGGAAAAGTCAGCAACATACAAGTCGTTAACTGCTGGTTGCTCGATATAAATGGCCTCTTGCTTTGATTGTTCATTAAAACTATAGCCAAAATAGGAGACAGCTAACGCTATTATGAGCAGCCCTGCGTAGAGTGGCAGTACATCTTTTTTACTGAATAGCGAAGTGCGTATCTTATCAGACACTTCACTCGGCAGTTCTTTATCAGTCAGAGTGCGCTTGCAATGCGTACATTCGATAC
>CAZOYR010000084.1:0-14300 GCA_964584105.1 uncultured Alteromonas sp.
TGTTACCGGTACCTTTAAACTCTTCGTAGATAACTTCATCCATCTTAGAGCCGGTATCAATCAGTGCAGTTGCGATAATGGTCAGGCTGCCGCCTTCTTCAACATTACGTGCCGCACCAAAGAAACGCTTAGGCTTATGCAATGCATTTGCGTCAACACCACCGGTCAGTACTTTACCGGATGAAGGGATAACAGTGTTGTATGCACGTGCCAGACGGGTGATTGAGTCAAGCAGGATAACCACATCTTTTTTGTGCTCAACCAGACGCTTGGCTTTTTCTATTACCATTTCAGCAACCTGAACGTGACGGCTGGCTGGCTCGTCGAACGTCGATGCAACGACTTCACCCTGTACCAGACGGTGCATCTCGGTGACTTCTTCCGGACGCTCATCAATAAGCAAAACCATCAGTTCGCATTCGGGCTGGTTTGCCGCAATAGATTGCGCAATATTTTGCAGCAACAGCGTTTTACCTGCTTTAGGTGGTGCGACAATCAGACCACGCTGGCCTTTACCAATGGGTGATGCCAGATCCAGAACACGTGCGGTAATATCTTCGGTAGACCCGTTACCACGTTCCATACGAAGACGTGATGCGGCATGCAATGGAGTAAGGTTTTCAAAAAGGATTTTATTGCGGGAGTTTTCAGGCTTATCGAAGTTTACTTCGCGAATTTTCAACAGGGCAAAATATCGCTCACTGTCTTTAGGAGGCCTGATTTTTCCGGCGATGGTATCACCGGTACGCAAATTAAAACGTCGTATCTGGCTGGGTGAGACATAAATGTCATCAGGACCGGCTAAATACGAGGAGTCTGCCGAGCGAAGAAAGCCAAAACCATCCTGTAAAATCTCAAGGACGCCGTCACCAAAAATATCTTCACCGCTTTTGGCATGGGCTTTCAGAATTGAGAAAATGATGTCTTGTTTTCTGGCTCGCGCCATGTTTTCCAGGCCCATTTTTTCGGCCAGGTTAACCAACTCGCTGATTGGTTTGTTTTTTAGTTCAGTTAAATTCATACTGGTGGGTCTTTGTGTGTGCTTGGACTTCGCTTACAGACTACTCGGTCGCTTATTCATTATTGGAAAAGGTTTTGTATACCCAGATACGGGCTAGCAGAACGCTGCTCAGATGAGAGCTACCAAAACGTTAGCACCATAATGAAAGCTCGTCCAGCGTTTTACCGCTGAACGGTTAAAAAAGATCGAATTTTTTATCGGTCAGAGCTTGTGTTTCGCCAAAATGGCCCGGGTTTTTGCCACGCTATTGATAAAATTTCCCTGCATAACCGGTCGGCAACGATATTTTTTGCGTTCGCCAACACTCTTCGGCTGTGCCAGTGTAAAGCGATTCTTGCCCGCCCGTTTCGAGCTGTACATTGCCATATCTGCTTCATGAATCATTTCATCAAGCTCCTGGCCATTCATATTGTCCCGCCAGGTGGCCCCCACGCTCACGGTAACGCGGCTAACCACATTGTCGCTGTACGCCAGCTGAATTGTTGCCACGCTCTTAACAATATCTTCTGCCAGTTGGCGGATACCTTTCTCACCGGTACGCGGCAGCATAATCAGAAACTCCTCGCCACCGAAGCGAATAACCGTGTCGCCGGGTCGCTTGCAATTAATGCTGACAGCCTGCGCCACCGCTTTCAGACACCGGTCCCCGTGCTCATGCCCGAAGGTATCGTTCAGCTTTTTAAAATCATCAATATCCAGCAGGATGATACCCAGCTCTCTTTCCTCCCGTGCCAGCTCATCTGTCATTGCTGTTGCTTCCTCATGCATGAAGTTGCGATTCTTTACCCCTGTTAATGCATCATGCATAAGCAGCTTCTCCATAGTTTTCAGTTGCAGGTAATTTTTTAGATGGTTACGCGATCGGTGAATCAGTGTGGCGGGTACCGGATTTACCACAAAGTCTGTGGCGCCTGCCTGCCAACAGAGCTCCTGACAGGCATCACTGTTATTGTCAGTTACTATGATAATCGGTACATCGTTACAACCGTGGCGATTACGTAGCGTACGGCACACCGCCAGTCCACAGTCACTGCTCATATCCAGTGCGATTAGCACCATGTCAGGCACAAAATCTGATTTAAAAAATACATCAATGTCCTGGGCACTATCCGTTGCGGCAACGATAAAGTGCTGACTTAAGACGAACGACAGCGCGTGCCGCTGCTCAGCGTTATCATCAACCACCAGCACACGGCATTGCTCGAATGTCTTCACCAGGCGCATATCAGTGCCCCTTCGTCAGCGGCACTGCAGATTTCACTTTGCTGCTATCAGATTGGCGCAATATTCTCTCAGACAGATTGTTAAGTTTGCGCTGTATCCACCGGCAGCCAGCGCTCAGGTAATGATGCAATTTGTCCTGCCACGACACGGCGAAGTGGCCGCCTTTGTTATACCGGTGCAGTTTTCTTGCCTGCTTCAAAAACGCTTTCGCGGTATGTGGCCCTTGATTTGGGGCGCTGCACTTAAGCTGAATCTGATACCCGTAGCTGGCTTTAATCTGCTCTGGTGTGCGCTGTGCATAGCGCCGACAGACAGGTGTGCTTTGATAATTTTTACCAGCCCAGTGCGGTAGCTGCCCTGATGCATTTTCCGGCCACGTCTGACAGGGCTCATTTGTAAAAAAGCGCGCCTCCCGTCCGTTGATTCTGTAATACCGGCGACGTTCCGATATTGGCTGGCTGTGTTTTTCCGAGCCGTAGTGCTTCAGATCTTCATCGGTAAAATAGAAATTGGCCAGCCACACATCCACACGATTTTTCTCCGCGCTAAGTGCCTTTTTAAGTATTGAGCGTGGTGAGCTGTCCAACAACTCATCAGCATTGCCGAGGTACCACCAGTCGCTTTCACCATAAAGATGGTGATACATGTTGTATACACGGTTTCTCAACTGCTGTTGATACGGCTCATCGCTGCGCACCGCAATAACAATTTGTTTAAAACGGTCCGCCATACTCTGCACGATTTCCCAGGTACCATCGTCAGAGTGATTATCGAAAAGATAGATGCGATGACAAAACTTCATCGCATTTAAAAGCGCTTCTTCAATGATGTCAGCGTCGTTTTTGAGCACATAAATGGCGTTGATTTTCATACTGAAGATTCCTTTAATTACTGGGTTTGAACCAGTTGCCCGGCGCTCGCATCTGTTGTTGAAGCAGCCCTATCAGCGCCAGCGAACCCAGAAGCAGTTTATGCACCGGTTTACGGTTTGTCCGGACATCATTAAGCAGCGCCAGCGCGTTAGTGTAGTGTCCGGCCTGCAAGTTCTGACGGGCCAGCAAACACAGATGCGCTGCACAAAACATCTCGATATCGCGCTGTAACTGCGCTTCCATCTGACTATTTTTAAGTCGCAATCGCAGCCGTGTGCTGAACGGGCACTCTCTGGCAGGAATGGTGCGACCTTGCGTTCGGTTAACCGTATAGCGGTGAAAACGAACGTGTACATTGGGGCTATAGGCTAACGGTCCTTTCAAAGCGACTTTGATAAACAGTTCCTGGTCCTCACCCATCGCTTCTCCGGCCGGAAAACCGCCAATGTCATTAAACAGCGCTTTTTTAATCACACAGGAAGAAAGGACGAACGGCATATCGCCGCGAGAAGCCACGCTGAAATAATTTTCGATTAACATGCCGTAGGGATTGATGAAAGGCAGTTTGATTTTGGCATCGGCACAGATACCGTTTTTATCAACACACTGGTAGCGACTGGCATAAAATGCGGATTCGGGAAAGTGCGTTACAAGCATTGCCATTTCTTCGGTAAAAAACGGCATCCATTCGTCGCCGGCATCTAAAAATGCGACATACTCATTATTGGCGTGCGCCACTCCGGTGTTGCGCGCAACAGATACTCCCAGACTCCCCTGACTGACCAGGTGCACTCCGGGTAAATCAGCCTCTTCAATGCGCCGCGCGCTATTATCGGCAGAGCCATCGTCAACCACAATGATCTCGCGGACCGGGTACTTTTGTAATTGCACGCTTTTTATCGACGCAAGCGTTTGCTCGGCATTGTTGCACATTGGGATAACCACGCTAAATTCAAGCTTGCTCATACTGCTGCCCCCAGTTAATGAAAGCGGTTTGTATTGCCTCAGATACCGGCAAACTGGCTGATGTGGTATTGCAGTGGGTTATCTTAACGACCTTATTAAGCAACGCCTCAGGGTCAATGCTGTCTGCATCCATTTGATAGTCAGACGGAAGCCCGACCTGGTGACACCACTGCACATTTTTTGAATGGTGGTTAAGTGCAATGCACGGTGTATTGGTCATGTAAGAAAAGATATTGCAGTGAAGACGCATGCCCACAACGGCAGAAAACGTAGCGATGCGCTTAAGCATTTCCAGCGGATTGGGATTGTAATCCACCATATTCAGCGGCACACGACCGCCAATTCTTGCCCGGATTTTGTTGTGAATATGGTGATCCCCAGATACAGGGTGACCATTAAAGCTGAACAGCGTGACAGGTTGGGCGGTGTGATACCACAGCTTCTCGATAAACTCGCAGATGCGCGCTACCCGCATAGCCTCTGCTCTGGCGTTCACAGCACCGGGCAAATTGACCGTGGAGTGACAAAGATTAATTGCCACACCATGACGTGGTTGCTGAGAAGTCTGCGCGCCGAATGATAATAATGTTGGGGCCAGGTCGAAGGCTTTGATCAGATTTGCCCGCGGCGCGATATCTTTGGCAATATCAAAACTGGCCTGGTCGCGCAGCGCAACCAATCCACACTCATTTAAAAAATCGCGGCAGGCCAGCTCATCGTTCAGATAAACAAATGGCTCAATGCTGATCCCTAACGCCATACTTTTTGCTTTACTGGACAGTGCCATCATGTGACGTTTCTGATTGATATCGCGGGCAGTGTTGAGCACCGCTCCCCCAGCGAAGATAATCCGTTTGCTACGCGCTGCGCCGACATAGTGGGTTAAACGATTCTGGCCTCTGAACGACGGGTTTTCATAGAGCGTTGCTATGTCAGCACTAAAGCCGCTGGGCAGGGTTTTATCATAAGAAGAAACCAGCATCTTTTTGCAACGCAGCACAGATTGCGCGCCGTACAATGACGCCAGCAATAAAGCATCGTCACCACTGTTTTGCATGCCGTAATGGCCAACCAGATAAGCATCGTATTTTGAAATCATAGGGTTTCTCCAATATTCCCTGCGTGGTACACAAAGAGAATTGCAGAAACCGAACCAGTTTTTATCTTTCTGATTTAAAACAAATTTATAAACTTTTCACCCGAAGTTTATGAATTTGCAAAGGGGAGATTTTTATTCTGCAACAGTCATGCAAAATGCATCCTGAACTACAGAAACTGACCCATAAGCCACAGCATCCCGGTAGCAAAGTGAAATTGCAGTGACTCCCTGAAAGCGAGCCAAAAAAAAGCCCCTCTTTAAGGGGCTGATAAGTGGGAGAACACACCTATGAAGAAAATGGTTAGTTGTTTAATACGCACCCTTAGCAGCCAGTACCGCAGGCACTGTCAGCGCCAGTATTTTCATATCCGTCCATACTGATTGCTCAACAATATAGCGTTTGTCCAGATTCAACTGCTCTTCGAATGTGGTATCAGCGCGACCGGATACCTGCCACAGGCCTGTCAGACCGGGCTTGCAATAAAGACGTGGCATAATCTGACGATTATACTGACAGTATTCGCTGACCAGGTGCGGGCGCGGGCCAATCATTGCCATGTCACCTTTAACTACATTAATAAGCTGTGGTAACTCATCTACAGAATATTTGCGCAGGTATTTACCGATGCGGGTAATACGCGGGTCGTGATAAAACTTCTGGCAGATACCATCGCGATCACTGCTGCTGGCAACTGGCGCTTTGTATTGTGGCGACCCCGGTACATGCATTGACCGCAGCTTATAGCAGCGAAATTGCCGGCCAAACTCCCCGACGCGATCCTGCGCGAAAAGCACCGGCCCCTGACTTTCCAGCTTTATGAATATCGCTATTAGCAAAAGCACAGGTGACAGGCACAGTAAAATGGTTAACGCCGCAGCCTGCTGTAAAAACATTGGGATGCCTTTATGCATATAGCGCGCTTTGGTTTTCAGCGCGTCATCCAGACTAGGGACGTGTTCAGTGACAATGGTGGCGTGAGCCTGATGTAAAGGACGTGCGGTATTCATGGCTTCATTTCCTTTTCAACGGAATCTGATAAGTGAGCGCTGGACAGAACCGGGCGTTGATGGCGACAAAAAACGATTCGATGCATCACCGGCTTACCCATCCAGCCGCTATGTTGCGAAAAGCGCATGGCCGTCCGCGTTAAATCTTTATGTCTGGCATAGATTGTGTTGGGATTAACAACCATGCTGATGAACAGGTTACACACCCTGGCCAGAGTACAAGTCGAGGCAGGCAACTTGTGATCAGTAACAGCATCGGACGTTGCGCTGGTCTGTAAGAAAACAGATTTCACTAATTCCATTTCTCGTGCCCTTAAAACGGCTTAACTTCAACATATCCGGTTATTGCCACTTTTGTGCCAGTCGTAAAAATACATACATAAACAATTGTTTTTATTGAATTAAGTTAAATAAAAATCGCGTGAGCAATATTAAGAAGCCGCTAAACGATGCGTTTTGAATTGCAATTTGCAAGGTAATTTCTATTTTGAAAAGGTAGCCGGGACAACCGCTGACGTTTGCGTGTTCGCAAACGAATATATGTGCATGGCTGAGGCAGATTGCAGCAATAGCTGGTACTATTCCCGCCAACGCTGCTCATCGGCATTTTTCGTACTGACGATGGACATTGCCCTTAATAATTCAGGAAGACTATGGCACTCAAAGCGACCATTTTTAAAGCCCACCTATCCATATCTGATATGGACAGGAATTATTACAATGAACATAACCTGACGATTGCCCGACACCCGTCTGAAAACGACGAACGGATGATGCTTCGCCTCATCGCGTTTATCGTGAATGCACACGAGCGCTTACAGTTTACAAAAGGCCTGTCTGATGACGATGTGCCTGACCTGTGGCAAAAGAATTTCAGCGATGAAACCGAGCTGTGGATTGAGCTGGGTCAGCCTTCAGAACAGCGTATTAAGAAAGGCTGTAACCAGAGTCAGCACATGATGATATATGCTTATGCTGATAATAGTTTTGATGTCTGGTGGAAAAAAGAAAAAGGCAGATTACAGATTCGAAAAAACCTTTCGGTTTTCACGGTTCCAGAAGCCCTTGCTGAACCACTGGCAAATGCGGTTCAGCGGTCAATGCAAATTCAGGTGACAATTCAGGACGGACAGATGTGGCTGACGATTGAAGGCGCAGATACCACCGAAAGTGTTGAAGTTGCCATCGAGAAGCATTTGTAATGAAAAAATTATCCGCCGTACAACTTAAGCAGCAAACATTGATTTTCAGCATTGCAGATGATCTTGAGGCGCAGGGCCGTGAGGAGTTACCCGGTATGGTGCAATGCTGGTTTACCGTTGAGTATCACCAGTTTCCCGGCTCGCTATTATTGCGCTTTCAGTTTGAAGATGCTGACAAGCTATCAGCAGCAGAGCCTGAATTAAGAAAATGGCAACGGCGTCTGAGCGCCGCACTGCTTAAAAAAGGTGTCGTGCTTAAGGATATGCGCCGGCACCTGGTGTTCACGTTGCTTGGGCCTGAAGATTAACACTTAATCGATATCCGGCAGCACATTGGCTGCGGACATCAATTCACGATTTATCTGGTGAGGCAGACGACTGTCAGTGTCTCAGGCCGGTTCAACGGTTGTACCACTCCCAAATCCCAATTGAGTGACCGCTTATCAGGTCAATGCCCAGTGCTGACTTTAACAGGTACATCATCAACAAGGTAAAGCCTGCCAATAAAGTGAAGCTGATCACGACAAATAACAGCATGGAAAATAGCGCGATAGCCTGCTCTTTTTTCGATAAATTCCGCCGGTTTCTGCCCATCAGAAAAACCAGATAAAAACTAAACGGGACGAGGGGGAGTTTGATGGTAGAGCGCACATCGACCGCATGAAGCCGGCCTCCCCGGGCACCAACGACATAAGCCAGTGCACACAGTTGTTCTGTCGTGAAGCTATTTGCAATCGCAGGGGGCAGACGTTTTAACAGCGCCTGCATAGCGGGATCTGCGGTAGGATGAACGGTTGACTTACGGTTTTTCAATGGCTAACTCCTTATACAGCCAGTTGTTTTTTTGCCAGCCTTTTCATCGCTCTGGCTTTAAGAAAATGACACAGGCGCCGGGGTAATATGCTCAGACACACCGATACCACTGTGGTTAGCATTTGCCCTGGCTCTTCAGCGATGATGCGCCAGTCGGTAAACACGGCCTTGAAAAAATAAGTGCCCCCCTGCCGGGTTTTACCTGACAAAGCAGCGCTGCGTGCCAGGTTACGTAGCTGATAAGCATGCGCCAGCGAATACCAGCGATTTACCCGGGCAGAATGTGAGGTGCGATACTTCTGCATGATATGGTGCCACTGCGTGTATACCGCCTTCAGATTGGTTGGTTGACCACCAGGATGAATACGCAGATGGGTAACCGGGACAGAAATGCCCTCTAGCTTGCAATCTCCTTTAAGCGTAATTTTCAGCCAGAGATCGAGACCCGCA
This sequence comes from uncultured Alteromonas sp., assembly GCA_964584105.1. Classification (GTDB taxonomy): domain Bacteria; phylum Pseudomonadota; class Gammaproteobacteria; order Enterobacterales; family Alteromonadaceae; genus Alteromonas. The sequence continues at coordinate 8,656 of CAZOYR010000084.1, forward strand.
AAGTGGCTGACGTGCTCATCAAAATAGCAAATGCGACCGGACTCATGCCTGGCGCACAAAGCCGCTACCCGGCTCAATACTGATCGTCGGATAACACCGGCAGAGCCATTTCCCACAGGATTGCGGCACATCATTTCTTTAAGCCCTACATCATATAACTGTGGAAAATGGCCTTGTCCGGTAAGCTGGCCTTGTGCATCCAACAATAATGCCGGACTATAACTTACCCCCACCCGCACAGAGTTCTGCAAGTGCGCAACGTGACAGTACAGCTTATTGGTCTGCCAGCGATCATGCGTATTCATCAGCGCGATATATTCACCTCGCGAGTAGTGAATACCGGCGTTGCGCGCGGCCACCAGTCCCTGCGAAATCTGTGAAATAACCCGGATACGCGGGTCGCTGTATTCGGCTATTACGGACAGCGTGCTGTCGGTGCTACCATCGTTCACACAGATCACTTCAAAATCGGTAAAATCCTGGGCTAATACTGAATCCAGAGCGGCTTTTACATCGCCGGCGACATTATAAACGGGTAAAACCACACTTACTTTCGGGGCGGATTGACACATACATCGTGCTCCCCGTCTTTAGACTGGTTCGTCGGTGTGGGCTGCTTAGTGGGAATTATTTGAGCAACAACCGTATTGCCGGCTAGCCAGGCTGCATAGTTGTCCAGCTTGCTATTACGGCCTTTGGTTTTGTCGGGAAGCGCGAAGGTTGGTAAACGGGTCATCTTACTTACTCACTCACTACATTGCATGAATAAGTAGCTTTTCAATTCCCGTTCCATATTTTACTTCAAAGTAAGCTATTGATTATGCGATTACTTTTAAAACTCAGAGTCTTCCTTTTGCAATCTGCAACACGCATTTTGCAAAAGGAAAACATAGTCTGGCTACTGCCAGGACTGTATTTTGCGGTATAACGTTGAGGGGCTGACACCCAGCGCACCTGCCGCCTGAACCACATTGTCGCCGTAAAACGCAATAGCATGTTCTATGGCTTTTCGCTCAGTGACCGCCAGCGGCTCTACTTTGTCAGCGGCATAGTCAGCCAGCCTGGCATCCATGGTATCAGCGGCCTGATTGGCGGATTCAAAAGACGGGCTTTGGCCGGATGTGTCCGGGCTGACTGCCTGGCGACGTACCACCGACAGTTGATTGAGCTGGTCACTGGGCAGGCGAAGCTGCTCACCAAGTTGCTTGCTGGTTAACAACGGGCCTTCATTCATAATCACGCAACTGTGAATCAGGTTCTGTAACTGTCTGACGTTACCCGGCCAGCTATACTGCGCAAGAAACACTTCTGCATCAGAAGAAAAACCCACAAACTCTTTTTCCTCTGAAGCTGCGAACTGCTGCAAAAACTGATTGGCTATCTGCACGGCATCGTTGTCGCGCTCACGAAGCGGCGGCAAATCGATAGAAATGACGTTCAGCCGGTAGTAAAGATCTTCGCGCAGCTTCTTCTCTCTGATCGCTTCCAGCGGCTCTCTGTTGGTCGCACAAACAAACCTGACATCAACCTTTTCTGTTTTGCCCGACCCCACTTTCTGAAAGGTACCGGTTTGAATAAACCGCAAAATTTTGGCCTGCAGGGTCATGTCCATTTCGCCAAGCTCGTCCAGAAATAACGTTCCCCCGTCAGCCAGCGTTGCGGCGCCATCACGGTTGCTGACGGCGCCGGAAAACGCCCCTTTCACATGACCAAAAATTTCAGATTCCATTAGCTCTGAGGGAATTGCCGCGCAGTTAAGCGCAATAAAAGGATCCAGTTTGCGCTGACTTAAATTATGCAGCGCCTGGGCCGCCACCTCTTTGCCCGTACCACTTTCTCCTGTGATAAACACAGAAGCCCGGCTGGGGGCGCTTCGTTCAATGATGCTGTAGACCATTTGCATCGCAATGGAGTCGCCAACAAAGCCATCAAGATTTTTACGGCGTCTGCGCTCGTAGCGGGCCAGCGTTTTACGCAGCAAGGTGCGCTCGCTAATCAGTTCTCTGGCCTGAATGGCCTGTTCAATAAGAATGCGAAGTGCCTGGTTGTCCCAAGGCTTTTGCAGATAACTCCAGACCCGCCCCTTATTGATACCTTCCAGCACATTATCTAAATCGGCATGGGCGGTTAGCATAATGCGAATGGTATCGGGAAAACGGTTTGCAATCTGCGCACACAATTCATGACCATCCATAACGGGCATCGTCAAATCAGTAACAACAATATCCACCGGCTCCTGTTCCATCTTTTCAATGGCTTCCTGACCGTTTCCTGCTGTACTGACCTTTACAGAAGGCAGGTTTCGCAAGGTTCGCATCAGCGAGTTGAGGATCGCCTGTTCATCGTCAACCAGTAGTAAATGGGTTTTTATTGTCATGGCGTGCCTGCCGCTGTCGTTACATCACATCTGTACTATCCAATTTAGGCACAATTTATGCGTCGTTCAACTTTTCCATCACGATTTCAGAGGTATTTAATGATGAAGGGTTCTGCGATCACCTGTTCAGAAAAGCCTGTCGTGCTATGTGTCGATGACGAACCGGCTGTTTTGCAGTCGTTAAAACGGACTCTGCAGCCTCTGAACATCACCGTGCTGGCTACAAATTGCCCGAAGAAAGCGTTGGAAGTGGTACGGCGTTATCGTATCAGTGTGCTGTTAACTGATTTAGTCATGCCAGCGATGCCCGGCAGCGACTTATTAAAGGCCGCTTCGCGGTTACAGCCGGATATGTACCATCTGGTTTTATCTGGTAATACCGATGTTTCTGCCATTGCTGCTATGCTCAGCGCCAGTCGTGTCGATCATATTTTGCAAAAACCATGGCAGGATACTCAGCTACTTGAGACCGTTCGGGAGGGCTTGGAGGTTGCCGCGGTAAAATCAAAAAATATACAGTTACGCCGCCAGTCGCAAAAGCTGAACGCGTCTTTGAATCAGGAAAAGTTGGTGTTACGTACCGGCGTGGAAAAACGCACCAGACAATTAAAAGCATTGCTGGCTCAGATGCGCGAACGTCAGGCGCAAACAGAGTCAGTATTGCTGAGTATTGTTGAGCATCATCCCTGGCTCAGGGTTCGGGAAAGCGCCAGGATTGGCAATGCCACAGCACGGGTGTTACAGGAAGTTACCCGATCGATACCGCTGTCAGACGAATTGCAGCACGCCATTTTACTTGCTGGGAATTTGTGTCAGATAGGGTTGGTCGGCGTTGCGACAAATTTTGACAGTTACAACCTCAAAGCGATGAGTTTTGAATTGCGCTCGCGTTTCTACAGTCAGACAGACGCCGTATTGGCGATATTTTCACCCTGTCAGGCGCTTAATACCACCGCGCAGATTTTGCACCAACAATTTGAATACGTTAACGGACAGGGCTACCCGGGCAAATGCAGCGGCAAGACTATTTCACTGGGCGCGAGGATTCTGGCCGTGGCGCGCGATTATTGCTGGCTGCGTAACGGTTTTTTAAACGGTACGGTGCATTCGCACAATGACGCTATCCAAGTTATCCATCGGCATCGTGATATTTTCTATGATGGTCGGTTAATCGGATTGCTGGCTAAACTCGCCTGATACAGCTTAAGGCTGGGTTTGCGGAAGATGCAGTGTGACGCAGGTGCCCACACCCAGTTGGGATGTTACGCTGATTTCACCATCGTGGGCGTCCATGATCGAACGTGATATGGCCAGGCCCAGTCCCGTTCCCTCTCCCACCGGCTTTGAGGTGAAAAATGGGGAAAATATTTCTTCAAGATCGCTCTCTGCAATGCCGCAGCCATTGTCAGCAATCGTCACCTCAACATGCTGCGGCTTAAGGACCGACGTGATGGTAATCCGGCCCTCCTGCGCGATGGCATGGCTGGCATTGACGATAAGATTCAGCAGTACCTGCTCAATCTCCCCCCTGTCACCAAATACCTCTAGCGGTTTCTGGCTTAGCTGAACATCAAATTCAACGGGCACCTTGATGGTGGCCGCAGCAATTTTTATCGCCTGCTCAATGCACGCATTTAAATTGAAATAACCCCGTTCCTGGGAGGTTGAATGGGTAAATGATTTCAGGTTTTTTACAATATCAGCGATACGTTTTAGCCCATAGGCGTTGTCTTCCAACACTTCCTGCAAATCACTTTTCAAAAAGCCGATATCCATCTGCTCCAGAAATTCGTTTAGCTGGGCGTCATCCGTGGTTTGACTGATACGCTCTACAATATCCAGCAGCTTATTCACCGTTTCTGTTAAAAACTGATGATTGGCCTGAATAAACCCCACCGGATTGTTAATCTCATGGGCAACGCCTGCTGCAAGCTGCCCCAGGGTGGACATGCGATCAGCGATAACCAGTTGCTTTTGGGTAGCGGCCAGATCCTGACGCATTTTCTCCAGTACACTTTCACTGGACTCGCGGTAGCGGGATTCTACTTGTCGGGCTACGCCTAATCGCAAATGCTCGATGGTCGTATCCAGTACAAACAGCTTTTCTTCATCAATGTATTCTGACTCAAGAAAAAAGACCAGCCAGCCTATCTCACCGGGCTCGGCCTGAAAGTTTGAACTTAACAACCAGCCAGATACGTCAGCGCGCTCGTCTGCGACGCTTTGAATACTCCAGGACTCCAGCAGTTCGGTATGATGCGATGGAAAGCTCCAGCTTTTATAATCAGCCAGTGCGGCATTACTTCCATCCTTAAACATGATGATAGGCGCCGGCGACGTGCTGATTTTGCCGGCCTTACAAAAGAAACATGCACCAATCGAGGCATCACAAAAATTCATTGTAAGATCAATGGTCGCGGTAACCAGTGGGGTGACACCATCATCATTGGTGATATAGCGGCTGGAACTTGACAGATACTCCAGCTCAGCCTGTTTTTTTTGCGCGACAGAAACAGATTCTTTAAGGGCTTTGTTGGAGTAGTAGATGCGCTGAGAAAACTCTTCCAGCTGCGCCTCGGCAGCTTTGCGGGCAAGCCGTTCACGGTTTAATCGTCGCTCTAATAGCTGAATTTTCGAATTCAGTTCATCATTTTGCAAAGTGATACTCCGGCCTGTTCACAGCGGCCCCACTTACAGCGTGGTGCGGTTGTTTAATAGTAGCAACAATTTTACGTTTGAACAGACAGATAGCAGGCACGCTGACACGCAGCAACAAAAAAGGCACCCGAAGGTGCCTTTTACTCAATTAGCTGTACATTACAGGTTTTCGTTTAAGAACTCTGTAAGTTGTGCTTTTGACAACGCACCTACTTTGGTCGCTGCAACGTTACCACCTTTGAATAGCAACAAAGTCGGGATGCCGCGAATGCCATATTTTGGCGGCGTTTCATTATTTTCATCGACATTCAACTTACCAACTGTTAACTTGCCTTCGAACTCGGAAGCAACTTCTTCCAGAATTGGCGCGATCATTTTACAAGGGCCGCACCATTCCGCCCAGAAGTCGACCAGCACAGGACCGTCAGCATTGATAACGTCTGCCTCAAATTTGTCGTCAGTTAACTGGATAATTTTGTCGCTCATTCTGATCTCCATTGATTGGTCAGTCGCTGATTTGTTCAGCCACACCATAAGTGTTATAAGAAACTGTCTTTTTTAATGCAAGCACTGATAAGCTATAAGCTATGCAAACAACTCATTTAACCGA
>CAZOYR010000085.1:0-14205 GCA_964584105.1 uncultured Alteromonas sp.
GTACTGGGTTCTTCTACACCACAGATAAGAACAAGCGTAATATGCCTGGCAAAATGGAGATCAAAAAGTTTGATCCCGTTGTGCGCAAGCACGTTATGTTCAAAGAGGCCAAAATCAAGTAATAAAGCTTGCTTTTGTCTCCACGAAAACCCGGCCCACGCCGGGTTTTTTGCGTTTAGCGCCAGATAGCGTTTCCCTACGCATTCTTATACACTTTGCTATATCATTGATAGTTAAGAGGCCTTCATGGCAAGAACGCGAATTTCTCCCAGAGTAATGAACAATGTTGTGATCTTCGCAATGCTATTCATGATTCTTCTGTTTAATCTGGATGCCTTTTTGCCAGAACCAGCCGCGCCGCAAGCCCGCCCACTGATAAGTGAAAACGACTACCTGCTCAAAGTGGAGCAATCACCTTATAGCCTGGAGCGCGCCGGGCAGAGCTGGCGCCAAACCCAGCTTAATACTGCGCTTTCCGTAACGCCTGAAACGCAGCTAGCGGCCTGGCAGCAGGGCCAGCTGGCACCGGCAGACGCCGTTCCTGATGATATTGCCACCGCCCAGCCTTATGTTGCCGTTGTCTGGCTGGCCGGAAACAGTCAGGGGCAAGTCTTTGCGTTTTATCCCGACCAGCAACGCACATTTGTAAAAACCCAAAACCAGTGGTTTATCTTGAAAGATACTGCACTGCCCACACTCTTACCGTGGAATGAATATAATTAAGAGCCTTTTACATGCCTGAGTTACCGGAAGTTGAAGTCAGCCGTCAGGGCGTTTCTCCCTGGCTGAGTAACCAGACCATTACCGACATTGTTGTACGCCAACGACAAATGCGCTGGCCTGTTCCGCACGAGATTTCGCAGGCGGTTGGCCAACAGGTGCTGCGCGTTGACCGCCGTGCTAAGTATCTGCTGATTGTGGTTAAAACAGGTACCATCGTTATTCATCTTGGGATGTCGGGCAAATTACGTGTGGTTGATGCATCGCTGGCACCGGTAAAACACGATCATATCGATATTGTACTGGGTAGCGGAAAATGCCTTCGTTTTAACGATCCACGTCGATTCGGTGCCTGCCTTTGGCAACCTGAGGGCGCACAGCTAACGCAAATGCAGAACTTAGGGCCTGAACCTCTCACGGACGCTTTTGACGATGAGCGCTTGTACAGGCTGTCTCGGCAACGCAAAGGGGCCATCAAAAACTTTGTGATGGATAATGCTATTGTGGTGGGAGTGGGGAACATCTATGCTAACGAAGCGTTATTCATGGCCGGTATCGATCCGCGGCGTGCGGCCGGCAGGGTCAGTGCAAAGCGCTATAAGCTTTTAACCGCTGCTATAAAGCAGGTGCTGACAGAAGCAATAGAGCAGGGCGGCACTACACTGAAAGACTTCGCGCAAAGTGACGGTAATCCGGGGTACTTTAAGCAAAAGCTACGGGTATACGGCAGGGCAGAGGCACCTTGTTTATGCTGCCAGACACCCATTAAAAGCGTTGTTATCGGGCAGCGCAATACGTTTTTCTGCCCGTCTTGCCAGCGGTAATTACTTCTTATCTGAGTGAAAGCGCTTTGCCAGCGCTTTTTCAACTTCCGGATGGCAAAATTCAGTCACTTTGCCGTGGTGCATGGCCACTTCCTTAACCAGCGTCGAGGAAATAAAAGAATTCTCTTCTGACGGTGTTAAAAACACGCTTTCAAGCTTCGGATTCAGTCTGCGATTCATATTGGCCAACTGAAATTCATATTCAAAATCTGAAACGGCGCGCAGACCCCGAATCAGAATGGTGGCATTTTGCTGATCAGCAAAATCAGCCAGTAAGCCGGTAAATCCCTGCACTTCAACATTGTTCAAATCGCCAGTCACGGTTTTAATCAGCCGGACGCGTTCTTCCAATGTGAAAACAGGCTTTTTACTTGGGTTAGATGCAATTGCCACAATGACATGAGAAAACATCTGTGAGGCACGCTGAATAAGATCAGCGTGGCCATTGGTAATCGGGTCAAATGTTCCCGGATATATTGCTCTGGTATGCATGGTATACAATCGATTCCTTAGATAAATCGCACACTACCGACTAATTAATGCGGATGCAATGCGGTTTATGCTTCCTGGTAGCCGGTTATCAGGGTATTCCAGTTATGCTGGTCCCAGTGAAAGGTTGCGTTGCGGCCCGCCTCCTTTTCAAAAGATCGGCGCAAACGTTCAAGGTTGGTTTTTTTCCAGCCGCTGGCATTACGTTTCGCGCATCGGTCAAAATCGATAATCCATACCTGGCCCGCTTTATCCAGCATGATGTTACGCACATTCAGGTCATGATGATAAACCTGTGCATCATGCATTTTTCTCACGGCACACCCAACCGCCTTCCAGGTGGCATCATCAAGCGCGTGCTGCGTTAATACATGGTGTAAGTCCTGTGCGTCAGGAATACGCAAAGTGAGTAAGTCAGCACGATAGATAAGTCCGCTGCGTCTGACCTGCGCGCCGATACCGGTGGGTACGTTCAGTCCACATTGCTGCATATAATCAAGCAGTTGCAACTCCATAAACGGTCGGGTGCGTTGCAGACCAGCATACAGGAACTGATCAGTCAGCACCTTGCCAATCAAGCCGCCGCGGCGATAGTGCCGAAGTACCCACTGCTGCGCTGAATCCGGCTGGACAAACAGGGTGGTGCCGCGTCCCTTTGCCTGACCTTTGATAGCACCACGCTTAACCCAGTAATCTGGTGAAAATACCGCCGCATCCGTATCAGATAAGTAGTGGGTATTTACTAACGTATGATGCCCAATACCTAATTTATGGTGTATTATAGCCATATATGCTTTATGTTGTGATAGATTCGCTATTCTAATGATTAGTTTAAGCTTTTTAGAATTTGAGGAAAGGCGCATTGACGAAAAAAATTTGTCTGGTCCGGCTGTCAGCCATCGGTGATGTTACCCATGCCGCTGCGATGGTCACCCGAATTCGTCAGCGCTGGCCGCAGGCTCAGCTTACCTGGGTCATCGGTAAAATAGAATATCAGCTGGTGCGTCTGATCCCTGATGTCCGGTTTATCATTTTTGATAAAAAAGAAAAGAAAGCGGCTGTTACTAAGCTTAAGGCCGAACTGGCCGGCGAAACATTTGATGCGTTGCTGATGATGCAAGTGGCATTACGCGCCAATCTGGCTTCCCGGGTTATTAAGGCAAAGCGCCGTATTGGCTTTGACTGGTCGCGCAGTAAGGAACTGCACTGGTGGTTCACGAACGAACGAGTGGCACCGTCAAAGCATGCCCATGTACTTGATGGCTTTATGGATTTTGCTGACAAACTTGGCGTGCCAGAAGCGCCACTGCAGTGGGATATTCCACTTGAGCCAGACGCCATTACCTGGGCTGAGCAGCAGCATCAGAAGTTAGGCAAGTTTGTGGTAATCAGCCCGGCAGCAAGTAAAGCTGAGCGGAACTGGCTGGCAGAACGCTACGCCCAAATTGCCGACAACCTGGCAGAACGAGGCCTTCAGGTGGTGTTATGTGGTGGGCCCGCCCCCCTGGACAGACAAACTGGTGATGCAATAAAAGCGCATGCGCAAAGCGTGTTGGTGGATTTAATCGGACATACCAGTTTGCATCAGATGGCGGCACTGTTAAGCCATGCTGCGCTGGTCATTGCACCTGATACCGGGCCTGCGCATATCGCGGCTTGCAAAGGTACGCCGGTGGTGGGGCTCTATGCACACTCTAACCCGCGCCGCACCGGGCCTTATAACAATTTACACAATGTGGTTTCGGTTTACGACGACGTAATCGCAAAACAAAAAGGACAGTCGTGGGAGCAGCTTGGCTGGGGAACCCGCGCAAAAGGAGAGGATCTCATGTCGCTAATCACCGTGGAGCAGGTATGGGCGAAAGTGGCGGCGATCATAGAATAAGCGCTGCCAGCGGCCGATAGTTTGCAAAGCAAAAACAAAAACAATAACTACACTTAACATAATGCGAAAATTCGGCACAACCAGGGAGAAGCGCTGGGTGTCCAGGCTGCTTGGGTTACTTTTTACGAAACGTGTGCGTTACGCGATGGGAATTGCGCTGATTGCACTGATTCAGTTATCTGCAACCTCAGCATGGGCAGCAGAGGATAACCTTCAGTTTGTCTTTCACCCTTCGGTAGGAAAGCAAACCCTCTCTCCAACAGAAGCACGTTCCATCTTTACCGCCCGGCAACAACACTGGGAAGACGGTAATAAAATTCATGTGTTTGTTCTGAAAACGGAATCTGCAGTACACCGGCGGTTCTGCCGTCAGATGCTGCAAATGTTTCCGTATCAGCTTGAGCGAATATGGAATCAAATCATTTATTCCGGGCAGGGTGATGCACCAAAAGTGGTGCCCTCTCAGGAAGCACTTATCGACGCAGTAAAAGCCACGCCGGGCGCGGTGGGCTATGCCAGCGAAGAACTATTACAACAACGGCAAGATAAGGTCGACCCGCAATGAAACGCCTGTTTTTTCTTTCTCTCTTCTCACTCTGCGCACAGGCTCAGGATGTACAAAAAGTACAATGGCACGGCTATGTTTCGCAGGGTCTTACCCAATCAGTTGATAGCGATTATCTGACTGATAACAATGATATAACAACCGATCTGACTGAGGTGGGTATCAATGGCCGCTGGCAAATCCAGGACCAGCTTGCGCTGGTGGGGCAACTGAATTACCTCAATGGGGGGAACCGGTATGAATCCGGTGGCAGGGTTGACTATCTGTTTATAGACTGGGCGGCGCCGCATATTGCGAACTGGTCCACCCATGTTCACCTAGGACGCTTCAAAAACCGTCACTGGTTGTACTCAGCCAGCCGCGATGTGCCTCATACCCGCGCTACCGCTATTTTGCCACAGTCTGTGTATTTTGACGGTTCGCGGGATATCGCACTGGGTAGTGATGGTATCAGTGTACAGTCAACGCGCAGCGCTGCTAACGGGGTGTGGGAAGTAAACTGGAGTTACGGTAAATCCCCTCTTGATGATGACGACACTGAAGCGTTTTTAGGCCCGGATGCGCAAGGCGAGGTAAAACAGGATTATGTCCATCAGTTCAGTGTGTTTTATCAGCCACCGTCTTATAACTGGCGCCTGGGCGCCAGCTGGCTAAGCTCAGATTTTCGCTACGATGCTGCACCACAGGAAACGTTTTTTAACGGCAAAAGCGAAATAGAGCGCATTGTATTCTCGGGCGTATATTTCAGTGAATTCTGGGAGCTGAGTGCTGAGTGGGTGACAGAATCACGGCGTGACTCAGGTGCATACGCACCGACGTTTGTTTCTGACCGAACCGGTGAAGGTGGCTACGTGCAGGCACGCTACCTGTTTAACCGCGACTTCAGTGCCCTTGCCAGTTACGATTCTTATACGCTGGATAAGGATGATCCTGATGGTCATGCACTGTCAGCCATGAGCGGCGGGCTGGTGCCTGCGTACTTCGGGTATGAAAGAACTTACGCTATCGGCGCCAGATGGAACATCGCACCAAACTGGCGTTTACAGGCTGAACATCACTGGGTGGAAGGGGCTGCCCGTGCAACTAGTCGTATTTTACCGCAAACTGCCATGAACGTAGATAAGCACTGGAGAATGTGGGCAGTGCAACTGATGTACTGGTTTTAATTATGCAGGTAAAGCTGTCATTTCTGACAAAAGTGATGTTACTGGTGCTGCTGATGATGGCAAGTATCACAGCGCTGATCAGTTCGCTGTTAATTCAGCAATCAAACAATGCGATTGAAACGCAGCATCAGGCGATGCAGCAGCTGAATATGCGCCGGTATCAGTTGCTTAATACGCTGCTGGATGACCGTATACAGCTGTGGGCAGAAACCTTCCCGCGAACCAAAGGCGGCCGACCTGCCACACTGAAAGAATTGACCAGCTCCATTGAAGGCGCTCGGGCATCGTTAGAAGTTTACCTGCAGGTGGATAATATCTGGCTGTTTTCAGCCGCCGGGACGCTTATGCACGGCGAAGCGTCAGAGATGCCGGGGTTTGTGGCAACCATGCGACAACGAGCGTTCAATGAATTACGGCCGCAGATGACCACGTCCTGTGAACATCTGTGCCGGCGCTACGTGGCTATTCCGGTTATGGTGCAGGATGACGACCCGGCGGTCCTGGTCTTCTCATCAGGCACGCAGGAGCTGGTGGCGCTTCTATCACGCTTCGCTGATGTTGAACGAATTGCCATTGTGAGGGGCGAGCAAAAGGCAGCGTCTATGGAAGTGATCAGCCGGCTGTCCGCCTCGAACAAAGAGCATGTCAGTAAGATTTTGCGTCAGCTGCCGCAGGATACCACCATTGAAAGTCTCATCGCGCAGGGAAGTCGTATTGACTATGATAACCGCCTGATGCTGGTCAGCCTGCTGCCTGTGCTGGATGGTCGTCTGCCTGACAGCTACATATTATTCACCCGGGATATTACCCAACAGGTGATGTCAGCCCGCAATTACCAGGACTGGGTGGTGGGCAGTGCACTGATAACGCTGGCTGTATTCGCACTGCTGTTTTACCTGATATTGAACCGCTCACGCAAAAAGTTAATTGCCCTTAGCTGGCGGTTACCCTTACTTGCCGAACATCGCTACGATGAGTTTAAACGTGCCTCTACGCAAAATGTAAATTTTGCCGCGAAGCGTCTGCCCGACGAGCTTGATGTGCTGGAAACCGCAGCCAGTAATCTGGCTGTTGAGCTGGAGCGCATTGATACCAAGATGAACGAAACCACCGCCAAGCTTGAAAATATGGCGATGTTCGATGTGCTGACTGGGCTGCCGAATCGCAACATGCTGATGTTTCAGATGGAAAAGGAAGTCTCGTACCGGACCCGCAATGCCAAGCCGATGGCGGTATTGTTCCTGGATATGGACGATTTTAAACGCATTAATGATATTCACGGCCATGATGTGGGTGACAAGCTCATTAAAGCCGCCGCGTCTCGTCTTTCCGCACCACTTCGCGACAGCGATCTGGCTGCCCGTTTCGGCGGCGATGAATTTGTGATTTTGCTGTCGGGCGTTGAAAACCGCACGCAGTTAGAGGTGGTTGCCAGTAAGCTGCTGCGTGCCTTTGATGCACCGATTCAGTTTGATTCACACCAGTTTTATATATCGTTAAGCATCGGCATTGCCTTTACTGACACGGGTGACATCAGCGCGGTGGATTTGCTGCGCCATGCCGATATCGCCATGTATGAGGCTAAAGCGCAAAGCGGTTCGGCGTACTGTATCTTTGATAAAACCATGCATCAGAAAGTGATGCGGCGGGTAGAGCTGGAAAATGATGCGCGGATCGGCCTGAGCCAGGGGCACTTCTCGCTAGCGCTTCAGCCACAGGTGGAAATGCCATCGCGTAAACTGGTGGGGATGGAAGCGCTGATTCGCTGGAACCACCCTGAGAAAGGCTTTATCTCTCCGGCAGAGTTTATCCCGCTGCTTGAAAATACATCACTGATGATGACCATTGATTACTGGGTGATTTCACAATCGCTCAGTAAGCTGGCTCAGCTACATGCTAAAGGCCTCACCGATGTGAAAATTGCCATCAATGTCTCTGCCGCGCAGTTTCTTGATCAATCCTTACCGGCGTATCTGGAGCAGCAGATTGCGTATCACAACGTATCGGCTGAGCATGTTGAGCTGGAACTGACAGAGACCGCGCTGGTGGCAGATATGAACCGGGCTACTGCCACCCTGGAAACGATTCGGGCAATGGGCTGCCTTATCGCCATTGATGATTTCGGTACCGGCTATTCCTCGCTGGGTTATCTAAAAGCCTTACCGGCGGATTACATCAAAGTCGACCGTTCCTTTGTATCCGGTATGGTTGAAAGCGCGGACGATCGCAGTATTGTCTCTTCAACCATTTCGATGGTGAAGGGCATGGGGCTGACCGTCATTGCCGAAGGCATCGAAACCGAGGAGCAGTTCGACATGCTGACCGGATTTGGATGCCATCAGGGCCAGGGTTACCTGTTCAGCCCGCCGATCCCCGAAGCCACATTGTGGGACGAACTGAACAAAAATCTGCATCAGGGTGTATGGAAAACAGATGCGCCATAGTCTGTAAACCGTTAAGGTGTGGCGAATTATTTACAATTAAATTTATCGTCACCCGTCACAAACACGGAAAGAGTGTACCCTTCCTCCTGCATTCTTTAAAATGGCGCTTTTATTTTCTCAATGGAGATAAGCATGTCTGAGGCATTTATTGCACATTTACGCTCGCAGATAGAGCAGGTTAAAGAAGACGGCCTGTATAAAAAAGAGCGCGTTATTACCTCGCAACAAAAAGCAGATATTGAAGTGGGCAATGACCACGTAATTAATTTTTGTGCGAATAACTACCTTGGACTGGCCAACCATCCTGATTTAGTCTATGCCGCCAAAGACGGGCTTGATAGCCACGGTTTTGGTGTTGCGTCGGTGCGTTTTATCTGCGGTACTCAGGATATTCATAAGCAGCTTGAAACAAAAATCAGTGATTTTCTGGGCACCGAGGATACCATTTTGTATCCGTCATGCTTTGATGCCAACGGCGGCCTGTTTGAAACCATTTTAGGGCCCGAAGATGCCATCATCTCTGATGCGCTCAATCATGCCAGCATCATCGACGGCGTACGCCTGTCAAAAGCAAAACGCTACCGCTATGCCAATAACGATATGCAGGCGCTGGAAGACCAGCTTAAGCAGGCCACCGCTGATGGCGCGCGTTTTAAAGTGATTGCCACTGACGGCGTGTTCAGCATGGACGGCGTGATTGCCAACCTCAAAGGCATTTGTGACCTGGCTGACAAATACGATGCGCTGGTGATGGTTGATGATTGTCACGCCACCGGTTTCTTAGGTGAGAATGGTCGCGGCAGTCACGAATATTGTGAAGTGCTGGATCGCGTCGATATTCTGACCGGTACATTGGGTAAGGCATTGGGCGGTGCATCCGGCGGTTACACCTCAGGTAAGAAAGAAATTGTTGAATGGCTGCGTCAGCGTTCACGTCCGTATCTGTTCTCTAACTCTGTGGCGCCACCCATTGTGTCTGCATCACTCAAAGTGTTCGACATGATGGCCGATGGTCATGATTTGCGTGAACAACTGTGGAAAAACGCCTCGCACTTCAGACAGCGTATGGAAGAGGCAGGCTTTACGCTGGCCGGTAAAGACCACGCAATTATCCCGGTTATGCTGGGCGATGCCAAAAAAGCCAGCGAAATGGCAGACAAACTGCTTGAAAAAGGCATTTATGTTATCGGCTTTTCTTATCCGGTTGTGCCGAAGGGTGAAGCGCGTATTCGCACTCAGATGTCCGCCGGCCATAGCATTGAGCACGTTGATAAAGCCGTTGATGCGTTTATCGAAGTCGGACGTGAGATGGGAGTGATCAAATGAAGTCGCTGGTAAAAGCAAAACGCGAAAAAGGCATTTGGCTGCAGGATACCCCTGAGCCGGAAGTCGGTCATAACGATCTGCTCATAAAGATTCGCAAAACCGCTATCTGCGGTACCGACATGCATATCTACAACTGGGATGAGTGGTCACAGCAGACCATTCCTGTGCCCATGGTGGTTGGCCATGAATATGTTGGCGAAGTGGTCGGTATGGGCCAGGAAGTACGCGGGTTCGAGATTGGCGATCGCGTTTCCGGTGAAGGGCATATCACCTGTGGGCATTGTCGTAATTGTCGTGCTGGGCGTCGTCATCTTTGCCGTAATACAACTGGCGTTGGGGTAAATCGCCCCGGCGCGTTCGCCGAATATTTGGTTATTCCGGCGTTTAATGCATTTAAAATCCCTGACAATATCAGCGATGAACTGGCATCTATCTTCGACCCGTTCGGCAATGCGGTTCACACTGCGCTGTCATTCGACCTGGTGGGCGAGGATGTGCTTATTACCGGAGCTGGCCCCATCGGCGCGATGGCGGCAGCGGTAGCGCGTCATGTGGGGGCCCGCCACGTCGTTATCACCGATATCAATCCGTACCGTCTGGAGCTGGCCAAAAAAATGGGCGCTACGCGCACTGTGGATGTCAGCAAAGAAGATTTAAAAGATGTGATGGCTGAAATCGGTATGTCAGAGGGCTTCGATGTTGGTCTTGAGATGTCCGGCGTGCCATCGGCCTTCCGCGATATGCTGGATAAGATGAACAATGGCGGCAAAATCGCTATGCTGGGTATTCCGCCTTCAGATGTTGCCATTGACTGGAATCAGGTTATTTTTAAAGGGCTGGTGGTCAAAGGTATTTATGGTCGGGAAATGTTTGAGACCTGGTACAAAATGGCCTCGTTACTGCAAAGTGGCCTGGATTTGTCACCAGTGATTACCCATCAGTTTGATATTGATGATTTCCAGAAAGGCTTTGATCAGATGGGCTCAGGTGAGTCGGGTAAAGTCATTTTAAACTGGTAGAGGTTTATGTCGGAATTTAAGCACATCAGTGTGCAGGACGTAGCTGCAAATATGTCCGCTTACCGGGTCGTGGATATCCGTGACCCCAATTCTTTCGCTGCTGGTCACATGCCACAGGCAACCCAGCTTAATAATGATAATTTTGCTGAGTTTATCGCGCAGACTGACAGCGATCAGGCTGTTGTTGTGGTGTGTTATCACGGTATCAGTAGTCAGCAGGCCGCGACCGTTATTGCCAATCAGGGGTTTAAAGACGTCTACAGCATGGATGGCGGCTTTGAAGCCTGGAGACAATCACAGCCTGTGGTGACTGAATAACGTGTCACAACCTATCATCACGCTTCGCGAGAAGAAGTATGCACACCTGCTGGCCAATTATCTGGTCAGGCAGGGGCATCCTGCCAGTGTTACGCCATTATCCGATGGCACCTATCAAATCAGCCTGGACAGTGAAACCGATCTGGCGCAGGTCAAACTTATTTGCGAAGCGTTTATCCGGGAGCCGAATCACCCGCGCTATCAGCAGGCGGCCTGGCAGACCGGCGAGCAAATCAATCTGCCAAAAAGTGGCGGCACTATCCGCAACAAGTTAATCGATAATGCCAGACATGCGCCGTTCACAGCGATCATTTTTATTCTGTGCACGCTGACCTACGGGTTATCGTTACTCGGGCTGTTTCCTGCTATCTATCAGGGGCTGACCATGCAGCCTCTGGGTGTGCTGCTTAATACCCACGAATGGTGGCGATTGATTGGCCCGGTATTTTTACATTTCAGCGCACTGCATTTTGTTTTCAATCTGCTGTGGTGGGCAACGCTGGGCGCGCAGATTGAACGCACCCTGGGTGTATCAATGCTGCTGCTGGTGTTTGTTGTTTCTGCTATTGCCTCTAATATCGGACAGTTACTGGTTAGCGGACCGAATTTTGGCGGTATGTCCGGCGTAGTATATGCGCTTCTGGGGTTCATCTGGTGGGTGGGCTGGTTAAAGCCATCCTGGGGAATGACATTGCCAAAGGCTATTGTCGGATTCATGCTGGTGTGGCTGGTGATTGGCTATGCCGATGTGTTGTGGGTCAACATGGCCAATACCGCGCACCTGGTAGGGCTTATCAGCGGATGTTTACTGGCGGCGCTGCTCGCATTAGGAAGCGGGCGCCGCAAGTCTGCTTAGGTGTGATACAGATACTTGGTGAAGATAACGTTCTTAATGATTTCGGCGCCGGTTTCACGCTTCATGTGATTTTGCAGGGCCTTTAGAATCGCCAGACGGATATCTTCACGCCCTGTAAGTGATTTCACCTTTTCCGCTGTTTGCTGACCAAAAATCTCGATGGCGGTAGCGCGCAGCAGTGGCATATGGTGCTCAGCGATTTCAAGCTGATCAGCATCGTTAATCATCAGCTCAACGGTAACCCGCACATAGCCAAGTTTACGTGCCGACGGGCTGATAAAATTGGTAACGATATCCGGCTCTAAGCCCAGATAGGCATAATTGGCTTTGGTCTGAGCACTGGCAGGGGCTGCACATAATGTCAGGGCGCACGCTATTACCAGCGCGAGGTGTCGTAAAACACGCATTTTCATAAACTGCTTTTCTTAAATGGGTTACTGCGACTACAAGTAGTTGTATAGTTTAGCAAAGAAGTAAAATTAAACGAGTCATTTACCGTTTCTGTCTCAATAACAAACTGTGACCGCTTAATACGTAATGTTAAGATAGCGCGCAAAGAAGCAAGAGTGAATTAGTCTTTGGAATTAACCTTTCCTTTCGACCACGGAATACAGTTTGAATGGGTAGCTGCTAACCATGTTGCTATTCCTTCTTCGACCCTGCGGCACTGGCTGCTGGATACCGGTTCGCTGACCGAACGGTTACAGGAGTGCTGCGACACCTTCTCATTGCGCCGGCTGGGGCAGGGTGACGTTCCTTTGTATGCTAATGAAAAGCGCTGGTTGCCTGCCGACTTGCAGCATCACTGGCAGGCCCGTGAAGTTATTTTAGAGGGTGACAGCAAGCCCTGGGTATTCGCCCGCTCTGTGTTACCTCAGTCACTAGTAGATGGCGAGCTGGCCAATTTAGGCGCCCAGCCTCTGGGCAAGCGGTTATTCAACGATTCACGCTTCACACGTAGCGATTTTGAGTTGTGTCAGGTACCGGCTGCCGCTTTTGCGGTCGGCGAAGCGCCTTCTGACAGGCAAGTTCTGTGGGGCCGTCGTTCACGGTTTCATCTGGGTGACGATTACATCATTGTGGCTGAAATCTTTTTACCTGACTCGCCGGCATACAGGGACGACTAAGCATGCATTCGCGACTTACCTTTTCCAACCTCGGCGCTTACATACAGCTTACCCGGCTGGATAAGCCCATTGGCATCTATCTGTTGTTGTGGCCCACGTTATGGGCATTGATCATTGCTGCTGAAGGCGTGCCCTCGTTAAAGATAACCGCCATTTTTGTTGCCGGTGTCGTGCTGATGCGCTCGGCAGGCTGTGTCATCAATGATTACGCCGATCGCAAAGTAGACGGTGCGGTAGAACGTACTAAAGCGCGACCGCTGGTCTCGGGGCAGGCCAGCGAAAAAGAAGCGCTGCAATTATTCGCACTACTGGTGGGTGTAAGTTTTGTGCTGGTGTTATTTCTGAATTGGCAAACCATCGCCCTGTCTTTCGTGGCCGTGGGACTGGCATTTTGTTACCCATTCATGAAACGTTACACACACATGCCCCAGGCCGTGCTGGGCGCAGCCTTTGGCTGGGCGATTCCCATGGCATTTATGGCCATCACCGAGACGGTGTCGCTGGCGGGCTGGGTGTTGTTTGTTGCTAATGTACTGTGGACCATCGCTTATGACAGCATGTATGCCATGGTCGATCGCGACGACGATCTGAAAATTGGTGTGAAATCCAGCGCGATTTTGTTCGGGCGCTACGACAAACTCATTATCGGCATTTTGCAGACACTGACATTAGCATTGTTAGCCTGGGTAAGTGTGCTGATTCAGGCGAGCTGGGTGGTTTATCTGGCGTTATTAATTTGCGCGGGGCTGTTTATCTATCAACAGGTACAAATCTGGCAGCGCGAAAGGCAGGCCTGTTTCCAGTCATTTCTGGATAATCATTATATCGGCCTGGCATTCGCAGCAGGATTACTGGTGCATTACCTGATTATTACTTGATTACTTTTTATCAGCAGGTGCCGCTTTGCCTTCAAGCTCAGACAGGCGGGCTTCCATCGCATCCAACTTTTCACGGGTGCGGATCAGTACCTGGCTTTGAATATCAAATTCTTCGCGGGTGACTAAATCAAGCTTTGAAAGCTGAGACTGCAGAACTTGCTTAATTCGGGCCTCTGCGCCTTCTGCTGCATTGCGAACGCCTGGTGGGACCGCGCCAGAAATTTGTTTTGCCAGTTCTTCGAGTTTTTTCGGATCGAGCATGGTTTTCCTCTATAATGCGCCACAACATGGTGTGTCTATTCTAAAGAGAAGTCGGGCACATGCAATGAAAACCGCTATTACCCTAAACTTCGCAATCTTCCGGTAGCTAATTACATGCGATTAAACGATGCCCAACAATCTGCAGTTACATACGTGTCAGGCCCGTGTCTGGTTTTGGCCGGCGCCGGTAGTGGCAAAACCCGGGTAATCACCAACAAAATTGCATATCTGGTACGTAACTGCGATGTGCCTGCGCGCTATATCGCTGCGGTCACCTTCACCAATAAAGCGGCTCGCGAGATGAAAGAGCGGGTGGCGCAAACATTG
>CAZOYR010000086.1:0-14053 GCA_964584105.1 uncultured Alteromonas sp.
AAGGTCACCGAGCAGAAAACAGCGAAAACGTACCACTGGAAGACCACATCAGCGGTTAACACCTACGGGATCGCGTTGAACATTGGTCCTTATGAACAGTTAACATCGCGCTTTCGCAGCATTTATAATAATGCCTACCCGCTGGTCTACTATTATCTTCCGGATGTAAACCCTGAAGGCGCCGAGGCGTTATTTAACGAGCTGCCGGATATGCTTAACTTCTTTGAAAGAGTTATTGGTCCCTATCCGTTTCCGCAGGAAAAAGTGGGTGTAGTGCAGACACCGCATAAAGGCATGGAGCATCAAACGATCAATGCCTATGGCAATAATTATGAAAAAGATGAATATGGCTTTGACTGGCTGATGCAGCACGAACTGGCCCATGAATGGTTTGGTAATCAGATGACCAATACCAACTGGGATCATATGTGGCTTCATGAAGGGCTGGGGACTTACATGCAGCCGCTATACGCGCAATATCTTCATGGCGACCTCGCCTACAAGGCCTACCTGAATAAAATCAGGAAAAACATCAGCAATAAGGCCTCCATTGTGTCGGGCATGCCGCGATCAGAAAAAGAAGTTTATAATTCACAAAACGGTCCCGGACTGGATTTATATTATAAAGGGGCGTGGGTGATGCATACCCTGCGTGGACTGGTGGGTGATGATGTTTTTTTTGATATTGTGAAAGAGCTGGTGTACGACACAACCCAACCGCGTCCCGGCAATTTCTCACCGGTGTACCGGGATACTGACGATTTTATCCGCATTGCGAATAAACATTATGGTCAGTCACTGGATTGGTTTTTCGATGTTTATCTGTTTCAGAGCGCCCTGCCAAGACTTAATGTGTCGCGCAGTAAAACTACGCTGAACTTGTCCTGGACAGTGCCTCAGGCGACGCCATTCCCTATGCCTGTAGAGGTGAGTATTAACGGTGAGGTGCGGACTCTGGATTTAACACAGCCTAAAAGCCTTATTATCAATCCTGAAGACGTTATCGTCGTTGACCCGCAAAGCAAGCTATTGCGGTTTGAGCAGCGTTATGCAGATATCAAAAAATCGTAACTACAGGGTAGCGCTGCGATTTGCCCGCAGCGCTAAGCATGTGTATCACAGTGCGTCTAAGGCCTGACTGAAGTCAGCGATGATGTCATCAATGTCTTCGATACCCACTGAGATTCGAATCATTGAATCAGAAATCCCCATTTTCTGGCGCTCCAGCTCCCCGCTTTCATAAAATATGGTCGAGGCCACCGGTAACGCGAGCGTACGGTTGTCACCCAAATGTGTTGCACAGATAACCAGCTTAAGCTGGTTCAAAAATGCAATGGGATCGATATCATTGGCTAAATCAATACTTAAAATAGCGCCATACCCTGACAGCATTTGCTCACGCGCGATAAAATGCTGAGGGTGATCGGCCAACCCCGGATAATAGACAGTCGAAACCTTTGGGTGGTTATCCAGAAACGTTGCCAGGTGTTTGGCGTTATCGCAACTACGCGGAATACGAAGTCCCATGGTTTCCATGCCCACTGCCAGCTTATGAGCCGCTTCAGGTGCCAAAGTCGCACCTAAATCGCGCAATCCTTTCTTTTTAATTTGGGTCAGACCCCATTGCGAGGTATCAGCCACACGATAGGCTGGTTTTATATTGTCAAATGTCTGCCAGTCATAAAGCCCGGTATCGATCACAGCGCCCCCCAGGGCATTGCCGTGACCGCCAACATACTTGGTCAGCGAACAGACAATCAGACTCACCCCGGCATCTTTGGCCCGAAAGACCGGCGGCGGTGTCATTGTGTTATCGACAACAAACAATATTCCGCGCTCCTGACAATACCGGCCTATCGCCTGTATATCGGCTACCTGAGTCACCGGGTTCGCCACCGTTTCGGTAAACACGGCCCGGGTGTTAGGCTGATACGCCTCTTTGATATCCTGTAAGCTGGTAACATCCACAAAGCTGATTTGGATGCCCAGATCAGTCAATGTGTTCATCAGGCTGCGTGTGTTACCAAACAGGTATTGGCTGACAATAAGATGATCGCCGTGTTTAAACAGCGCCAGAAACGTACTGCTCAGCGCAGCCATGCCCGTAGCAAAGCATACAGCACCGTTGCCCTGTTCTAATGCATTAACCTGATTGGCCAGCGCAACGACAGATCCCGACGAAGAGCGTGAGTAAACATGTCCCGCTTTTTTACCCTGAAAAACATCGACGATGTCCTGCGCATCTTTATATTCGAATAAAACAGAGTTCGTAGATGGTGTGTGCACCGCCCCGTCCTCAGGTGTATTGTACTGGCGATCAGCATGAACCTGGGTGGTGGTGAAGCCTGATTTTGTCACGAAGCCATCTCCTGAAAATTTCCTCAATTAGCACCGGGTTAGCGTACCATAATCGGTTATGGCTATGCTGCAGGTCTTTTACATTTGCAGACGCCGACAATATGTTTGCTTCGTTCCCGCCTGATCAAATGATCTAACGCATGCGCTTACATATATAAGGAACACACACTTAAGGCTGAGAGGAGAAGTAGTGCCGTATGTGTATCTTATTCATAGCCAGGGATCAACGAAAAGATTTCCCCTTAATTATCGCTGCCAATCGCGATGAGTTCCATGCCCGACCTACCAAGGGCTCTCACATCTGGTCATCTCATCCCCCTATTTTCGCAGGCAAGGACCTAAAAGCCGGTGGCACCTGGATGGGTGTTACTCGCAGTGGCCGAATTGCCGCACTGACGAATATTCGCCAGCCTGCTAGAGAGCGAGAGGATGCACGAACCCGCGGCGAATTAGTGGTTAACTATCTGACGTACAAAGAAGGTAACCCGCAGTTTCATCAGGCACTTAAACGACGGCGCGATAAGTATAATGGCTTTAACTTACTACATGGCACGTGGCGCGATCTGAAGGTATACAATAACGAAACTGATTCACTATCCTCTGTAAGCCCGGGCATACACGGACTTTCCAATGGCGCGTTCAACGACCCCTGGCCTAAAGTTTCTCGCGGCGTCAGTGCGCTGTCACAATACTGTTCAGACAGTGACACATTAAGTGAAGACGCACTCTTCTCTCTACTGAAAGATAAAACAGAAGCCCCTGAAAGTGCGCTTCCCGATACGGGTATTTCAAAAGACTGGGAAAAGCGACTGTCGCCCATTTTTATACAGTCAGAGGAATACGGTACCCGGGCATCAACGCTGCTGCTGGTTAACCGTAATGGTAACGCTAGTTGGAGTGAGCGCACTTATGACGCAAGCGGTCAGGTAACTGATCAGGTAACCGCCCACTTTCAGTTTATCTGACGCGCGCCCTTTACATTGTTTTGCTGCTAAAAAAGTCTGACAAGGCTCGTATTTTTTAGCAGCAGTGGCATAATGCTGGACTCGCTTATCAATCACGCAACGTGAGGACCTATTGTGTTTGAAGTATTACCTTATCTGGAACCCGATCCCATTCTGGGTTTGTCTGCTGCATATAAAGAAGATTCCAATGCTGCTAAAATTGACCTTGGTGTAGGCGTCTATAAAGACGAACAGGGTAATACCCCTATTATGACGTCAGTCGCCAAAGCACAGAATATTCTGCTTGAAAGAGAAAACACAAAAAGTTACATCACGCCACAGGGACATCAGGGCTTCATTGATAATATGCTCTCATTGTTACTGGGTGACAAAAGCCCGGTATTGATGGCTGATCGCGTTGCGGGCGTTCAGGCACCGGGCGGTTGTGGAGCGCTACGTATCCTGGCTGAACTTATTGCGCGAAGTAATGAAAAAGCGCGGGTGTTTGTCAGCGACCCTACCTGGGCCAATCACATTCCTTTAATGGAGTCTGCCGGCCTGCAGTTGGAAACCTATCCCTATTTTGACAAAGAAAAAGCCGGCATCCGCTTTGATGCCATGATAGATACGCTCAAAGAGGCAGGAAAAGGCGATATCGTGTTGTTACACGGATGCTGTCATAACCCCACCGGTGCAGATTTGACTAACGAGCAGTGGGACGCTGTGCTGGAGCTTGCGCAGGAACGTGGTTTCACACCGTTTATCGATGTGGCGTATCTTGGCTTTGGCGACGGTCTTGACGAAGATGCTTACGGCATAAGACTGTTGGCTGAGAATCTGCCGGAAGTTGTTATTGCCGCATCATGCAGCAAAAATTTTGGTTTATACCGTGAACGTGTCGGCCTGGCCGCCATTATCACCGAAGACGCTAAAACACGTGATATTGTGCAGGGCCAGATTCAGTCTGTCGCGCGTGGCAGTTACTCAATGCCACCCAGCTATGGCGGTGCGCTGGTAGATATCATTCTGTCAGATACCAGTCTTAAAAAAGAATGGATGAGCGAAGTAAACAGCATGCGTAACAGAATGCAAAGCCTGCGTACGATGCTGGTAGATAAACTGCAAGAAAACGGTGCACAACAGGATTTCAGCTTTTTGAACACCCAAAAAGGAATGTTCTCATTTTTGTGTATTACGCCGGAACAGGTACGTGAAATGCGGGATAAGCACAGCGTGTACTTTGTGGGTTCCAGCCGCATTAACGTAGCCGGTATCAACCAGCAAAATGTTGATACCCTGGCCCGCGCGCTGGTCTCTGTACTGTAAACAGGTAAAAGCCAGTGCTTTTTTGCACTGGCTTTTAACAATCTACCTGGCTGAAAAACACGTTTCTTTCACAGCATCATTGGCTTTTTCAGCGGCATCGTCATCGTTCGTTTTCTTCGCTTTCAGATACGCTATTTTTGCTTCTTCACACTGCTGCTTTAATTCCGCATTACTGATAGCCGCCCCATCTTTACTGTATTGGCGCGTGTCTTCTGCATCATTGTAGGTATCTTTGTCCTGCGGTTTTCTATCCTCTTGGTAAGCGATTGACTGAGATGAACCGCAGGCCATCAAGGTACCCGCGACAAGCAACATGATGAGTGAACGCAACATAAGCTTAATTCCTATAGCAATTACCACAACGTTAATACGCTTTTTGACATGAAAGTCCGCCACTGGCACTTATTATTCAGACAGGCTGCTGCCGGTGTACGTTTTACTATGAATCTGTGCTGGGATGCGCACTAAATTCACGAAGTTGAATGATGTTTCCATCGCAATCAGCGATGTTGGTCACGCTAAATACCGGGTTAGCCCATTCTCCCTTCAGCGACTGTCCACCCAGCCATTTCGCACGTTCATGGGTTTCAGCGTGACTCTTGACAGTGATAAACAGCTTAACCGCGTTGTAGCGTGCGTCGGGAAGTGGTTCGGGTGGCACATGTACAACGATATTTAAGCCATCTCCTATCAGACTGTGCATTTGCGCCGAGGATTTGTGTATCTGCATGTTAAATAACGTTGAATAGAACTTAGCGAGTCGATCCAGGTCATTTGTATAAACAATCACACCATGTTTAGCCGGTCCGTGCATAGCAATCCTTTACAGTGAGTATTCAAAAATATAGCTGTGACTATTTTCATCCTGATTAATTTGCATCGAACCTGTCAGCGATGACAGTTCTCCACCACCAGACCCTTCAATAACAGTCACGCTTAGCTCTCTGGTTTGGCTGCTCATCATACCCTGGTGAAGCAATGTAAAATTACCTGATTTACCGGCCAGCTGGCCCTCGAACTCTTCAATTGCACAATATACTGACATACCACCATCGACCTGTTTGCTCAGCATTTGCCCCTTTCCGACGCCCTGTAGTTCACCATCATAATCTTTTTCAATGATCATGCGTCCAGCGCCAATAGCATCCTGCTGAGGCAGAATATTAACTGTGAACTGGCCTGTTGCCTTTTGCTTATTGCTCATTTGTTTACTCCTTTTAACATTCAGAGACTCCCGTCCCTGGGAGGTGCATCAGCACCCTGGCGTATCATTATAACCACTTGTACATCACGAGCGCATCAGTCAGCCCGCAGTCAGGATGGCGGAAGGCGCCGGGCAATCGTCCCTGGACGGAATATCCCAGCTTTTCCCACAAATAAATTGCTCCGGTATTCGTGGCCGCGACAAAATTAAACTGCATGGCCAGATAGCCCAAATCTTTTGCTGTTTGCTGGGAGTGCCTGCACATCAGGGAGGCAAGCCCCTGGCCTCGCGCACCTGCCGCGACCATATAACCGCAATTACATACGTGTCTGCCCGGGCCTGGGTGATTGGTTTTCAAATAATACGTGCCTGCAATCTGGTTGTTCAACACAGCCACATACGACTTTTCAGGCGCTTCAAACCAGAGTTTTTTTGCTGATTGCTTATCAATATCAGGCGCAATACCGTAAGTATCAGCCCTTGAAACGATGTCATGAAAAAACGGCCACACTTCGTCCCAGTCTTCAGGTTTTGCTTCGCGGATGTCCATATTCATCGTCATGTCACCGGTTGCCTCTCGACGAACATTATTCTGACTGGTTCACAGCCACAACAGAATCAGCCCGTTCCGTACTTATTTGACGGGGCTGGTCGGACGAGGTTTTACGTATCCAAGAAGCTCAGATTTAAGATATGCTTTTATTATCGATTGCTCGCAGAACCTGCCACACAAAAGCGCGCCATATAGCGCGGCAAGCAGAATCGTCCACCGAATTGCGCCATGAAGGCTGAACACTCCGGTATAAAACAACGTGGTATAAGTGGGTATCAGCACGACGACGATGCAACACACCTTTATACATTCCAGCATTATTGCTGTAGCAGGTGAGATTCTTTCGATCAGACTGTCAACATCATCGAAGGAAATGTGATGGTGTTCCGGGTAGGTCCGTTTGAACCAATAGGCATAATCCATTTTACCTCCTGATGAACCACCACACGCCGGGCAGATAGTTCGCGTAACAAAACAATTAAATAATCAAGACCAGTTACAAAAAGGACATAATTCCGTATGTAATGTGCTTGTACACATAGCCAGAGGCAGCAGCTGAAAAGGCTCCCACCATGCTTTTTCGTACCGAGAAAGTTTTTAGCGCTCCCCTATAAATAGTCAAAAAAGCCTAAGCTGGTTCACAGGTACGTCTTAAGTTTTATCCTTATTATTTTATCAATGCCAGGATATCGGCAAACGCTCGGTGTTCGCTACTTCCCAGCAGTTGGTATAAACACATTTCCACACTGCTGATCACAGCCCCTGCATCACGCAAACTGGTAAGCGCCAGTTGCTTATCGTCAGCTCGCCGCGATGACACCGCATCATTGACGGATAAACAGTATAGCCTCGCTCAAGTAACGATAATGTTGTCTGATAGACACAAATATGCGCTTCAATTCCGCATACCAACCACTGGCTTTTACCCGAGTGCTGAATCGTATCAACGAACCGGGCATTCTGACATGCGTCGAACGTGCATTTTGCAATCAGCGCATGCTTATCGATGAAAGGCTGTAATGCGGGCGTTGTGGGACCTAACTTCTCAGGCACCTGTTCCAGCCAGATAATGGGTAAAGACAGCAAACCCGCGGCCTTGATAAGTTGCACGCACTTTACAAGAAGCGCGTCGCTCTCATATACGGTTTGTGCCAGCCGCCCCTGAATATCAGTGACAATAAGTCCGGTGTCATTTTCATTTAACATCTGCGGAACTCCTGAATCAGGCTGATATAAAGTACGTTGTCTTTACAAAATAGCAGAGTTAGTCATTGTTGCCATCACCGTGATGACGGGTAACGCTGATACTGAACGTCGAATACTGCTTTGATAAGAGTGTTTTGATGATCCATATACTCATTATCACTGAGATACTCGCCCCTGCCAGTTGGATCACTAGCGAAAAAGGTTCCAGCGGAATGTCCGCCATTGCCATTATCACACCAAATACCAAGCCAAAAACAAAAGCGACCGGAAAGATAAACACCAGTGTTCGCCATGTAAGGCTCCACCACACCCGTGCGGCTATCGACCAGGTGACACTTTCGTTACTGACACTATTTGTACTATCCATTGTTTGCATCCATTTCCTTATTGAACAGTCATCCACTTTACTCGGTTTCGTACCTGACCTGAAGTGACTTTTTCTGACGCCTGATTAAACCCGGTCACAAAAAAGCCAGCACGCTTTTCTGGCGTGCTGGCGGGGCTTACTGACTATTTGTCATTTTGTCGCGATAAGCGCTCAGGCAAGCATGCCCCCGTCCACGGTGAGTGTTGTACCGGTTGTGTAGCTGGAAGCATCTGAAACCAGATACAAGACTGCGCCGGCCATCTCCTCAGGATCAGCGACTCTTCCCAGCGGGATTTGAGACAATGCGCCTTTGAGGATTTTTTCGTTGCTGGTCAGTGCAGAGGCAAATTTAGTATCCGTTAATCCTGGCAACAGCGCGTTCACGCGGATGTTCAACGGTCCGCATTCTTTGGCAAAAGAGCGGGTCATACTGATCACCGCCGCCTTGGTGATGGAGTAAATACCCTGCATATCACCAGGTACAACGCCATTAACCGACGCGGTATTGAGTATAACCCCGCCCCCCTGCGCTTTCATCATGTTGCCGGCAGCCACCGACATGAAAAAATATCCGCGGATGTTCACATCCACGGTTTTTTGATAAGCCCCGGGATCGGTATCCAGAATATGTCCGAAGTAAGGGTTGGCCGCCGCGTTATTAACCAATATATCCAGCTTACCATGCTCATTTTTGATGGTCTCAAAGGCGCTTTCAATTTGCGACATTTCGCCAACATGACAAGCCAGTGCCGATGCACTGCCGCCAGCATCTTTAATCGCCTGTACAACTTTTTCACAGCTTTCCTGTTTACGGCTGGAAACAATCACATGCGCGCCATAGGCGGCAAGCAACTGTGCAATTGACTCTCCGATACCACGACTGGCACCGGTCACCAGCGCGACCTTACCCGAAAGGTCAAAAAGATTTTTCTTATCAGTCATGATCCACCTTTAATACCAGTTTGCCAAAGTTCTCTCCCTTGAACAGCATCATCAATGTGTCGGGGAATGTTTCAATACCGGTCACGACATGCTCTTTCGCTTTTAACTTACCCTGTGCAATCCAGCCAGCCATTTCCTGTGCGGCCTCACCGTAATATTTGGCATTATCAAATACCACAATACCTTCCATACGAGCGCGGTTTACCAGCAAAGACAGATAATTTGAAGGCCCTTTCACCGCGGTCGTGTTGTTGTACTGACTAATAGCGCCGCAGATAACAATGCGCGCGCGCAGATTGATACACGTCAATACCGTATCCAGAATGTCACCGCCCACATTGTCAAAATAGACATCGACTCCATCCGGGCATTGTGTTTTAAGGCCCTTTCGGACATCCTCATTTTTATAGTCTACCGCGCCATCAAAACCCAGTTCCTCAACAAGGTACTGACATTTATCCTTACCGCCAGCAATACCAACTACCCGGCAGCCTTTGATTTTAGCGATTTGACCAACCACACTGCCAACGGCTCCGGCAGCGCCCGAAACAACAACAGTCTCGCCGGCTTCAGGCAGTCCTGTTTTAAGCAGGCCAAAATAAGCGGTCATACCCGGCATTCCCAGTACACCCAGATAACGCTCAAGCGGTGCCAGTGAAGGATCAACCTTATGCACGCCTTTCGTATCGCAAATTGCTACGGACTGCACGCCGAAGCTTCCATATACTTTGTCGCCTACCGAAAAGCCGTCAGCAGCAGATTCCAGCACCTCGCCCACTGCGCCGGCACGCATCACATCGCCGATCTGCACCGGTTCGATATAAGATTTGCCCTCATTCATCCAGCCGCGCATCGCCGGATCCAATGAAATATACTGCACTTTTACTTTAATCTGCCCCTGTTCAACGTCACCAACATCCGTTTCCTGATACTGCCAGTTTGCCTCAGTGGGTTCGCCCTGTGGTCGTGATGCCAGTAACCATTGTTTACTTTTCATAGTCTCTCCGTCTGTGTGAACACGTTAATAGGTTGTGTTTCTATTGTTACACAGGTCTGACCTTGCCTTTACTGTCAAAAATGACACAATAATGGTGAAAAAAGACATCCATAATTTTTTCTGATAACAGACTATGGGATTTTCTGATGCAGCATAAAGCCCCCGCCCGTATCGCAATTTATGGGTTTCATCACGCCCTGGCGTCGGCCATCACCGGTGCTGTCGATTTGTTTGCTCAGGCAGGTGTCACATGGCAGAAGATTCACCGAACCGCCCCCTCTCCGGTTTTTTCCGTTCAGTTGCTCTCTTCCACCGGCGCTCCCGTTCGATGTGTAAATGGTATTACGCTGCATACCGATGCCAGACTCGATGCGCGACAGCCGCCGGATGTGCTGCTGATTCCGACCATTGGCGGTAATATTGATGAGGTGCTTTTTCAACAACAGTCATTGCTGCCGGTGTTGCGAAGCTTTCACGAGCAAGGCGTAGATATTGCGGCCAATTGTACCGGCGTATTTCTGTTAGCCGCAGCGGGCATTCTTGATGGTAAATCAGCCACCACTCACTGGGGGTTCGCCAGTGACTTCAAAGCGCGCTTTCCACAGGTTAAGCTAAACAGCGACAAATTACACACCTACGAAGAAAATGTATTTTGCGCCGGTGGCGGCATGGCATGGTTTGACCTTGCTTTATTGCTTATTGAGCGCTACGCCGGCGCCGATGTGGCGCGGCAGACTGCCAAGGCGCATGTTCTGGATCTGCCCCGCCTCAATCAGTCGCTTTATGCGGGTAGCCGGCGTGAGCAGTCTCACCAGGATGAGAGCATCAAGCAAGCGCAGCGATATATGGCAGACCACATTAAGCTGCGGTTGTCTGTTGATGCGCTGGCCTCACGCGTGAACCTGACACCGCGTACATTTAATCGCCGCTTCAAAGCCGCCACAGGGCAGACACCAGGACATTATTTACAGTCTTTGCGCATCGACCATGCCAGAAAATTGCTGGAAAATCAGAAGTGGACTATTGAGCAGATATTGTCAGAAGTAGGCTACGATGACCCCAGTACCTTTTCCAGATTGTTTAAAAAGCGCACCGGGTATTCCCCCTCGCTCTACCGGACAAAGTTTACAACTTTTGTACAATCCTGAAAGTTTTACTTATATATTTTGTTCAAAGCTAGTACACTGTCGTCCCGCTGGCGGTCCGATCAGTTGACCTCCTAAAACACCCTTAATTTTTACCTTCACTTGGTGAACACATGAAAACACATCGTATTGCCTCTCTTGCGTTGGCAGTCAGTGCCGCGTTTAGTAGCACCGTAATGGCTCAGGAGTCTGGAACTAATCAACAAACAAAAACTAAAGATAGTTCCCTTGAGCAAATCACGGTAACCGCCCAAAAGCGTACCCAGTCTATACAGGAAGTGCCCCTTTCTATTGCCACGCTAAGTGGTGAAAAGCTGGATAGCTTGTTCGCTGGTGGTGAAGATATTCTGGCCCTGGCTGTGCGTGTACCAGGCCTTTATGCAGAATCATCAAATGGTCGTGTTGCGCCCCGTCTCTACATTCGTGGGCTGGGTAACACCGATTTTGATTTAGCGGCATCACAACCTGTTTCTATTATTATGGATGAAGTGGTAATGGAAAACGTGGTATTGAAAAGCTTCCCGCTTTTTGATGTCCAGCAGGTTGAAGTACTGCGTGGTCCACAGGGCACCCTGTTTGGTCGGAACACGACAGCGGGTATTGTAAAGTTTGACACAGTCAAACCTTCACAGGATTTTGAAGGCTTTGCCAAGCTTGGCTATGGTAGCTACAACACGGTGAATCTTGAGGCCGCTGTTGGCGGTGGACTGACCGATGACCTGTCGGGTCGTTTCTCAGTTTTATCTCAGCACCGTGATGATTACATCGATAACGGCTTTACCGGTCAGGATGATGCGCTGGGCGGCTTTGACGAGCGTGCATGGCGTGCTCAGCTGCTGTATGAACCAAACAGTCGTTTCTCTGCACTTTTGAATGTGCATGGCCGTTCCCTGGAAGCCACTGCCTCTATTTTCCGCGCGAATATTTTCGATAAAGGCAGCAATGACCTGAATGAAAACTATGATCGCGATGTTGTTTACTACGATGGCGACATTGATGGTAACGGTGCGGACAATAATCCGCAGGAATACGATGGTTTCGGTTCTTCATTAAAACTGACTTACGACTTCGATGCGGTTGAGCTTACGTCAATCACTGCACTAGAAACTGCCGACGGCTTCAGCCTTGGCGATATTGACGGCGGTGCTGGTCAGGGCGCAACTGAAAACTCCGGTTTTATTCCGTTCACTGCAGTGACACAGGATAAACTGGATGACCTTGAACAGTTTACTCAGGAGTTCCGTTTCGCCAGCCAGACAACGAAACCGGTAAGCTGGCAGGTGGGTGCGTTCTTCTTTGACTCATCATTCAACGTAACCAGCATTGATGGCTACTACGGTGCGACCACCGTTTTCCACGACAACACGACCTGGGCTGTTTTCGGGCAGTCTTCTTATCAGGTGAACGATAAGCTGGAAGTTACCGGTGGCCTTCGTTACACCTATGATGAAAAATCGCTGCGTGTGGGTATGCAGAATGAAAACGGCTTTGCGCTGGTAACCGGTGATGCGACTATTCAGGATTACGATCCCATTGATGTCGATGACGGTCAGATGAGCTATGAGCTTAGCGCCAACTATCGTCTGACTGATGATATGTCTGTTTACTCACGTTATGCCAATGGCTTCCGTGCCCAGACGATTCAGGGCCGTGACGTGGCATTTGAGGGGGCGCCTTCTGTTGCTGATGCAGAGACCATCAACTCTTTTGAGGTTGGCTTTAAATCTGACATGCTGGACCGCACTTTGCGTTTGAATGCAGCGGCATTCTACTACACGGTAGATGATATGCAGTTCTCTGCCATCGGTGGCGGCAACAACTTCACTGCACTGGTCAATGCAGATAAAGGTGAAGCCTACGGTTTTGAAATCGACACCCAGTGGCTTGCTACCGACGCACTGACACTGACTGCCGGATACAGCTACAATCACACAGAAATTAAAGACGATAGTCTGACTGTTTCACCGTGTGGCACTAACCCGGCATTCGGCTCAACGGGTAACTGTACCGTTCTGGATCCACGCCCTGATGGCTTTAACGCAATCATCGATGGAAATCCGTTCCCGCAGGCACCTGAACAAATCTTTACCTTCACTGCGCGCTATGCGATTCCGGCTGGAAATGACGGTGAATTTTTCGCATTCACAGACTGGGCGTTCCAGGGTGAAACCAGCATTTTCCTCTATGACTCTGTTGAATTTACCACTGACGACAACTTTGAAGGCGGTTTACGTATTGGTTACGAAAACTTCAATGATGGCTATTCTGTAGCATTGTTTGGCCGTAACATTACTGATGAAGACAATGTTAAAGGCGCTATCGACTTTAACAACCTGACCGGTATTGTAAATGAGCCACGCATCATTGGTGTGGAAGTGAAGAAAACGTTCTACTAAAGAATCAGGTTTTCACATAAACAAAAAGCACGTTTCTCAACGTGCTTTTTTTTGTGTGGGATTTAGACGAGCGGATATTAATTATCCTTGTCTTCTTCCTCATCATCCTCCGGCATTTCGACGTCTACTTCTGGCACCTCTACTACTTTCTTTTCAGTACCGACTTCAACATCAGCGGTGTCCACATCGTACTCAGGCATTTCACCACCTTCAACATCGACACTGGGCATCTCGCCTTCTTCCGTCTGTTCTACTTCATACTCAGGCATATTCCCCGCGTCAGCCTCTACTTCCGGCGCTTCGCCTTCCTGAGTTTTATCTACATCACAGCCACCCAGAGCCAGCAGCGCACCCAGAGTAATGGCTAATTTGCTAAGATTTCGCATAGTGTTTCTCCCTAAATCAAACGATTAGTGATCAATAGACACTATTTGTTACTCTCAAAGTTCTAATTTTGTTTACTCTACAAATAAGTTACTTAGCCAGTCTGACAACTTGCAGGGTTGCATTTCATCCTTCAGCCTGGTTTCTCAACTTGTGCAGCGGCCTCATCATTTTGTGTTACTACCTACTTGCTGACTTAAATACTAAACCTTGCCGGATAAAGCACTGCAT
>CAZOYR010000087.1:0-13989 GCA_964584105.1 uncultured Alteromonas sp.
TTTCATGCCCGTTTCTCAGCAACGCATCGCCGTTATCGTTACATTATTTACAATGCAGTTAACAGGCCGGCGATTCTGGGCAAAGGGGTTACACACGTTTATAAACCTCTTGATGAAAGCCGTATGCTGGAAGCTGCGCAGGCATTAGTCGGCGAACACGACTTTAGTGCGTTTCGCGCAGCCCATTGTCAGTCAAACACCCCATTTAGGAATGTGACGCATGTTGACGTAAATCGCATGGGACGTTACATCATCATTGATATCAGAGCCAACGCCTTTGTGCATCATATGGTGAGAAATATCGCCGGTTCGCTGATTGAAATTGGTGCGAACGAGCAGCCACTTAACTGGATGGCAACGCTACTTGCAGGCAAAGACCGCACGCAAGCCGCTGCAACCGCCAAACCGCATGGCCTCTATCTTGTTGACGTGACCTATCCGTCGCGATTCGGGCTACCCAAACGTTCACTGGGCCCGTTATTTTTACCCGATGATGATTAGCGATTGCATCAAAGGTATAACTTCTTAGACCAGTTTTATTTTTCCGATTTTTCTGTATTGTGATGTAATAGCGGGCTAAACCTAATATCAGGCAGCAAACTCACTAAAATGAAGAACAATTGCTGCGTTAATTAAGCGTAAAAGGATTCTCCACGATGAGCTGGATTCAAAAAATACTTCCCAGAACACAAACGTCGACAAAGGGGAATGTACCCGAAGGTATCTGGACAAAATGTACGTCCTGTCAGGCTGTTCTGTACAAAAACGAACTTGAGAAGCTGCTGGAAGTTTGTCCCAAGTGTGACAACCACATGCGTATCAGTGCTCGTCGTCGCCTTGACAGCTTTCTGGATAAAAATGACCGCAAAGAACTGGGTGCTAACTTTGAGCCTCAGGATATTCTTAAGTTTAAAGATTCAAAGCGCTACAAAGATCGTATCTCTGCGGCACAAAAAAGTACCAGCGAGAAAGATGCGCTGATTGCGATGCAGGGCAAGCTTAAAGGTATGCCTGTTGCAGCGGTGAGTTTCGAGTTTGCCTTTATGGGGGGCTCTATGGCCTCAGTAGTGGGTGCCCGGTTTGTCGCGGCTGTCAATGCGTGCATTGAACACAATATGCCTCTTGTCTGCTTTTCTGCCAGTGGCGGAGCACGTATGCAGGAAGCGCTGATGTCATTAATGCAAATGGCAAAAACATCGGCTGCGCTGGCAAAGATGCGCGAAAAAGGCTTGCCGTATATTTCGGTGCTGACAGACCCTACTATGGGCGGTGTATCAGCCAGTCTTGCCATGCTGGGCGATGTCAATGTCGCCGAGCCACGGGCACTGATTGGATTTGCGGGCCCGCGGGTTATTGAACAAACGGTTCGCGAAACGTTGCCTGAAGGCTTCCAGCGCAGTGAGTTTTTACTGGATAAGGGCGCGATCGACATGATTGTCGATCGTCGTGAGATGCGCGACAAAATTCATGGCTTGTTGCTCAAATTGCATCGTCCTGATTAAGCGATGAAGACATCAACATCGGCTGCGCCAAAAAACAGAACCCTGGCGCAATGGCTGTCTTATCTTGAATCCATCCATCCGAGCGTGATTGAGCTGGGACTCAACCGCATCAAGCTTGTTGCTGATCGGCTGAACCTGGATTTTAGTGCCAAAACCGTCATTACCGTTGCCGGAACCAACGGCAAAGGCACGACGTGTCGCTTTCTGGAGCAGGCATGTTCAGAGCAGGGTAAAACAACAGGCGTTTACAGCTCACCGCACCTGCTTGAATATCAGGAGCGGGTACGCATAAACAACGTCAATGCGCAGAGTCAGCAGCTTTGTGATGCGTTTGCCACAATTGAAGCAGCCAGAGAGGATATCTCTCTAACTTATTTTGAGTTTGGCACGCTCGCCGCGCTGATGCTGATGAAACAGGCTGATGTTGATATCCTTATTCTTGAGGTAGGACTTGGGGGCCGATTAGATGCCACCAACATCATTGATGCTGATCTTGCCATCATTACCACCATCGATCTTGACCATCAGGATTGGTTAGGGGATACCCGGGACGCTATTGCCAGAGAAAAAGCCGGAATAATGAGATGTGATGGCAAGGCAGTCATTGGCGAGCCTGAACCACCAGAAAGCCTGAATGATGTTGTCCGGACGCTCAACGTATCAGCCTGGTGGGCCGGGCAGGATTTTTCTATCCAACAGCATGATGATACGTGGAGCTGGGTGTCTGGTGACTGTCACATAGATGATATACCTATGCCGCGCATTCCGGTGCAGAATACTGCCACGGCGCTTGCAGCGCTACAGATGCTTGATTTACTGCCGGCGCCATCGGCGGTGAAAGCGTTGGCAGAACGGGTGAGTCTGCCTGGTCGCCTTGAAACTGTCGCACTGTTACCGCGGGTAGTTGTGGATGTCGGGCATAACCCTCAGGCAATGGCTTCGCTGCGGCGATGGATAGGAACACAGCAGTTTCAAAACCTGCATTTGGTAGCGGGTATGCTGAAAGACAAGTCCATTAAAGCGACGCTGGCTGAATTGGCCGGATTATCAGCAAGATGGTACTTGGGAACAACGAACGGTTCTCGCGGCGCTGCTTCGCGCATGTTGCAGGAAAATCTTGATAAATCGGAACAAAATCAGTCAAACTGTTACACTAGCGTTGGTGAGGCATACGCTCAGGCAATTGATAGTGCGGACGAGAAAGATTTGATCGTTGTTTTCGGCTCCTTTCTTACTGTTGCTGATGTCATGCATACAACGCTGCCTCCATCATAATTGCAATAGGTAGTAACAGGAGTATTCAGTGAGTTCGGCTCTTCAAAACCGACTGGTAGGTACGGTCATTGTGGTAGCTCTGGCTGTCATTTTTTTGCCTGACTTTCTCAATGGTAAGCAGGAAACGGTTAAAGCCGACTTTGCCAGTGTTCCGGCTACGCCGGCTAAAAAGCCCATTGTAGAACCTGATAACTTTCCTTCCGAGCGCGTCGCGCGCGCTGCGCAGCGGCCCATAGAAATCGTAGATGAAAGCGCTGTCGATGATCCGGTAGCCGCAGGGGAGCAGAACGATATCGAGGCTGCAAACACCGCTGCGACAAATAACGATCTTGCCAGTCAGACTGTGGTTAAAGCACCATCTGATACAGCAGAAGATGCCGGGTGGGTGATTCAGCTAGGCAGTTTTCGCCATAAGAAAAATGTTCAGCAACTGCTTAAAAAGCTTGAGAAAGCCGGTTACCGGGCGTTCAGTCGTGGGATAAGGACTAATTCCGGAGCGCTGACTAAGGTATTTGTTGGTCCTGATCTGAACAAAAAAAAGCTTGAAAATGCCTTGCCACATCTTAAAGAACTGACCGGGCTTAAGGGAAAAGTGACGGAGTTTAAGGTTAATTCGTAATCTGATGTCCTGGATTGTACGCGTGCACTTTATGAGCAATTTTCTCGCCGCTAACCGCTTTTCAGATTGGTAATACCCCATGCTTCTGGTAGAATGCGCGCCATCTTGACGCTGAGACGACTGCCGTGCTCGTTTTCATAAGGTATGGGCTAATTTAACGTGTTGAACTGGGTCGATTTTTCTATAATTGGTATCATTGCGATATCAACCCTGATTAGCCTCGTCCGGGGTTTTGTCAAAGAAGCCATCTCTTTAGTTGTCTGGTTTGGTGCCTTGTTCGTGGCCAGCCAGTTTTTCGCAGACTTAGCCGTCTATTTCACCAGTATAAACGATCCCGTGCTTAGAAACGGCGCGGCGATTGCGGTGCTTTTTATCATGACTCTGATTGTTGGCGGACTTATCAATCATACCGTCGGTCAGGCAGTGCACGCATCCGGTTTGTCGGGGGCTGATCGCATTCTTGGCGCTGTCTTTGGTGCATTGCGCGGCGTTTTGATTGTCAGTGCGCTATTATTTTTCATGGATACCTTCACGGCTGCGGCAACCGCAACGTGGTGGCAGCAATCTGTGCTGATCCCGGAATTCGGGGTCATCATCGAGTGGTTTTTTGCATTTGTAAAAGGCAGCTCCAGTTTTTTAACTCCCGCTTAAGATAGGTAAAACAGATGTGTGGTATTGTCGGAATAGTAGGTAAAACGCAGGTAGCGCAGTCACTTTACGACGGGTTAACCGTACTGCAGCACCGGGGCCAGGACGCCGCAGGTATCATCACCATTGATCACAACCGGTTTAACTTACGCAAAGCCAATGGGTTGGTCAGAGACGTGTTTCACACACGTCATATGAAGCGTTTATCTGGTACGATGGGGATTGGTCACGTTCGTTACCCTACGGCTGGAACCTCAAGCTCAGCAGAAGCGCAGCCTTTTTATGTAAATTCGCCTTTTGGTATCGCGTTTGCGCATAACGGTAACCTGACAAACTCTCATGATTTGCAGGAAGAAGTGTTCCGTATCGCACGTCGTCACATCAACACGTCATCAGACTCAGAGCTTCTGCTTAATATCTTTGCACACGAGTTACAACAGTGCACGGAACTTACCGTCAGCGCTGAAGAAATTTTCAAAGTGGTCACCCGGGTTCACAAGAAAATCCGCGGTGCGTATGCCGTGGTCGCCGCAATTATCGGGCAGGGCGTTGTTGCATTTCGTGACCCGCACGGTATTCGTCCACTGGCGCTGGGCAAGCGTATTACCGAAATGGGCGAGGAATACATGGTCGCATCTGAAAGTGTTGCCCTTGATGCGGTTGGCTTTACGTTTATCCGTGATGTCGCCCCCGGAGAAGCAGTTTTCATCAGTGAGCACGGTGAGCTTCATACACAGCAGTGTGCAGAACATCCGTCGACATCACCATGCGTATTTGAATATGTGTACTTCGCGCGTCCTGATTCGTTTATTGACGGTGTATCGGTTTATGCATCCAGAGTGAATATGGGGCGCAAGCTGGGCGAAAAAATCGCCCGCGAATGGGCGGATAAAGATATCGATGTGGTGATTCCGATTCCCGAAACATCCATGGATGTTGCATTGCAAATTGCTAATACGTTGGAATTGCCTTACCGCCAGGGATTTGTGAAAAACCGCTATATCGGGCGCACATTTATCATGCCGGGCCAGACAATGCGTAAGCAATCGGTGCGCAGAAAGCTGAATGCGATTTCATCAGAATTCCGCGGCAAAAATGTCCTCTTAGTAGATGATTCAATTGTGCGCGGTACGACATCTGGTCAAATCATTGAAATGGCAAGAGAGTCGGGCGCTAATAAAGTTTACTTTGCGTCTGCCGCGCCGGAGATTCGTTTTCCGAATGTATACGGCATTGATATGCCATCAGCCAATGAACTGATTGCCTATGGCAGGGAAATTGAGCAAATTGCTGATCTTATTCAGGCAGATGGCCTGATCTTCCAGGACTTGAAAGATTTGGTCGAGGCGGTACGTGAGGAAAATCCTGAGATTCAGCGTTTTGAGACCTCGGTGTTTGATGGTAGCTATATAACGGCTGATATTGATCAGGAATATCTTGAACGCATCGATCTGGCCCGTGGCGAATCGAGCCAGGCGCCGGTGGTACAGGCTGAGTTGTCAAACCTAGAAATGCATAACATGGATAATGACTGATTATTCGTCATAATTGATACAAAGGCCGCGCTCAGCGCGGCTTTTTTAATCGCGCAACAACATACTGCGACAAGAGAACCTCGGTTGAAAGCATCTCATAATGCCGTAATGGCACTTCGCGACAGCGAATTATCCAGTTCAACGAAACCGTTTGTTACACGAGGGAGCAGGGTAGTCAGATGTGAGTCCTGCCTGCTGCCAAAACCTCACTGTATGTGTGATAGCAAGCCTGAGGCGGTAGCTGGATGTGCTGTAGTACTGTTAATGGCACAGGGAGAGTACTATAAACCATCTAATACCGGCCGGCTCATTGCTGATGTCGTGCCTGATAACTATGCCTTTAAATGGTGCCGCACGCAGGCGCAGCCTGAATTACTGCGACTGCTATGTGATACATCTTATGATCCTTATCTGATTTTTCCCCATGAGTATGCACCGGACGAGCGGTGTGTTAGCCGGGTTACACCCACAAACCGAAAGCCATTATTTATATTTCTGGATGGGACGTGGCGTGAAGCGAAGCGGATGTTCAGAAAAAGTGATTATCTGCAGACCTTGCCCGTTTTGAGTATAAATTCAACAACGCAAAGTGATTATGTGTTGCGGGAAGCTGCTCATGATTACCAGCTTTGCACCGCAGAGGTTGCCGTGAAAATTTTTGAGCTGGCGGGCGAGCAGAAAAGTGCTGTGGCGCTGGACAACTACTTTAAGCAATTCACAGCGCAATATCTTAAAGGAAAGCCCGACCGAAAAAATCGGGCTGACAACACTGATTAATGTAAAAACTGTGGTCCGAAACCTGAGCCCCACGCGATAATTGTTGCGGCCATCAGTATACTGAGCAGTACCAGCCCGCAGGTGACCACAGAGCTGGCGTAGATAAAGCCTTTTTCTTCAGGGATATGCATAATGATGGGCACACCGGCGTAGAGTAAATACACTGAATACGTCAAGCCTACCAACCCCACGCTCATGACAAACCACAGTTGCGGATATAATCCGGCAAAGCCCACCATGAAAAGCGGGGTTGCGGTGTAGGCGGCCAGTTCCAGTGATTGTGTATAGGTAGGCTTAGCGTCGAAAATAGCAGCCAGCTCGCGGATCAGCAGGGCCAGCGCCAGCACTCCCAGAAACAAACCGATGTAAAGTCCAACACTGACGAAAAACGCACTTTGTTCAGTGAGGCGAATGGTATCGCCTGCACCTATTTTCCAGCCTAACTGCGTGGCTGAATAATAGGTCACCAGTGAGGGTATCAGCGCTATGACCAGGATATGGCTCAATGCATACACGCAGTTCTCGTGCTTTTTGTCTATGGTTGCCCACTCTTCTCTGGGATGCGTATAAATGCCTAACAGGTGATTGAGTATCATAGCGTACCTAGGTTAAATGTTTACAAATGGTTAACATTTAACCTATCGCCTAACCCCGCTAAGAGTCAATAAAAAAGTATAAAAAATATACAGTTTAGTGTTTTTCCCTTCAACGGGGAGGTTTCGGTTAGTTCCCGCCTGATACCGTAATGTTAAACAATCACTTTTTCCCATTTTCCATAACGGCAGGAAATTGAGCCTTTTCGCAGACTGAGCGCAATAAGGAGCGGTCCGCAGATGAGGCTGGATATCATGGATAGTGAACTTGCCTCATATAGGAATGGCGCGGCCATCAAGCCTATGCCCAGCGGAATGAGTCCGTAGCGCGCTGCCCGCCCTGATTCGGCTGTGGCTGTGATCACTACCGTTAGGGCCAGTGCACCCACAATATGGTCGGCATTGGCCATGCCCCCTGAAGCATCCAGTGTTATGCGGGTGAACATCAGCCACAGGCCAATAGGTATACACAAGGCAAGATTCCAGGGCAGGGTTACGCCGCCTGCGACCATATCTTTAAGCACAACAAACGGGCCTCGTTCAAACTCGCGTTCGTCGCCCTGCCATTTGCCTTCATCAGTATCACCGGTAAAGAAAATGCGTAACAGCGGCCGTCCCTGTTTCTTTCTACGCCACAAAAACTCGGTGGTTGCCACAAGCTCATCCAGCGAGTAGGGGATCTGAATAAGCATAGCAGCAGCGCCAATCAAACACAGCGTGCACCAGGTTCCGATTACGATTGGCTGAATGATAATGAAAAAGATAGAAACCGCGCCAAGCGGAACGATCATTATGCCGAAAAGCATTACCAGCCAGGGCATCGTACGCCAGCGTCGGGTAGAGCCCATCAGACCAGTGAGAATTTCAAGGGCGTAAGTCAGTGCGCCTAAACCCGCATCGGGCACCGGCCACGCTTCTGAAACTTTGGAGGTAATTATTTCTTCTGTTCCGTTTTTTGGATTGCCAGCAGCGCCTGCAAAGAAGGGTTCCCAGACCGCATCGATATGCCCTAACTGATAGGCGCAAAGGTACCTGGAGATGAAAAAACCGACAAATGCCAGCAAAATTATCGGCATGCGCTGTACCCAGCTTGATGGATTAAAATCCCAACCCGGCGGGACATTGGGACCCGTTTCAGCAGCAATCAGCGATACGCCTGGTGTAGGGCGCGAACATACGGCAAAGCCAATGATCAACATGCCTACTATCGTGCCATTAAGATAAGCTGCCGCGGTAGGGGCCCAGAATACCAGTGGGGCTGTTAACACCCATAACCCCACACCGGCGGCTGCCCAGCGGGCAAGGCTCATACGCCAGGACAGACTCAGACAGCCAAAGACAAGAAGTGCGCCTCCCGAGGCCATATCGCTGATGATCATTCCCTGACTTTCATACCCGAGCAGAAAGGGGGCGGTGATTAGCCAGAATGCCAGGCCTATATTTAAAAAATGCGCCCAGATGAAATTGTTATGGCTGGTTTTGTAGTTCGCTTCATGTTTCTCGCGAATGGTATTGGCGTTAACTTTTTTCTCTGTGGACGTTTGCATCCAGTCAGGCATGGTGATGCCATTGGCCTCATACCAGGCGGGAGGATCTTTTTTCAGATTTCCAATAAGATTGGCTAGTTCATCATAGATAGTGTGTTGCGGCGCCCAGCCAATCTGCTCCTTAACACGGGTGATATCTAAATCGTAATGGTCACTGGATAAGTCAATCATAAACGGTTTGATAAACGGCTTTTCGCCATGGTCAAAGGCATCGGGGACCACGGGCTCGGTCTTTTCTTCCAGCCAGGCACCTGGCTTTGCAATAAATTCCGGCACCGTAATGGTTTCCCATTCTTTCTCACCGTAAATGAGATTACCAATGCGATTTTGTAATGCCTGATAGCCCATTACGCTATCTTCACCTGCCAGCAATACATTGGTTTCAGGCAGCGACTTACGTTTGGCAACCAGCATTGCAAACAAACTGACCATATCGTCTTTATGCAAAAACGCCTGACCGGCCATTTTATCGCCCGAATACACCCAGCTTTTCAATTGTCGCTCATAAATTCTGGCAATTTGATAGCTCAGGGTAGGAACGGCTGTGTTTTCATCATACAGTCCTGCCAGGCGCAGCAGCGAGTAGGGGATATGGCCGTGGTGGTCGCGCACCGCTGTCTCAGCATTTGCCTTTGACTGTGGATAAGCCCAGGACGGCGCAATAGGCGTGTCCTCATTGATTTTTTGACCCGGTACCCCCGCTTCATGCACCAGCATGGTCGAAGCATAGAAAAAATGCTCGACGGTGAAGTCCTGCAAAAGATCCAGGAAGTTTGCTGTTCCCTGAACGTTAAGTTCCTCGTACAGTGGATTCTCTTCACCGGTAAAATCGAAATAAGCTGCAAGATGAATGACGCTGACGATATGTTTGCCGTGCTTATCGGCGATGTTCTTCAAGGCTAGAGCAATGGAATCTTTAGACGTAAAGTCGCATTCATAGCTCTCATCGGCGCTGTCAGCTGACACTACGTCCAGCCCTATAAGGTGATAGTCGTCATTGAGCGC
Source organism: uncultured Alteromonas sp. (assembly GCA_964584105.1). Lineage (GTDB taxonomy): Bacteria > Pseudomonadota > Gammaproteobacteria > Enterobacterales > Alteromonadaceae > Alteromonas. Next base: position 9,502 of record CAZOYR010000087.1, read on the forward strand.
TTCGCATATTGCACTGCCCACAGAACCGGAAGCACCGGTCACCAGAATGATTTTTTTGCCTGACGAGCTGGATGGTGTAGTCAAATCCTTACCCCACAAAGAAACGCATAACAGTATGAGTAATCAAAACGTTGCAATTGTCGGTTCGGGTCATCATTGTCAATAAAGTGTGAGGTCAGGGCATGTCGATAGCGCAGGAATACTGGCCTGTGATAGTATTGCGGCCTCATTTTTAGCCGAACAGGCATTGTCATCGTGTTTGATTCTTCCTTACTTGCTCCTGTTCAGGCGTTTTTGCAGGCTGAAACGCCGGACGCCTGGGTTCGTGAAGCGCAGCGACCCGAAAATTTACGGGTTGTGCTTACCGATCACCTTATCTGCGAATTGAAAGCAGCGCAGTCTGCGATGTTTCTGATTCGACGCTATGCGGTGGACGACGAAAGCGCCCAGGCACTGTTGCAATGGCTTAAGCCGTACGAAGACTTTGTTTATCGCCAAACGGGAGACTGGCAGGCGTTGGCGCAGACGGCCCGTCTGAAGAAAACCATGTTACCGCGATCAGATTCACCGTATGGCCAGGATCTCATCGATAAAATGGTGTTGTTGATTAAAGAAGAACTGCATCACTTCTCTCAGGTTTTGCAGATAATGCAGGACTACGGCATGACGTACGAAAATGTGACTTCCAGCCGCTATGCAAAGGGCTTACTCAGACACGTACGCACTTATGAACCGCAGGCGCTGGTCGATAAGCTGATATGTGGCGCATATATTGAAGCCCGTTCCTGTGAGCGCTTTGCGGTACTGGCCCCCCATGTGGATGAACATTTAGGGCAATTTTATGTCTCATTATTACGCTCGGAAGCGCGCCATTTTGAAGACTACCTTAAACTGGCCCGTATGATTGCAAATGAAGATATCAGCCAGCGAATCGCGTTCTTCGGCGAGGTGGAAGCACGGTTAATCACTGAGCCGGATGTTGATTTTAAGTTTCATAGCGGGGCACCGGTAGCAGTGGCAGAAGTATAAGACTCTCTTAGCTATTTTGCTATCTGACTGAACTGGTTAGCGGTTTTTTAACTATTTACACATTAACCCGTTTTAATAAATAGTGATTTAACCAGGCAATCAGTTTCTTTTTTGAGGAATCGGCGAAGTATGGCAAATACACAACATGAAGCGAGCGCACCGTATGTAACTGCCCCGGTCAGGTTCAGTTTGCTGGAAGGTCTGCTGGTCTTCTGTACCGCCGGATTGTATTTGCCCGTCTGGTTCTTCCTGGCCACGCGGGATATGCGCAGAATCAGCGATGATGATGAGATAACCCCCTTCCTTTGGTCGCTGGTCCCGCTGGTGTTTATTGTTCAGCCTATTGCTCTCAAACGTTTTTTTGTTTACCTGCGTCGTGCAGAAAAACGGTTGAATGTGAGGGGGTGGCCTGCTTTATTTGATTATCTGTGGATGATCCTGTTTTTTTCGTGCGGTTTATTCTTTGCCATCGTCAGTGTGGTGGAAGTCGAGACTGTTTACAGGGTGCTGGTATCCGTTGGCTCAATAATCATTTTCATGTTTTTGCACGCCCGGTTAAATACTCTGCGCAAACGGTGTAAGACTGAATCTGTCGCGGTGCGACGGTGGGGGTACAATTCTTTGGAGTGGATCATGGTACTGCTATTCACCCCGATTATATTGCTGCTATTCCTCTACACTTACGTAAATTCAGACCTTCATAAAAACCTGCGGGCAAAAAAATTGATTCAGCAAGAGCAGGCATTACAGGAACGGCTTGAAGCACATCAGGAACAGCTTGAGGAGCATAAGGAAGCAGCCAAAGATAACCAGGAAGAAAATAACTAAATACGCTGTACCAGCCAGTGGCCGCGTTTGATGCGTACCAGGGTCACTACTTCCCCCGATTTAAGTACATCATTTTCGTCACAGGGTTCCACCAGTATATAAGCAGGCTCGTCGGTTTTTGCCAGTAGTCTGGCTTCAGTGGGGTGTGCAAGATAACCGGCGTCCATGGTTACCATTGCCCGTGCACCAATAAGCTTTTGCACCGTGTTTTGGTCAGCGCGGTGATATAACACCGAAGCAAGCCACAACGTACTGAAGTGGCTGAGAAAACTGGTTAAAGCAACGCTGATTATACTTAACAGAAATAATGAAGCAGGCGGCAGACCTAACCACAGACTTACGGCGGTGATTGACAACACTACAACGGCAAAAAGACTCAAAAACATCGCCAGCCACAACATAAAGGGCAGGTGGTGTAACCCGAACCAGCGCATGGTTACAGTGCCAGACGGGTAGAACCTTTTTTTAGAAGTAAATGGATACTGGTCGGGGGTTTTGTAAAGACCTAACACACTGGTTTTGTAAAACGCGGCGATGATTTCAGCGGCAAAAATCACCACCACAAGCATTATCGCGAGTGCAAACAGAGGGCTGGCGGCAATCAGTAATTCAGCCATTGTAGAAGCCAGAACAAACAACCAGATTCTATATATAGCATAAATTGCATGTCGAGCCAGTCTTACCAGATAAGAGACCGCCCGGACTCGTTTCGATTTCTTTACTGGTTAGCCGGAAAAATCTCTTTGTTGTAAATCGATACTGTCAGGCGACACTTTTAATACTGACCCCTGATCGTACCAATCTCCCAGAACAATACGTTTAGCAGGCTGCCCATTAACCTGTAAAGAGTGAATAGCGGGTCGGTGCGTATGCCCGTGAATTAACTGATGAACATTATGCTGTGTCATTACTCTGACAACTTCATCCGGGGTGACATCCATAATGTCCTGACGCAAATGCTTTTGATTTTCAAGGCTTTCTTTTCGGCCGTTTTCAGCAACACGTCGTCGAAACCAAAGTGGCATTGCCAGCATGAGTCGGGGCCACCACCAACTGCGCGATTTTTTACGAAACTTCTGGTAGGCCACATCACGTGTACACAATTCGTCACCATGTGTGATGAGTGTCGGTATGCCATACAAATCAATGACGGTTTGTTCAGGCAGTATCGTCATGCCTGCTTTATCAGCCCATGATTGTCGGATAGCAAAGTCGCGATTACCGTGAATAAAAAATATTGGTACGGTGCGGCTTACCGTTTTAAATGCGCTGGCGACTGATTCATTAAATGGTGTGACATTGTCGTCACCGATCCAAACTTCGAACAAATCGCCCAAAACATATAAGGCATCGGCCTGAGGCGCTTCATCAGTCAGAAACCGGAACAGACATTCGGTAATATCGGGACGTTCAGCAGCAAGGTGCAGGTCAGCAATAAAGTAGGTGATAGACATCAGGCAGGAAAGACAGTGAGTGAACGGGCAGCAAAACTGCCCGTTTTAATCAAAGCAAACAATTAGCTCAATTCTGCTTTTTCAATAATAACAGGTTCAACCGGCACGTCCTGGTGAAAACCATGGCTGCCTGTTCTTACATCCTTAATTTTCTCTACTACGTCCATGCCCTCGACCACTTTGGCAAATGCACAGTAGCCCCAGCCATTCACTGATTCGCTGGTAAAGTTAAGAAAGTCATTATCTTTCACATTGATGAAAAATTGTGAGGTGGCAGAGTGCGGATCGTTAGTACGGGCCATAGCTACCGTGCCTTTTTCATTGGCTACGCCATTGTTTGCTTCGTTTTCGATTGGCGCGTTTGTTTTTTTCTGGTCCATATCTTCGGTAAAGCCACCGCCCTGAACCATAAAGCCGTCAATGACACGGTGAAAAATTGTATTGTCGTAAAAGCCGTCTTTGACATAGCTGATAAAGTTCTCAACCGTTTTAGGAGCTTTATCTTCAAACAGCTCAAGTTTGATATCACCGAAGTTAGTCTTTAACGTTACCATGTGTGTGCCTTTGTAAAAAAAATCAGAATCAGGCTATGGTAGCCCAATTCCCGGCAAAGATAAATCGACTCTGTAGCGCGTAAACTAAGACTGTGACTTACTCGCCGACAGTGCTAAACTTTGCGCCCATTTTTATGAACAGGAATTAAGACACATGCTACACCTTTACAATACCCGCACCCGAGAAAAAGCGCGCTTTGTACCGCTCAAAGAAGGTAAGGTGGGCTTGTATGTGTGTGGAATTACTGTCTATGACCTGAGCCATATGGGGCATGCCAGAACCTATTTGTCGTTTGATATTCTGGTGCGCTATCTGCGCCACCTCGGCTACGATGTTAACTATGTCAGAAACATCACTGACGTAGATGACAAAATTATTGCCCGCGCAAATGAAAACAATGAATCTGTAGATGCGCTGACCGAGCGCACCATCGCCATGATGCACGACGACTTTGCGGCAATAAATTTATTACTACCTGATATTGAGCCTCGGGTAACCACCCATATGCCTGAAATTATTACCATTATCGAAACGCTGGTAAATAAAGGGTATGCGTATCAGGCAAACAGTGGTGATGTGCTATTTGATGTCAGCAAGTTTGATGATTATGGCAAGCTGAGCA
>CAZOYR010000088.1:0-13848 GCA_964584105.1 uncultured Alteromonas sp.
GTTCACACCAAAGCTGTTAGAAAGCTTATCAAACTCAGCGTTATCAACACCGTTTACCACAAAGATATTACGCAAATCTTTGATACCGGTAACGCTGGCGCGTTGCTTATGAATATAATCAAAAATCGCAGCGTTCAGTGCATCTTCCTGTTTTACCGCGCGCGCCACCATCATGGCACGGGTCGCATCGTCCTGAATGCTTTGCTCAGTAAAGCCCATGAAGTTTACATGGATTTTTTTGAACTCAGTATTATCAGAAATTTTTGACTTTATTTCATCTACCAGCGGCTCAAACTGATAGCAGTGCGGGCACCAAAAAGAGAAAAACTCAAGAATTTGAGGCTGCTCGGTAGCCGCTTCATCCAGCACCCGATAGTGCTTCCCCTCTTCCCATTTCGCGTCTGCAGCGCAAGCCTGCAAAGGAAGCAAAATAGCCATAACAAAAAACAATGCGATTTTTTTCATGCAACATTTCCTTTATCCATATCTGTGGGTGAGGTTACCACAGCATTCTGACTTCGCCTAGTCGCTATCTGTCACCCTGACCTGGCAGCTGTAAACCATTATACCTGCCAGGAAGGGGCAGCTTTAATGGCGTGCATCTCACCGACCAGCCTGATGGACTCAAGACATTGCTTATCGTCATATACCGGAAATGACAAAATCACTTCGTCGACGCCTGTTGCAGCAATAAATTCGCTGAGTTGTTGTTCAACACTATCAGGTGTGCCTTTGACGGCATAACGCAGAGTCCGGTTGATGGTTTGTACTTCTGCTTCACTCAAATACTTATAAACGTCATCCACTGGTGCCGGCATTGGCGCATTTGCACCGCGGCGCAAATTAGCAAACTGCTGCTGTACCGAACTGAAATGGTAATTCGCCGCCTCGTCGGTATCGGCAACGACCGCCATAACGCCTGCCATCACATAGGGCTTATCGAGTTGCGCAGAAGGCGAAAAATTCATTTTGTAAATGTTAATAGCATCGAAGAGCGCGTCCGGTGCAAAGTGAGAGGCAAATGAAAAGGGCAGTCCCAACTTTCCGGCCAGTTGCGCGGAATAGAGGCTTGAGCCCAACAAATACAAAGGAACATGACTACCAGCGCCGGGCACGGCTAAGACTTGTGCATCGCCACTGTCTTCAGACAAATACCGCTGTAGCTGCTGAATATCGGCCGGATAATCGCCGACGTTTTTGTTCAGATCGCGACGCAGCGCATTAGAGGTTGCCGGATCAGTGCCCGGCGCACGGCCCAGCCCCAGGTCGATGCGTCCAGGATAAAGTGCATCCAGCGTACCGTATTGCTCGGCAACCACTAACGGCGAGTGATTAGGCAGCATAACACCGCCAGAGCCCAGACGGATTGACTGCGTCAACGCGCCAAGATTAGCCAGCAGGGTAGATGTTGCGGCACTGGCAACACCGCGCATGCCATGGTGCTCAGCCAGCCACAGGCGCTCAAACTGACTATTTTCAGCCAGTACGGCGATAGCCTGACTTTTCGCCATAGCCTGCTGCACACTCTGGTTATCACCAATATGGGCGAGATCGAGAATTGAAAAAGGAACGGGAGATGTCATGTTGCCTCCGACAAAAATTATCACTACCTGAAACGGTGGGGGCAGGCACGCATTGAAACAAGTGACAAACTCACCGCGGCGCGTCGGGCAGAGGCTATGACCCGATAGATTGCATTAATCAGACCGGTGAAGAGGACTGGGCCATTCGAGGGGCCAGTAGTGCTGCTTTGGGGGTCATAGTGCCCGCAATGTCATAACAGTTGCGATCAGTAAATTGCCAGACACCGTTCTGCTGGCAAAATGTGAATACCGTCAACTGAAACGAGTCTTCTATTTCGATCAGTACGTTTTCATCGACATCCACATAACCGTAGCCAAAGGTTTCGTCACTGAAGGTGACCTTCACGTACCCTTCGTCAGAAATTGTATCGATTTCCTGCACGCGCCGTTCAAATTTTTCGCAAAATAATGACAGCACGGTAGTCACTTCCTGATTCAATAATGCGGGGCGCTCAGAAAGATTATTTAAATGTGCCAGTAAGCGTTTCATAGTTGTACCTCCGGTAATCGGATGGATATCACTTGCTGACTAAACAAGCGCGAATAGCGCAAAATTATGGATGTATCTGCTGCACATCTTCATATAAAGCTGCTATACCACGTTAACATACCTGCGTTTGTTTTTCAGCCGCCAGTGGCCGTAGTCAATGTGGCGTTTAACGATGAGAAAGGCTACAGGATAAGAGAATCAACAGTTTAGCGAGCGTCAGTACGCGAACGCTCTCTGTTCAGAAAAAATAGCCGGTGGTTGTTTATTTATAGATATCGGTCGTAACGCGTGCAGCAGCTAGGGGTTGAGCAGCCGGAAAACTGACTACCGCGTTGCGGCCGGATTGTTTGGCTTTGTAAAGCGCTGCATCAGCCTGGTTGATCAGCGATTGCGGTGAGGTAGCATTGAGACTGTCGGCCAGCCCGATACTGACTGTCACCCGATCAGTACCTTCAGACACTGAGAAGTCAATGTTGAGCGTGTTGACCGCGCGCATTACCCGCAAGGCTGCCGTGGTAGCTTCCTTTTGCTGTTGTCCGGGTAAAATGATGGCGAACTCTTCGCCGCCATATCTGGCTGCCAGGCCCTGTAAACTGCTGGCCACATCGTCCAACACACAGGCAATGGCCTGTAGCACTTCATCGCCCGCCTGATGACCGTAGCTGTCGTTATACTGCTTAAAATAATCAACATCAATAAACAGCAGACTGAGCCCACTGTCAGCGATGTTTCGCCATTGTAAGTCCAGCGTTTCATCAAAGTGGCGTCGATTCGCAATATGGGTGAGCCCATCCAGATTGACCAGCACTTTAAGACGCCCATTCGCCTGCAGTAGCTCCTGTTGTACCCGTTGTAATGACTGTCTGGTGCTGATACTGGCAAGTGTTTCACTGACCATTTCACCGACAAGCCTGATTGACTGAATTTCATGTTCCGTCCAATCATGCGGGCCGGTAAGAAAGTCACAGCCGATAAAACCAAACAGTTCACCGTTGACGTGAACAGCCACACATAACACAGCGCGTATCCCCTCACGCTGAAATTCAGCCTTTTCAAGGGTCGCTGCTGCAGGAAGCTGACTAACGTCACTGACCACAAACACATGGTCTTGTTTGATGACAGAATTGAAATACGGCAACTGCTCGGCTACGGGTACCTGTTGCAGCTCGTCTTTAAATGGTGTGACGTCTTTAGCGACCCACTCATGCGTATTATCCATCAGTGAATTGTCGTCAGAAAAACAGAACAGGTAGCAGCGCTGGGCTTTTAAATATGCGCCAAATGTTCCAAGGCTCTGCTCTATCAGGGCATCGGCGTCGTTATCATCAACGTTAATTAGGCGGGTAGAGATCGCAGAGAGCATCATGCTGAAAGAAAGTTTTTCCTGCCAGTCTGACTGGCGGTGACGGGCCTGATCATGTTGCTCAAAGGTTACATCTGTGATGAGCCAGCGGGTACTTCCGTCATCAACAGTTTTGCTCTGCAAACGCGTGGAAAAGCGCTGGTCACCGGATTGCAGTACAACATGCTGACAAAAAGAGCCGTTACCATGGGGCAACGTAAGCGGGGAAGCATCGCCGGTGAGCTCAACACCAGTCTGGGGGCAATAAAACCGGACCGGGCATACCGCCTCGTCTGAAAATGCGACCTGCGTCAGCTGCAGATGTTGAGCCAGCGTGTCTGACAGGTAAATTGTGCTGCTGTCGTGCTGTTTGTAAATCAAACAGGAGGGCAATTGTTGTAGAACATTTTTATAATTATTTGTCATTTGGCCCGATAACCCCGTGCCAACATCCAATGCAGGCATAGCGGATTTATTTTTTATAACTTCACACTATAGTCAGGGATTTCGATTTATGACAAAAAAACAGGAATATTCTTTGATTAAGAATATTCCTGTTTGTCAGCTAATGGGGTTACCCTTGCCAGGTAACCGACAGCACAGCGCGCCGTTCGCGGGCTGAAAAGCCGACAATATCCTGGTATTCCTTATCCAAAAGGTTATCAACACGCAACGCGGCTGACCATTGCGAGTTAGCCTGATAATTCAGACTCAGATCGACCAGCGTATAGGCTGGCAAAGCAACACGTTGTGCAAGCTGCGGGTAGGGCGGATAATAAATATCTTCACGGCTGCCGGTGTAAGCCGCTTTAGCGTAGAAGGACAGGTTATCGACGGGCAGCGGAGCGAGCACACTTACAGACGCCTGGTGATTTGCTCTGCGCAGCTCATTAATACCATTCTCTTCACTGTTAACGTAGCTATAGCCAGTGCGTACCGTGACATCGTTTTGCTGATAAGTCAGCTCAGCCTCAACGCCATCACGCTCACTCTCGGTATCTTTGTTTTGTGCGGTAGTAATAAAGGTATCAGGGTCATACACATAGCCATTGATTTCGTCTTCCAGCTGCGTTGAGAAGATGCTCAGCTGCCCCTGCAGCGCTGAGGTAAAGGTGGCCCGTGCACCGGCTTCCCACTGCTGACTGGTCTCAGGCTGCAGATCGGGGTTACCGGTAAATGTCTGTGGATAATAACCAAAGCGCTCGGTAAACGATGGGGTTTTAACCGCCTGACTGACGCTGGCAAATACTGCGTAACGGTCAGTAACCGGCCAGTTTACGCCCGCCCGATAACTCACCGCATCGTCAAACTCCGAATTGTCATCAAATCGGGCGGAGAGCGACAATAAAACATTGCCTGCAAGCTTTGTGGCCGTTTCTCCAAAAAGACTCACTGTATGGTCCTGCTGCTCCTGATTTGGATCGCCGAAAGTGACGATACCGCGCTGGCTGAACTGGCGTGTCAGGTATTCAAGCCCGCCGGCAAGCTGCCAGTCACCGATATCGTAGCGATTGAGCCAGGTTAGTTGGAAGCGCTCTCCGGTCGTACCGCCATCAAAAAGGCCGCTGGCTGTACTGTTATTTTCATCTTTACGGTAGCTACCGGTCAGTGTGCTGCTGTATGCCGTATCCTGTGGAGCAAAGTCCCACCCGACCAGAGCATTGATTTGCTTACCGTCAGTGACATTATCCGCATCAATCGGCAGCCCGGTCACAATGCTGTCAATGGCATCAAAGTCACTGGCATAATCGACCAGGCGAAGATTGGCTGAAAACCGATGCTGCGCACTCGCCTGCCACCGCAACGCACCGCCTGTGGCGATATTCCGGTATCCGTCATCTTCATTCCCTGTCAGGGCAATATTATCGCCAGTGGTATTTAGCCAGTTTGCATAGGCATTATAAGATACCGACTTCTGTGCGCCGCTGGCCGATGCTGACGCGGAAGTTGTTCCCTGTGTGCCGACACCCGCTTCAACACGCACATTATCTTTTTGTCCTGCACCAGCGATAGTGGTGATATTTAACACACCGGCCACGGCGCCGCTTCCCCACAACGCGCTTTGCGCGCCACGCAGTAGTTCGATACGGGCAATGTTGGCAGTATTCAGGTGCGCCAGATCGATGGTGCTGCCCTGACCAATATCATTGGCAATGACTCCATCAATAACCACCAGTAAGTGGTTTGTTTCGCTACCGCGTAAGCGTATTTCGGTGAGCGCGCCAGTGCTACCGGACTGCGCAATAGTGACGCCGGGTAATGCACGTAGTAAGTCGGTAATTTGCAGGGCGCCAGAGCGTTCAATCTCCTGCTGTTCGATGACGGTGGATACAGCAGCAAGCTCAGAGCGGCCTAGCGCCAGCCTTGAACCGGTTATCGTCAGGGTTTCTGCATCATTGGGAAATGACTGCGCATAGGCTGGTGAAAAAACGCCGGACAACGCGAATGCCGCCGACAATGTGGTCAGTGTAAATAATTGATTTTTCATGAAATGATTCCGTAACAGCACTCCACCCGAGTGCAGCTGATAGGAAAAGCTGATGTACTTGTCAGCCGCGTATCAGGCCGGTATCCGGGCTGGCTCGCTTCGTCATTTCGAAGCCATTTACGTCTTCCCATGAGAATTCACAGTGACGTTTAGCGATTGCTAATGTAAATGAAGATCTGAGATCTGAGCTTACCGTTGCGGGGGCAGCGTCAGCTTTTCACTGACTTCCCGTTTAACTTGTAATAAAAACAAGCACCTGAATAGCGCCGGAGTATACGTGATAGCCAGCACAAAACAAACCACCGTTATCCGGCTAAATGGGAGATAACGATATACCGTCCTGCCTTTCCTGCCGTTACCAGCACCACAAACCAGACGAGGCGAACGCGAAGTATGCCGGCAATAAAGGTTAAGGGATCGCCGATAACCGGTACCCACGCCAGACACAGACTCCATCTGCCCCACAGGCGAAACTGGTTTTCAGCCTTGTCCAGGCGATGTTCGGAAACGTTGGTAATGCGCATAATACCGGCTCTGCCAAAGCGATGGCCGAGCCAGTAATTGACTATCGAGCCGCCAACGTTGCCCACTGTGGCGGTAATGATGAGAGGGACGACAGGATAATCAGCGTAAAGCAAAGCAAGTAATACCGCTTCAGAGCCTAACGGCAGGAGTGTGGCAGCCAGAAAGGCGCTGACAAACATACCGGCCAGCCCGGCTTCTGCGAACACCGCCGTTACATGCCGATTGTCAGTGGTGGCTCCTGCAGGGCAGACATTTGCTCTTTTAACGCCAGAATCTGGCCTTCCCAGTATTTGTCGTCGGCAAACCAGGGGAACGCGCGGGGAAAGGCGGGATCCTGCCAGCGCCGCGACAGCCACGCCATATAGTGAATCATCCGCATAGCGCGCAGCGGTTCAATTAATGCCAGTTCACGCTTGTCCAGCGAATGAAATTCTTCATAAGCTTCAGCCAGAATATCTAACTGCAACAACTGCTGCTGACGATCGCCGCTGAGCATCATCCATAAATCCTGTATGGCAGGTCCGCTGCGACAGTCATCCAAATCCACAAACATGGGGCCGTCGCGCCACAGAATATTGCCCGGATGACAGTCACCGTGCAGCCTGATTTCGCTGACCGGCCGATAGTGCTTTTTGGTAAGGTCGATAAGTGGCTCGGCAATCGCAAAAAAGGCCGACTTAAGATGATCAGGCAATAACGCGCTTTGCTGCAATTCGCGATAAGGCATGTCCAAAAATGACTCGGTGCTGATAGCCGGGCGATGCGTAAAGGTTTCTGTCTGGCTGACCCGGTGCATCCGTCCGATGAAGCGGCCCATCCACTCAAGCTGATCAAGGTTATCAATTTCAAACTGGCGTCCGCCCACAGAAGGGAAGACGGTAAACCGGAACCCCTGATACGTATGCAATGTTTGATTATCAATTTTTAGCGGTGCTACCAGCGGTATCTCCGCATCGCTTATCTGCCAGGAAAAGTCATGCTCTTCTTGTATCTGAGCGTTGGTCCAGCGGTCCGGGCGATAGAATTTAACCACCAGCCGGCGACCATCGTCAGCCTGAAACTGGTATACGCGATTTTCATAACTGTTTAGCGCAAGCAGTCCGGATTGTGGGTAAATGCCGCAAGCCTCAAGTGCATCAAGCACCACATCAGGCGTCAGGCCGGTAAAGGTGAAATCGGTCATACATCCCTATTGGTATAAAAATTTAGAAGGCTCTGTAACCTGGATCATTTCGCCCTGCGAAGTGGTCGTAGACACCTTGAATTGGATTTCTGTGACGGCATCTTCCAGATTATAGGCATCGGTGGCAACCGAAATCGGTAATGTTGCAACCTCACCGCCGCCGACCCTGACGGTATTGTTACCGATAAGCTCATAGCTCGGCAGACCCTGAACATCAATAGTATAGGTCAGTGATTGCTGTGATTTATTCAACACTTTCAATGTGTAAACGTTTTCGATGAGCCCTTCGTTGGTTTCACGATACAGCGAGTTACGGTCCCGGATGATATCTACCTCAAGCGGTACCCGATAGATAATGTTTGCGGCAAATACCGCAAGCATTATCAGCAAAACCACGAAGTAGCCAATTAACTTGGGTCTGAAAACCCGGGTGGTACCGCCGGCCAGTGCGTCTTCCGACGTAAAGCGAATCAGCCCCTTGGGATAATTCATTTTATCCATGACCCCGTTACAGGCATCGACACAGGCCCCACAGTTAATGCACTCATATTGCAGGCCATTTCGAATATCGATACCGGTAGGGCAAACCTGCACACACAGGTGGCAATCGATACAATCACCCAGCCCTTTTTCGCTTAGCGCGTCATGAGGAATCTTGCGGGGGCGGGGACCCCTGGCCTCGCCACGGCGTGCATCATAAGCCACAGTAATCGTGTCGCGGTCAAACATCGCTGACTGGAAGCGCGCATAGGGACAGATATGGGTACACATGATTTCTCTCATGTATCCTGCATTTCCCCAGGTGCACACAGCGAAAAACAGAATCGAGAATGTCGCCCAGAAACTGGTCTGAAAGGTGAAAAAGTCAATGAACAACTGCCGCACCGGTGTGAAATAACCCACAAACAATAAGCCGGTGAGAATGGCCACCGTCCACCAGCAAATTTGTTTAACGGTTTTGCGCCAGAATTTGTCCCAGTCCATGGGGCGCTCGTCCAGCTTCATACGCTTGTTGCGGTTGCCTTCAATTTTTTCTTCGAACCAGGTGTAGATGTAGACCCAGGTAGTTTGCGGACACATAAAGCCGCACCATACGCGACCAGCAAAAGTGGTGACAAAGAACAGCGCAAAGGCCGAGATAATGAAAAGGTAGGCCAGAAGAGTCAGATCCTGGGGCCACAGCGTGAGTGAAAAGAGCGTAAATCGCTGCTCGCTGATATCGAGTAATATTGCCTGCTGCCCGTTATACTGAATAAACGGCAATATTGCGAATAACGCCAGAAAAAACAGGCCAAAAAAGCGACGAAAAGTTTCAAGCGGCCCTTTCACGGCCCGCACATAAATGCGACTGCGAGAAGAGTGACGTTTCTTGGTAGCGCGGCGGGGCGGGTGGACTTCCACCTTTGACACATTTTTAACCGGAATACGTTCGCTCATGCAAAACCCTTTTGCGTAGAATAGCGCCCTTATCATAACAGCGCTTAATCATAATAGTTTAATGCAGATCAAATAATCAGTGTACACCTGGCATTTGGCCATTCACAGCAAACCCGAGTGAGGGTATTTCATGCAACGTTGCCAGGTCTGGATGTTCAGAATTTATCTATAGGTATAAAAATACCTATTTTTCCTGCTGCAATTGTGAACTAACCTTTCACGCATACAGGAGGGATAGATAATCTTATGATTCGTAAGTTACTGGTCTTTATTGAAATAGCCGCGTTAGTAATTGTATTGCGCATGCCGATAGTGCAGGATTTCTTATCCAGCGCTCAACAGACGGTAACGCACTGGCTAATTACTATTGAAGCTTTGCCCGATAAAGTAGCACTGCACGATCTTCGTGAACAGTCAGGTAGCCTGTATTCCTCTATGCGCCCTTTCCAGCAGGACTATTTCGATTCTGTCACGTCCAGCCGACAAAATGTTGAACACTTTCACAAAACGTATTGTTTAAAAGACGATAAAAACCCGTTTATCTCCGGTGACAATCGCCATCAGTTTTGCAGTTATCTTTCTGAATCTCCGTTATTGGCGAAACGATAAACGTATTCATCTTCTGTTAAGTTTCTTCAGCATACGCTTACCTGACACGCGTAATGGCAATGCTATGGTTAGTATTAAATTATGACCATTAAATGAACTTGCCATGATGAACGCGCTCTAACATCCAGACGTAATCATTCATGTGTCAATCTGTGTGAGGTATCCACAATGGCAAAGTTTGCTGTGGCAATGCTGAGTATTGCCGGGCTGTATGCTGGGTCTGCCAGCGCGGCTGCTGAAGTAAGTGTGACCTGGCAGGAGCCCGAGTCTTATCAGGACATCCGTCCCTCTAACCAATCCCGCACCTCCTTTCGCGAAATGGTCTTCAAAGATATGGAAGCGTATATCGCTGAACTGGCTGAAACATTACCTGACGGTCAGAAACTTTCCATGACGGTGACTGACCTGGATTTAGCTGGTGAAGTCTGGCCTGCCAGCTTTCTTGGTGGCGTGGGCGGTGCCGATATCCGATTGGTTAAACCGCTGTATATTCCCCGCATGCATTTTAGTTACACGCTGACAGATGCAACCGGTAAAACATTGCAAAGTGCAGATGTGAAATTAAAAGATATGGCCTTTATGGACCGGGGTTCACGCATTAACCGGCGCTCGGAAAATCTTACTTATGAAAAAGCCATGATTAAAGATTGGTTTGAAAAGACGCTGGAACAGACCGCAGCGACGCCACAATAAAAAATGTTGGATTTTGGTTTTGGCAATGAGGGCCCTCATTGCCGCATAAAGCTTGCATTTGTGCCTGTTTATTCTACGTAAAGGTCAAATTTCCGTCATAAATTGTCGGTTTTCTGTCACTTTTCTGTAGCAAATCCCTTATAGTCTTCCTGTACCGAAGGACAGTTTTCGAATAAAAAGCAGGAACGACAAAAATGAAAAAATCCACCCTGCTGCCCCTGGCATTGTGTTTATCAACACCGGTCAGCGCTGATGTGCTGATTTCGCAATATGTTGAAGGAAGCAGCTATAACAAAGCTCTTGAGCTTTATAACACCACATCTGAACCGCTCTCCCTGGATGGCTACACGCTCTCTGTTTATTCAAACGGACAAACCGACGCCAGCGCTATTATTACGCTGGAAGGAACCGTTGAAGCCAACGCCACCTGGGTTATCGCCGATAACCGCAGTGATACAGCATTAAGTCAGTTTGCTCAGCAACTTACATCGCAGAATTTATTCAACGGTGATGATGCTGTAGTACTGACGAAAGACGGCGTGGTGGTAGACAGCCTGGGTCAGGTTGGTTTTCGCCCCGACCCGCAGTGGGGCACCAGTCCGGTCAGCACGAAAGACAACACGCTGGTGCGTAAACCGACGGTGTTAACCGGCGATACCAACCCGTTTGATGTGTTTGCACCGGCGCAGGAATATACCGGTCTGACAAAAGACGATTTTTCTGGTCTGGGCGAACATACGCTGTCTGATGATGCTGAGTCTGGCGACAGTGATGGTATCCCTGAAGGTGTCTGTACCAACTGCCCGGCACTGGAAAAAGTGGCTGATGCTGCTTCCTTTGATGCGTCAGTCTATTATGCTGCTGTTCAGTCACAAATTGACGCAGGTTATGACGTAGCGACCATTCGCGCCACACTCAGTGATGTTATTGCCACCGATCAGCGCCAGCTTACCTATTCACAAGTCTGGTCAGCGCTGACTGCCACCGACCAGGATCCGGCCAACCCGGATAACATTATTCTGTTTTATTCGAACCGTTCACTGGCCAAAGCCTCAAATGGTTCGGGCGCGGCATCAACCAATCCGGATAACTGGAACCGAGAGCATAGCTGGCCCAAAAGCCATGGCTTTAGCGGCAGCGCAACAGAAGCCTATACCGATATTCAGCATTTAAGACCGACTGATATCTCTGTCAACGCCAGTCGTGGCAACCTTGACTTCGACTTCTCTGATTCGCCGTTAGCCGAAGCGCCGGACAATCGCATTGATGGCGATTCTTTTGAGCCGCGCGATGACATCAAAGGCGATGTTGCTCGAATGATGATGTACATGGATGTGCGGTATGAAGGCATGGGTAATGATATTACCCCAGACCTGTCGCTCGTCAATCGCATCACTGATTCAGGCAGCCCGGAGCTGGGCAAGCTGTGTACTCTGGTTCAGTGGCATAATGCTGATCCGGTAGATACTAGTGAGCAAACACGCCAGCAGACCATTTATGAGTATCAGGGCAATCGCAACCCGTTTGTGGATAATCCGGACTGGGTAAGCATGTTCTATGATGCAGACAGCTGTGATGACACCACGCCTACTGAGCCGGAAGAGCCGGTTGAGCCGGAGCTGCCAACCGCAGCACCACTGGTGCTTAGCGCTGTGTTCGACGGCCCGCTTAGTGGCGGCGTACCTAAAGGTATTGAGCTGTATGTTGCCCAGGATATCGCTGATTTAAGCGTATGCGGTGTGGGCTCTGCCAATAACGGGAATGGCTCATCGGGTGAAGAGTTTGTTTTTCCTTCTGTTTCAGCAAACGCAGGTGACTATCTGTATATTGCCAGTGAGAGCACCGGCTTCACGAACTTCTTCGGATTCGCCCCTGATTACACCAGCGGTGCAATGTCGATAAACGGCGACGATGCCATTGAAGTTTTCTGTAACGGTGATCGCATTGACCTTTACGGTGAGACCGATGTTGATGGCAGTGGGCAGGTTTGGGAATATGCCGACAGCTTCGCGTATCGTACAGCTGGTATACCTGATGGTGAGTTCAGTGCCGATGACTGGATGATTCCAGGCAAAGATACGCTGGATGGCCAGGCCGATAATGCCACCGCGGTGACACCTATTCCGGTAGGCACCTATAGCCTGAGTCCGGCGCAGCCGTTCTTTTCAGAGTACGTGGAAGGCGGTAGTTACAACAAGGCGCTGGAAATTGTGAACCTGGGTTCTGCAACGCTTTCCTTGTCTGATTATGCGGTACAGATATTCGCCAATGGTAGTGAAAACGGAAACACTCCGATCACCTTAAGCGGCGACCTGGCACCAGGCGATGTGTTCGTACTGGCTAATAACCAGTCTGATGCGCCGGTTACCAGTGTGGCCGACATGCTGACCTCACAGGTTAGCTTTAACGGTGATGATGCGGTGGTATTGCTGCATAATGGCGAAATTATTGATGCTATTGGCCAGATCGGTGTCAGAACCGAGTGGGGCAGTGGCGATACCAGCACGAAAGACAACACACTTCGCCGCAAATCGTCTGTCAGCACCGGCGATACCAATGCCTATGATGCGTTTGATCCTGCTGTGCAGTGGGATGGCTTTGCCAAAAATACCTTTGACGGATTGGGTCAGTACGGTAACGGCGATAACGGGGGCGATCCTGAACAGCCTTCAGCCTGCTACGCGCCCGCTACCCTGATTCATGAAGTACAGGGTGATAGCTTTTCCTCGCCGCTGGCTGGTCAGACTGTTGAGGTAGAAGCGGTGATTACTCATATTACGCCAGAGCTCAGTGGCTTCTTCATTCAGGAAGAAGATCAGGATGCTGATACCAATCCGGCTACCTCTGAAGGGGTATTTGTCTATGCACCGGGCGATAACAGTGCATTAACGGCCGGGGATGTGGTGCGCTTTACCGCCAGTGTTTCTGAGCGTTATGGCCGTACGCAGCTTAGCGTTCAGTCAACACCTCGGGTGTGTGGTACAGACAGTGTTTCTGCGGTATCTCTGAGCCTGCCAGTTGATGATGAAGCTGACTTTGAGGCGGTTGAAGGCATGTTGATTTCTAATCAGTCTGACTGGGTCATAAACAATGTTTATAGCTACAGTCAGTATGGTGAGGTAACCGTATCTTCTAAACGTTTGTTCATTCCTACTCAGCTTTTTGCGCCTGATTCTGAACAGGCCGACGCGATGGCAGCTGCGAACGCGCGAGACATGCTGATTATTGACGATAATGCTGATGGTAGTGTTAATTCTCAATACCTGCTTGGTGCCGGAGGCATTGACCCCTACAACCCGATTCGTCTGGGCGACAAAGTATCTCAGGTAGTGGGTGTGATGGATTACGGGTTTTCAAATTATCGTGTGCGTCCGCTGGGTCTGGTGGATGTTGTGAAGGAAAACGCCCGTACCGATGAACCTGAGCTTATGGAAGGCAACCTGACACTGGCCAGCTTTAATGTACTGAACCTGTTTAATGGTAACGGTCAGGGAGAGG
>CAZOYR010000089.1:0-3494 GCA_964584105.1 uncultured Alteromonas sp.
TCGACCACGGTTTTGTCGTTCAGGTCCTGACTGTCCAGCCAGCGCAGACACAAGGCGGTGGTTGGATGCGTTCCGGTACCAAAGGCGAGGCCCGGATCCAGCATGACATTAACGGCATCGTTATCTGGCACTTCCCGCCAGCTTGGGCAAATCCACAGGCGTTCTCCAAACTGCATCGGATGGAAGTTGTCCATCCACTCTCTTTCCCAGTCTTTATCTTCAAGCGGGTCCAGTTTGTAGGTGAAATCAGCACCAAGAATCCTGGATTTTGCCAGCCTGCCTATTACCCCTTTCATGTCGTGGGTGGCATCGAACAGGCCTACAACCTGAGTATCTGGCCATAGCATTGTCTCACCTGGCTTAGGCTCATACATTGGCGTGTCTTTGGCATCTAAAAATGTAACGGCTTGTGCGCCATTTGCTGAGAGCATTGTGCCCACCTGCTCAGCATAATCTGCGTTGGTTTCTATGCGTAGCTGTAACCAGGCCATAGTCATTCCTGTAAATCAATATTTGACCGTATAATAACAGGTCAGCCCCATCGCTAACCAAATCTATTTGCCCGAGTATTGGGACAGGGCTTTATTAATTGTTGTAACCCTGATAAAACGTATATTTTTGACACTGTCTCAAAAGGTTCTTTCAGCATTACTATGTTCAGGCTTCTGCTTTTAATGCTTCTGCTCACCAGCGGTTCTCTTCAGGCTCGTCAGATTGATGTGGTGGCCGGTTGGAATAAGCCTCCCTACATTGTTACCAGTGATAATTCAGGGTTTGAAATAGAGCTGACCAGAAAAATTCTTGCCCGCCTCGGACATACGCTCAATCCGGTTTACGTACCTTTTGGCCGAACCGTTCGTCAGTTAAAAAACGGGCGCGCCGATATCGTTTTAACGGTGAACCTTTCCCACGAAATCAGTGCTGAATATCTGACTGATGAATATGTAACTTATCAGAACGCTGCTATTTCACTGGCGTCACGACAACTGGATTTGAACTCCGTCTACGATTTAAAAGCGTATACCGTGCTGGCCTTCCAAACGGCCCGGCGTGTGCTGGGCGCGGACTTTGCTGAAGCGACCGGTGAGCACCGGGGCTATCTTGAAATTGCTGATCAGGGACGGCAGGTGAGAATGTTATTGCTAGGCAGTGTGGATGTCGCGGTTATGGATCGAAATATTTTTTCGTGGTTACGTAGCCAGCTGCCCTCTGCTCAGCAAAAAGACGTGCGCATTCACAACCTGTTTGAGCAAACTACTTACCGGGCTGCCATTGCCGATAAAGGCCTCAGGGAAGGGTTCAACCGGGAGTTGAAGGCGATGATGAAAGATGGCCAGTATCAGATACTGGCTGACAAATACCGTTTAGCCGTTACCCCGGCTTCCGGGGATTACAGCAATAAGACCAGCTCGGGATTTCCCGGAACTCCACGAGGTGACGATGAGTCCGTTTCGGCAAACATGCTCATCCAACAGCAGCGCTCACATTAGTGCCGGTAAAGTTACTTAACCAGGGCGTTTAACCCAGGCGCTGCACCAGCCATCAACATTGACCAGTTTACCGGGGAAGATCGCACAGGGGCGTTCACTCTTGCCTTCTTCTCCCTGAATATACATGCAGTTTCCACACATTGAGCCGTCAACCGTAGACTTAGGGGTGTAGTTCAACGCTTTCGCAGTCGGGTCGTCTTTTTTCAGCAGCTCCTGAGCATTTGCCCGAAGTGCCGTGCCACCCAACGTTATACCAATTAGCGAGGTGCCCGCCATACGTAAAAAATCACGACGATTAACACTTTTCATCTGGTTACTCCGGTTAACGAAAATGAAAATGATTCGTTTTTCTTTCTAGCTATAAACACAAAAACCTGCCCCGAAGGGCAGGTTTTCAGTGTGCGTCACTCGCTCAGGGACCATTACCTTTGCAATAACGCCGTCATTAGTTTCATAGTTAGTGTACGCCTATTCGGATGAAAATGCAGGTATTTTTATCCAACCCGGGTCTGTCTGGTCAAAAAACGAAGGTCACTTACGGTTTAGCGTAGGGATAACGGTCAATTTTGCGGATAGCATGATAGGTATCAAGCCCTGTCACTGCTGCAATATTCAGTGTGTCCAAATCTACCTGACCTGCTGATGTAATCGCGTTGTCATCGATCCACACATCAGTAATTTCACCTATCACCAACTGCGTATCATTCAGTTTAATGGGAATAATTTCAGCCAGTTTCATGGCCAGTTTTACAGGACTACTTTCAACAAACGGTGCATCAATATCATCGGCGTACCAGGGGGTGAATCCGGCGACGGCAAACTCACTGACTTCAGCAGGGTAGCGGGCGGAAGTCTGATGCGCGGCCCGGGTCTGATGTGCGGCGACATGGTTGATGGTGTAGATACCGGTATGCTGAATATTTTCCAGCGTATCTCTTGTGACGGTATGGGGACGCATGATCATCCCCAACAGCGGCGGGTGTGCGCCTATGTGCACCACCGACGACACAATAGCCAAATTTTCACCGTAGCCTCTGCGCTGGCTGGTACCAATAAGGTTAGCGCTTTTTACACCAGACAGACTGTTGATGAAGGCAGCGCGATAGCGCTTTTCCATCTGCTCAATACCAGCGCCGGTGATACGCCGCTCAGTCATTCTCGCGCTGAACCTCAACGGACAATGTATCGCCCTGCCCATGTACAGTCATTTCGATGGGCTGACAGCAGACCTGGCAATCTACTACCTGCATGTGACCAGAGTCATTGATCTCATCAATTTCAACCTCATTAGGTTCCATACAGTACGGACAGTGAAATGTGGCGGGGGTAGCTAAACTCATAAATATCCTTCGTTATGCCAGTTATCAGGCTTGTTAAATACGGATCGTTTGCGGCGATGGATTGGTATACATAACAGGGCACCGTAAACGGGAGACGGCATGAGTAAACGACTGGCAACTGGCTACTGCCCGCTGTGCCATCGCTATACGCGGCTAACTTTTCACCATCTTATTCCTAAAAAAATGCATCGCAGAAACTATTTTAAAAAGCACTTTTCCAAGGCCGAATTAAATAGCGGTATCGCTGTTTGTCGCAAGTGCCATGATGGGATCCATCGCTTTTATTCGGAGATGGAGCTGGCAAAGCATTTAAATACACTACCCCGGCTAAAGGACGATGAGAAACTGGCACGGCATTTCGACTGGGTCGCCAAACAGGCCATACAACTATAGTGTTAATTTTCAGCGGACCGATTGAGAAAATGTCTGTATAAATATACACTGTTTTAGTGTTCAAATGCAGTGTTGTGATGATGCGAAAAACCCTTCCAGAGCGCTATTACCTCGACCACTTTCATGAATTTTTGCGTTTTTTTGACGGAGAAAGCGCCGGCCTGTTGTGCCCGTCAAGCCGGGAATTCATCACTACGTTTCGGCAACTGGATGATAATAAGCAGTGTATTGTGGCCAGAGCTGCCAATCGCAAATATGCACTGATAAACCG
>CAZOYR010000089.1:3594-13847 GCA_964584105.1 uncultured Alteromonas sp.
AAAACCTTCGAGCCAAGTCTGCGTTATTTGCTGTTTCTGTATTTTGGCAACACAAAAGGCCGCCTTAATCAATTTTCCATGCGTGATTTAGGGGTCATGCGCACGCGCTCTGACGCTTCAAGTACCCAGGCACGATTCGCTACACCTGAGGATGCCCGGGCGGCTTTCTATTTTGCCAGTGCATTGGATGAGATGCCTTACTGGCGAGATGAAAAGCTAGTGGAAATGGCGAATGATGACTGGCCTGAGACAAGTTCGGTTGCCAGTGAAACGTACGCTGAAAAATACCTCTTTAAACTGGGCTCTCGCTTGCTACCTGCCGATCGACACCTGGCCCTGAAGGTATTGAGACAAGCGCCAGGGGATGCCGCTCGCGAAAAGTGGATAAGGGAAATATTTAAGGAAGACAAAGCGCTGGCAAAATCGGCGCTTGAGGCCATTATCGATAATCCGTCTTCCGATTCTCAACTAGCATTCGCTGAAGATTTTTACGCCCGAAAGTTTCATAAAAAGCGTACCAGTGCGCTTACTGATATGTTGCGTAACTCCAGTAAAACGCTACAACTTGATATCAGCCAGAATCAACACGTAGAGCGAGGCGTTATTGCCTGGTACAAGCGCCATAATATTACAGCGTGGCGAACAGAAAACCGGTTATGGCGAACCTTGTTTGGTCTTACGTTCTGGACGCTATTGTTCGAGCAGGACCAGTTGGTCACCGAATTTGATCGCAGACCACAAAGTCTCAGATATAACTGCTTTTACGACACCTTTGCTGAGTCTGTAGACAGTCTTCTGGATAGCCTTGAAACGCCTGATGCGCTGCTTCAGCACGTGACCAAACAGGCTGCTACCCACTATGGCAAGGTCAATAGCGTATTTATGTGGCGGGCCAATCAACTGGATACCGTAAAGGCGTTACTTGAGCACGGCCCGTTTGACGCCGTTAAGCGACTGCTGAAAATGATGGCTCAGGATTATGCCGGCTTATCTGACGGTTTTCCCGATATAATGGTGCTTGAAAATAATGAGCTTCGGTTTGAAGAGATTAAAGCGCCCGGCGATGTATTGCGTCGTAATCAACTGGTGTCTGTTCAGCGTCTGCAACGCGCCGGCTTTACCGTGCATATCACGCAGGTAGACTGGTTTTCTGATCCCCAACAGCCTTATGTAGTGGTAGATATAGAAACCACCGGCGGCAACAATGGCTATCACCGTATTACGGAAATCGGCATGGTAAAAATGATTGGTGGTGAAGTGGTAGATAGCTGGCAATCTTTGCTGCAGCCACAACGACATATTCCCTCATCAATTACCCGGCTTACTGGCATTTCTAATGAAATGGTGGCCGATGCTCCGTTATTCAGTGATGTAGCCGACGAGGTTGAAGCGTTTACAGAAGACTGCGTATTTGTGGCGCACAATGTGAACTTCGATTACGGCTTCATTAAACAGGAATTCGCGCGCTTAGAGCGCGACTTTAAACGCCCGAAACTGTGTACGGTGGTACAAATGCGCCGAGCCTACCCGGGCCTGCCATCCTACTCACTGGCGTCGCTGACCCATCATTTTGGTATTTCAATGGAACAGCATCACAGGGCGATGTCTGATGCACGCGCAGCAGCACAACTGTTAAATCTTATCCATGAACGCACCTTCGCCAATCAAAACGAGTAAACTACTGCAGCTTGTTTCTAAAGGAGTTGCGTTATGAAAGATATGCTTGATGACGTCACGCGCTCTCGCATTATTGAGATGGCGTGGGAAGACAGAACCCCCTTCGATATTATTGAAAGTCGGTTCGGTTATAGCGAAAAGGATGTCATCCGATTGATGCGTCGTGCCTTAAATCGTCGCGCGTTTGAAAACTGGCGGGCTCGGGTTTCGGGCAGAAAAACCAAACATGCTGCATTGCGTTCTGACAAGATCACCCGGGGCTATTGTCGCTCACAGTATAAGCCTCAGGGTGCAGGATAATATTGTTATTCTTTTTTTGAGCGATTGCTGTCATGCACAATGACCGGAAGCATTAGTGAGGTTATCTGCTGGCGCCAGGGGGATGGAAATACACGTGTGTTCTGGCTGGCCATGATGCGTTGCGTATCTTCGATCACAGTGAGCATCGCCTCATAACGGCTGTCATTCTGTTTAATGTAATCTACATCACTGAGAATCTTATCTATCAGATCAGATGGGGAGGTATGGCTGTTCTGGCGCAGATAACTAATTATTTCCTTCCTGACATACGCTTCCCACTCAGCGCGATAGCTGTCGGATATCCTTTCAGGAAAATGGTGTAAGTCGGCAATATCCTGCTCCAGGTCGCTGATGTCTTTCTGTTTATCAAATAACAGCCGGAGTGCAAAAAGCACATCCAGTGAGAGCCGCTCTATGGGGAGTTGTTGTTTTAGCTGCCTGACACTGTTTGTCATCGTTTGCGCTTCACATCGGGCAGTTGTCCTGGACAACATGCATCAAAATTAAAAAAACGTAACCGGCCGTCATGAACTCCTGTCAGCGACGCCTCGTAACCATTGATGCACTGTAATAGTGTGTACGCGTTCTTGCTACTTGGCCCGTCATCTTGGCGGGCCTTTTTTTACCACTTTATTCTTATAGTTATCAGCGTCTAAGTAATAAACGCGCCTGATTCTAAACAAGATCAATACGTGAGTCTGTGCTCTGGAAGCGCCTGCGGTGTGAAAGAAGAGGGCCGATAGCATTACGGGGTCGAGGAAACCGGCTGGGTAATCTGTTGCTGTAAGTCGATTAATGGCTGCTGACTGACTGTCAAAAAACCGCCTTGTGGCCTGTCCAGGTCAATAATTAGTGAAATAACGGCTGCCAGCACACCAATAAGTACAATTGCTGTGACAGGGCTTCGGCGTCGGGTCAGTCCTGCATTGTAACCCACCATTCCCATGGTCAGCATGGAGCCTAATAACAGTAAAATGACGATGGTAGCCGGAACGCGCGAATAGATTCCGGCGGCAACGCGTGTTTCGTGTAAATCAATGGTGTCGTTCAGCGATTCAATATATAAGGCGAGAACCGGTGAGTGTGGGTCATTTTTAGCAAGTTGCTCAGCGATCCCCCACAGCTCTTCGTGCAAAACAATCGATTGAGCGATCCTGCTGCTCACTTCATCGGTGTCGCCTGAACCTGTGCGAAGTAAAAGGTAGTCGGCTATGAGTTCACGAGAACGCCCGGCCTCTTTGTCTGGCAGGTATCCGGCGCGCAAATAGGTTGTGCCAATGGAATTGGCCTCTTCTAGAACCAACGCATGACGCTTATGAAATCGATCAGATGCCATACCCATCGTTATTGCTAACAGAAAGGCCATCAGCGACAGCAATGAGCCCACTATCATACCTGTCGGCCCCTCTTTTTCCTCCGGCGTGCGCTCCTGCCACCACCTGCCGTGACGATATCCCAGTTCAAAGACCAACAGCGCAACAAGTGCGATAACACCAAAGATGGCAAAAATAGTGAGTGAGTCAGTGAGCTGTTGGAATGTGTTCATGTTATGGCTCAGCAAGGTACGCGCTGGCAAAACAGGGGGAGGGCGTGAAAAACGTCAGCGTGTCGCTGAGAGTCAGGGCAGCAAACGCTGCTATAGCAGTGTGTCATAACCGTGTCCTTAATCTGACCAGATAAACGTGAACACAGACAAACACCGTTCTTAAATTAAGTGTATCACTTAAAATAAGAAGTGCGCTTTTTTGTGCCAGGGTAAAGGCGTTTAGAAAGCGCAGCGGTTAGGCAAATAAAAAGCCCGCTATTAAAAGCGGGCTTTTGTATCACAAAGAAGGGGTCAGGATATGCCCAGTTTCTTCTCCAGGTAATGGATATTGGTACCACCTGCGAAAAAGTTTTCATCTGCCATAATTGAACGCTGTAACGGGATGTTGGTTTTTATACCGTCGATCACCAGCTCGTCCAACGCATGACGCATCCGGGCTATGGCCTCATCCCGACTCTCTCCATAGGTAATGAGCTTGCCAATCATTGAGTCATAAAATGGCGGTACTGAGTAACCGGCATATATATGTGACTCCCAACGTACGCCCAACCCGCCTGGTGAATGAAACATATTAATGTTTCCGGGGCTGGGGATGAAGGTTTGCGGATCTTCAGCGTTAATTCGACATTCAATAGCATGCCCGCGGATTTGAATCTGGGACTGGTCTATCGACAGTGGCTGACCGGCTGCGATACGCAACTGCTCCTTGATTAAATCCACGCCGGTGATCATTTCTGAAACCGGGTGCTCAACCTGAATACGGGTGTTCATTTCAATGAAGTAGAACTCGCCGTTTTCATACAAAAACTCAAATGTACCAGCCCCGCGGTAGTTGATCTCGACACAGGCACGACGGCATCGGTCACCAATTTTGCTGCGCATTTGCTCAGAAATGCCCGGTGCCGGCGCTTCCTCAACCACTTTCTGGTGACGACGCTGCATTGAGCAGTCGCGCTCACCCAGGTGAATAGCGTTGCCCTGGCCATCAGCCAGTACCTGAATTTCAACATGGCGAGGGTTTTCCAGGAATTTTTCCATGTAAACCGTTGCATTACCAAAGGCAGCACCCGCTTCAGCCTGAGTCGTCTCGATCGCTGAAATCAGCTCTGATTCTTTTCTTACCACGCGCATACCACGACCACCACCGCCGCCGGCAGCTTTAACGATGATCGGGTAGCCAATACGCTTGGCAA
This sequence comes from uncultured Alteromonas sp., assembly GCA_964584105.1. GTDB lineage: Bacteria > Pseudomonadota > Gammaproteobacteria > Enterobacterales > Alteromonadaceae > Alteromonas. Next base: position 8,311 of record CAZOYR010000089.1, read on the forward strand.
TACTTTTATTTTTGTCTTCGTCGTCAGTAAGCGGACCGTCTGAGCCGGGGACACAGGGAACGCCGGCTTTTCTCATGGCGTTGATGGCAGAGACTTTATCACCCATAAGATTAATGGTGTCTGCCGTAGGCCCGACAAAGATAAATCCGCTTTTTTCTACCGCTTCGGCGAATTCGGCATTTTCAGCCAGAAACCCGTAACCCGGGTGAATCGCAATTGAGTTTGTGACCTCTGCCGCCGCGATAATGCGGGGAATATTCAGATAACTTTCCGTTGCAGATGCGCCACCGATACAAATTGACTCATCGGCGAGTAACACGTGTTTTAAATTTCTGTCTGCGGTGGAGTGTACCGCGACCGTTTTGATGCCCAATTCTTTACAGGCACGCAAAATCCGAAGCGCGATTTCACCGCGATTTGCGATTAATACTTTATCTAACATTTGGCTGGCCTGCTTATTCGATGATGAACAGAGGTTGCTCGTACTCAACCGGCTCCTGATTTTCTACCAGAATGGCCTTCACCACACCGGATTTATCAGCTTCAATCTGGTTCATCATTTTCATGGCCTCAATGATACACAGCGTATCACCGACGTTGACGGTCTGACCGACTTCTGCAAAAGGTTTGGCAGTTGGCGAAGACGCGCGATAGAAGGTGCCAACCATCGGTGATTTCACCTGATGACCGGGCAATACATCATCGCCAGCATCCTGGGCCGGAGCGGCGGGCGCAGCGGGCGGTGCACTGGCTGGCGCTTGTTGCGGAGCCGGTGCAGCTGGTAGTGTGTAGCTTAATGGCGCTGCGCTTGCGCTGGGACCACGGTGAATACGTACGGATTCTTCACCTTCAGTAATTTCAAGTTCAGCGATGCCAGATTCTTCGACAAGCTCGATGAGCTTTTTGATTTTTCTAATATCCATGTTCTGTCTCTGTTTTAATAATCTTTAAGTGTGAGATTGGTGCAATGCAGTAAGCGCCAGGTGATAACCCTGTGCGCCCAGACCGGCAATCACACCCTGCGCAATGTCTGAAAAATAAGAGTGCTGCCGAAACGGCTCGCGTGCATGAATATTGGAAAGATGCACTTCGATAAAAGGAATACTGACACTTAACAGGGCGTCACGCAGTGCGATGCTGGTGTGGGTAAATGCCCCTGGATTAAAAATAATCGCGTCAGTATTACCCATCGCGTCATGGATTCGGTCAATCAGCGCATGCTCAGCGTTCGACTGAAAATGCGATAACGTTACAGACAACGACGCTGCATCTGACTGCAATGCCTCTACAATCTGTTCCAGTGTTTGTTGACCATATTTGTCTGGTTCACGTTTTCCCAACATATTAAGGTTGGGGCCGTTCAATAACAAAATATCCATTAAAATGCTGCTATCTTTCCAAAACTAACCTGATAAAACCCATATAAGCAGAATTTGCAAAGGGTTGCACGAAAAAAAGCCAGTTTTAGGTATGCTCTTATTTACTTATGGCTGATTATAGAGAATGTTGTGTGTTTCGCAGCAAAATACTGGTCTAATCAGGTAACTTACTGACAAGTTTGGTTTGCCAACACTCTTAGTTGAGGACGATCTTATCGGTTGAAGCGAAAGCGAACGGCAGGGTTTGATGGCGACCCTGCGTGGTGACACGATACACAGCAAAATGTAGATGCGGCGTGGTTGAGAAGCCTGTATTGCCGGAGAAGCCGATCACCTCACCCGCCTTAACCCTTTCCCCCAGCGAAGTTGCTACCCCGTTTTTCTTAAGGTGATAGTATTCACCTACCGTATTATCGGCATGCAGGATGGCAATAAAGTTAGCGTCATCTGCAAATGACTCATCCGGCCCACCCTTATCACTGCTGGCTTTGATATCAATAACCTGTCCGCCGCGTGCTGCATGAACAGGGGTGCCCACGGGTGCAGCAATATCTACGGCATATCTGGAGGCGCCTGTGTGTGAAAAGGCCCCACCGAAACCCTGAACAATGGTGAAGTCTTCTGCCGGTTTGAGGGGGAACTGATAGCGCACCGTATCATCATGTTGCGCATTCAACGTGCCGGGTGTCCACAATACCCGCATACGGTGCCAGAAATGACCGACTCCCGAAGTGGTACCAATGATGACAGGTTCATCCTGTGTCAGCGCCACCGTAACCGGGCTTGCAGTAACACCCCGGGTCAGTGTGACCACCACTGGGTGAGGACGGGTGCGCTGCACTGAGACCTCTGCGCTGTCTTCATCGACGGTAAAACAAAACCAGTTTGCAAAACAGGCCGGTGTGGCGGCGTGTGCTGTAAATGAGAGCGAGCACAGTGCGCTTAACAGTGCAATTACCAGCCTGTTTACTGTCTTCACACGTCAGGCTCTCCGAGTGTTTGTCTGACATGTTCTGCGAATGTCTCGCCGCTCATGAATCCTGCAACGCGCGCCTGCGTCAGTTCATTACCCGAGGTATCAAAAAACAAAATGGTCGGCAGCCCTAATACCTCGTACCGACGCATAAAGGCGATATCCTCGGCGTTCTGTGCGGTCAGATCGATTTGCACCATGACAGTATTTGACAGGGCGTCAACCACCTCTGGATGAGGAAACGTATATCTTTCAAACTCTTTACAGGCGACACACCAGTCAGCATACAGATCGACCATCACCGACTTGCCCTGTTTGCTGGCCTGCGCCACCTGAGCTTCCAGTTCCTGTACATTGGTGACCTGCACAAACTCAGGGTGCGATTCCAGCGACGTGGTGGTGCTGAAAAATGTGTGATAAACGAGCATCGCACTACTGAACAGGCCGGCGAAAATAATGAAGGTACGCACGCCTTTGCCAAAGCTCGCACGGGTCGTACCGTTGATGACCCAGAAGTAACTAAACATTGATAACCCCAGTACCGCCCACAACAATACTGACAGTGATGAGGACCACAGGCGTTCAATAAATACAATGGCGACCGCCAGCATCATAAAGCCGAACGTCACCTTGACCACATTCATCCAGTTGCCTGCTTTTGGCAGAAGCTTGCCACCTGTTACGCCAAAGGCAATGAGGGGGATGCCCATACCCAGGCTTAGCACATACAGCGAAATAAAGCCTAAAAACACGTCGCCGCTTTGCGCAATAAACAGCAGAATGCCTGTCAACGGTGCGGTGGTGCAGGGCGAGGCAATTAAGCCTGAAAGGGCGCCCATAATAAACACGCCGGCGAGGGTGCCACCGCGTTGCCGGGTGCTAAGGGAATTAAGACGCGTTTGCCAGCTTGATGGCAGCTGCAGATTAATAGCGCCGAACATCGCCAGCGCCAGAAACACAAAGATACCGATAAACACCCACAAAATGACAGGGTGCTGAAGGGCTGCCTGAAACTGCACGCCCGCTACCGCTACGACAATGCCCAGCAGTGAGTAGGTCAACGCCATTCCCTGAATATATACCAGACTCAGCCACAAGCTGTTGGCCAGCGTTGCCTGCTTGCCCTGCCCGACGATAATGCCCGACAGGATTGGATACATGGGAAACACACAGGGGGTAAATGCCAGACCGATACCCAGTACCAAAAAGATGCCCAGCGTCAGCCACAGGTTATCATCATCGGCTAATCGGTCAGCCAGATCAAACTGTGAGGATGCCCGCGAGGATTGCGAGTTTGCAGTTGAAGTGGTTTCACCGACGGCCTCCAGATATAAGGTTTTTATTTGCGGCGGATAACAAAAACCGGCGTCGGCACAGCCCTGAAATCTAAGTTTCACCGCAGCATCTGACGGGGCGCGTTGGATAGGGACACGCAGTGTCACTTCATCGTAGTACACCTGTGTAAGGCCGAAGAACTCATCTTGCTTGTCTTTACCGTCGGGTAATTCAGGGTCGCCCAATTGCGCCTGCGAGGAAGTAACGGAGAACTGATGCTTATAAAGGTAGTAACCTGGCTCAATAGCAAAGGTGACCTGTAACACATCATCCTGCTGCCTGAAATCGAACTGAAAGGCTTGCTCTACCGGCAGAAACTCAGGCTCATCGCTGAACGGATCAGAGAATGACTGATCAGGAATTTGTGCCTGCGCATTGCTAAAAAGCAAGGCAAAAAAGCACAGCATTATCACGCTGACTGCGCGCGCTGCATTCATACATCTACTCCATAATTTTATTCAGGCCGGTTTGCTCAGCGACCCAGTTGCCGTACTCTTCACTGGCAGTGACATCATTAATCACTACCCATTCGGGAACATCGTAGGGGTGTATTTCACTGACACAGGCAAAAGCCTCATCCACAACGTGGCGTGCTGTTTTAATCAGTAACTGACACTCATTATCCACCTCCACCTTGCCTTTCCACGCATAGGTAGCAGTAACACCGGGAAACTGCTTTACACAGGCTGCCAGTTGCTTTTCTACCAACGCCGATGCGATTTTTTGCGCAGTCTGGGCGTCGGGCGTCGTAGTAAATACAAGACAAAGTGACATCATGTTCTCCCTGTTGACCGGATCTGATAGCGTATTCTTACAAAATATAATGCGCAGAAGCGAACAAATCGTCAAAAAATACGGTTATTTAGCGTTTGTGGACAGTTATCTGGCAAGATAGTGCTTGAGTTAATACCCCATCACCCAAACTTACTTTGCGTAGGTTATTAATTACGAGGAAGCGATTTGCGAGTCTTATTTTTATTATTTGCCATCATGCCAATTATCGAGATTGCCCTGCTGGTGCAGGTCGGTGGAATTATTGGTGGGTGGAATACCATTGCGCTGGTGATCCTGACTGCGCTTATCGGTTCGTATATGGTGCGTCGCGAAGGGCTGGCAACACTGCAGACCGCACAGGCAAAAATGCAGCGCAATGAAATACCCGGCAACGAGATCGTTCAGGGGCTGATGCTGGTTATTGCCGGCGTGCTGCTGGTTACACCCGGGTTCGTGACGGATATTCTTGGTCTGCTGTTTGTCATGCCGGGATCGCGCCAATACCTTGCCCGCAACATCAGCAAGCATATGAAAGCGCGTGTTGTCACATCGTCCACATTTACATCCGGACAAAGCCCGTTTTCACAGCACGGCGATCCCTTCAAAGGCCCCGCTAAAGATGAAAACGGCGATATTATCGAAGGTGAATACACCGACAAATCGGAGAATGACGAGACGAATCGCCTGCGGTAAAGCAAAAATCCTTTTTGTTATTACTGCTTAGCAAACAAACAGCGCGATAGTAAAAAAATTTAAATTTTTTTCGGTTTCTGCCCTTGAGTTTGTTTCGCGACTCCCCCATTTATCCTCGCAGTATCGAGTTTGAGGCGGCCAACAGGCGGCCTCTTTTATGTAGAGACGTTCACGGGGTGTGAACGTCTTCCAATATCTAACATTTGTATAGTTGGAATTTTCAGGAGACTTGAAAATGGCAATTCGTCCTTTACACGACCGCGTTATTGTTAAGCGCTCAGAGCAAGAATCAAAATCAGCAGGCGGAATCGTTCTGACTGGCTCTGCAGCCGAAAAATCTACACGCGGTGAAGTAATCGCAGTAGGTAATGGTCGCATCCTAG
>CAZOYR010000090.1:0-4013 GCA_964584105.1 uncultured Alteromonas sp.
TTAATGCAAGCACTGATAAGCTATAAGCTATGCAAACAACTCATTTAACCGAAACAAATTTTTCCGATTTGCCTATCAATGACAAGGTACTTTCGGCGCTTCAATCAGCAAATTTCACCCATTGTACACCTATTCAGGCTTTAGCTTTACCTCCATTACTGGATGGCCTTGATATTGCCGGGCAAGCCCAGACCGGAACAGGTAAAACTATCGCGTTTCTGGTCGCTACGTTCCATTATCTGATGGCTAATGCTGCCAAAGATAACGCGGATCCGAAAGGGCCGAAAGCAATAATTATGGCCCCGACCCGTGAGCTGGCCGTTCAAATATACAATGATGCCAAACCACTGAGCGAACACACCGGGTTATCACTTGGATTGATATATGGGGGTGAAGGTTATCAAAGTCAACGCGAAACACTTGAAGAAGGCGTTGATATTATTATTGGGACCACGGGCCGTATTCTGGACTACTACAAACAGAATGTGTTTACGCTAAAACATATTCAGGTAGCCGTGCTGGATGAAGCGGACCGCATGTTCGATCTCGGCTTCATTAAAGATATCCGCTTTTTATTCAAGCGTATGCCGCCTGCCTCAGAGCGTCTAAGCATGCTGTTCTCTGCAACGCTCAGTTACCGGGTCCAGGAACTGGCTTACGAGCACATGAATAATCCCACGCATGTTCAGGTTGAACCAGAAACGAAAACCGCCAAGCGGGTCAGTGAGGAGCTGTTTTATCCGTCTGATGACGATAAAATGCGGTTGCTGCTTACCCTAATGGAAGAGGAATGGCCGGAACGCGCTATTGTGTTTGCCAACACTAAGCACACCTGTGAGAAGGTGAATGACTGGCTTGAAGCCGATGGTCACCGTGTCGGTTTGCTCAGCGGTGATGTGCCGCAGAAAAAGCGTATGAGTATTCTGGATGACTTCACCAAAGGTAACCTGGATATACTGGTCGCAACCGATGTCGCAGCCCGGGGATTGCATATAGATGCAGTCAGTCATGTTTTCAACTATGATTTACCAGATGATGCTGAAGATTATGTCCATCGAATCGGTCGAACCGGTCGGGCAGGCAAAAGTGGTATCGCAATCAGTTTTGCATGTGAGAAATATGCACTGAATTTGCCAGCCATTGAGCAGTATATTCATCATGCTATTCCGGTTACGGATTACGACCGCACCGCGCTGCTTGATGATGTAAAACCGCCCCGGGCACGTCAGCGGAAACGGACACCCAACGCACGTAACTCAAATCGTCGCGGCCGGAGTCGGGGAAAACCGTCAAACAAGAATAACTAACTATGCAGCCTGAAATCCAACATGATACGTTGGTCCACAGTGAGCATTATGCCGCAGTAGACTTAGGGTCAAACAGTTTTCATATGGTCGTTGTCCATGTCGTCAATGGCAATGTACAGATTATCGGAAAGGTGAAGCAGAAAGTCCGCCTTGCCGCTGGTTTGAATGAAGACATGGAGTTGGATGAAATCAGCATGGAGCGGGGCTGGCAATGCCTGCAAACGTTCGCTGAGCGGCTGCAGGATATTCCCCCTTCCAATATTCGTATCGTGGCCACGGCCACATTACGTCTGGCCACCAATGCCCAGACGTTTATCCGCAAAGCCGAACAAATTCTTCAACACAAGCTGGACGTTATCAGTGGTGAGGAAGAGGCCCGGCAAATTTATCTGGGCGTTGCCTATACGTCAGCCAATCAGGGCAACTCTCTGGTTATTGACATCGGTGGTGCCAGTACAGAAGTCATTATCGGTAACGACATGCAGCCTATCCATCTGAAAAGTCTGGATATGGGGTGTGTGACCTTCATGGAACGGTATTTTCCCAAGGGTAAAATTACTCAGCAAAATTTTGATACTGCTAAAGCGCAGGCTGGTGCATTGTTAGATGAAGTCAGCGATGCGTTTTTGTGTTTTGACTGGCAAAATTGTCTGGGTGCTTCGGGTACGCCGCAGGCTATTACCGAAATTCTTGTGGCCCAACAAATCAGCGATGCCATTCGGCTTGATTACTTATACGAGCTGGAGAAACAGTGTATCGCGTGCGGCTCTATCGACAAGCTTGATATCAAAGGCCTGGAAGAAAATCGCAAACCCATTTTCCCCAGTGGCCTGGCAATTCTGATTTGCCTGTTTGAGAAGCTGAAGATTAAAGCCATGAATATTTCGGCAGGCGCCCTGCGCGAAGGCCTGATTTACGGCATGCTGGATAATCTGCAGGAAAATGACCGGCGCGTGCAAACGCTAAACCATGCGATTAGTCGTTATCACATTGAAAAATCCCATGCTGACTCTGTCCGCGCGGTAGCCCTTACGCTCTGCCGTCAGCTATGCGCGCAGGCGGCTATCTGTCATCTGGATACGGAAGCGGTTCTGGGGGCAGCGGCGACATTGCACGAGATTGGTTTACACATTGAATATAAAAAGCACCACGAACACGGTGCTTATATTCTTTCGCATATCGATTTGCCCGGTTACACGCGGTTACAGCGCGAAGCCATTCGTGACCTGGTGCTTTCTCACCGGCTGACCATCAATACGGCTGTGTTTGACAACTATCATGAAGAAGTTCAGCCCATGCTGCTGGCCCTGGTCAGAATTCTGCGTCTTGCCACCGTGCTATGCTTACGCAGGCATAACAAACACATTCCGGAAGCCACTCTGACTATCGATGGCGATCGCTGGACACTTACGCTGCCTGAAGGCTGGCTAAACAGTCACCCATTGATAAACGCGGAACTGGCCAATGAAACCTGGCTTCAGCACCGCGCCGGATGGGAATTACGCTGTCAGTAGTAAAGTGCTTAACGGCTGAGTAATTCAGCCGCATCCGGAGCAAAGTAAGTGAGTATGCCATCTGCACCTGCCCGCTTGAACGCCAGCAGAGATTCCAAAATCACCGCATCTTTGCTTAACCAGCCATTGGCAAATGCAGCCTGGTGCATCGCGTACTCTCCACTGACCTGGTACGCAAATGTGGGGACTTTCAGCTCCTGCTTACACCGGCGCACGATATCCAGATAAGGCATTCCCGGCTTCACCATCACCATGTCAGCACCTTCCTGCAAATCCATGACAATCTCATGGATGGCTTCGTCGCTGTTAGCCGGATCCATCTGGTAAGATTTTTTGTTGCCACCTTTTATATTCGCTGCCGAGCCCACTGCATCCCTAAAGGGCCCGTAGTAGGCAGACGCATATTTGGCAGAATAAGCCATAATACAGGTGTTCACATGCCCGGCGTCCTCCAGCGTATGCCGGATGGCACCGATACGCCCATCCATCATGTCCGATGGCGCCACCATATCAGCGCCAGCTTCAGCGTGCGATAAAGCCTGCTTCTGAAGCACCGCAACCGTTTCATCGTTCAGCACATAGCCGTTGGCGTCAATCAGGCCGTCTTGTCCGTGCGAAGTAAACGGATCCAAAGCCACATCAGACATGATAATAATATTATCAAAGCGCGCTTTAATCTGGCGGATGGCAGTTTGCACCAGCCCTTCGGCGTTAAAGGCTTCGCTGGCACAGTCGGTTTTCAGCTCGGCCGGCGTTACCGGAAAGGGGGCGTAGGTGCGTATACCTGATGCCACTAGCTTATCCAAATCTTTCAGCCACAAATCCACAGACTGCCGGTAAACACCGGGCATAGACGGCACAGCCTCTCGCTGATTGCTACCCGGCAGAATAAAGATAGGATAAATAAGGTCGTTGGTACTCAGATGATTTTCAGCCACCATGTCGCGCAGCGCATCGTGTGAGCGTAAACGGCGCATCCGCCGTGATGGATAAGTAGAAAACGTCATGGAGTCTGTCCTGGTAATTGTTCAGCGATAACCTGATTACGGCCGGCAGCTTTTGCCGCATACAGTAACTTATCAGCATGATTAAACAGCGCCGTCTCCTGACCATCGCTGATTATCACACTGGTTACCACGCCCGCACTGATTGTGATATGCAGCTTATTGTCGTCAATATCAAGGGGCTGGGC
>CAZOYR010000090.1:4113-13270 GCA_964584105.1 uncultured Alteromonas sp.
CGGCTGCGACGACTTTCTGCCTGCAAACGTTTATCGAAATGCCGCCGGTTGCGAATACCGGTGAGCGGATCCGTGGTATTTAATGTCGATAGCTCTTGATTGGCATCAGATAATTCCCTAAGCGCCACTTCCAGCTCCAGCGTGCGCTCCTGTACCTGATATTCCAGGTCATCCTGGTACTGCTGCTGCACATTCAAAAGCTCTTCACGGGTTTTAAGCATCGCTTTTTCCTGCGACAGCGCCTGCTCTTTGATGGCAAATACCTGTTCGCGGTTGTGACTGTAGTTAATGGCCAGTACCAATGCCAGAAGCAGCGTTTCAATACTGGCCCCCAGCATCAGCAAAAAGTTTGACGGGACCGGAGAGGTAATGATTCCAAGATTATCCAGACTCGCTGTAAAGGCGCTCAGTAACAGAATGAACCAGGCGAATGCATAGTAGCGCGCAATGCGGACACCTTTAACCGCTATCCATATACCGACTGACAGGGTGAATATCACAGTGAAACTCACCATTATTAAAAATGCTTTGATCAAAAAGCTGTAGGGAAGGATAAAGCTGACCAGCAAGCTGATAAAAAACAGTCCGGCCACCACTTTCAGCGCCCGGGACAGGCGTAAGCTGTAGCGCGAAACATTCAGGATTCGGTCTGAAAACAGAACGGCAAACATGATGGTGGCATTGGCAAAAATAGCCACAGCACGGCCCTGGAACCAAACTTGCTCAGGCCAGATAATCGCATAACCGATACCGTGCATGGCAGCAATGGTCAGCGCCAGCGAAAAAACATAGCCCGAGTACACAAAGAAGGTTGTGCTGCGATTGGTAATAAATAAAAAGAAGTTGCTCACACCCACTGCAAACAATACGCCCAGGAACAATCCCATCATTAGATTATGAGAGGCTGTGTAGCTGACAAATCGCTCTTTTTCCCAGTATCGCAACGGCACTTTAATAGAGCCGGAGCTTTCAATGCGCAGGTAAATCTGCAGTGCCCCTGAGGTAGGAGGAAGCTCAAACGCCAGTGTTGGTACCAGCAAGCTGCGCTGGATATAGATGCGCTCATCACCGCTGACAAAATGCTGTAACAGTTTTTTGCCTGACGAATCAAACACAAAAACGTCTACGTTATCTAACAGCGGATAGTTAATTTCAAGAATGTAATCGTGTTGAGATGCCCGCGCCGGTAAGGTAAACCGGAACCAGTGTCCGGCTTCGTGCATACCCAGATTGACCGGATTACTCACCGGCTGCCAGGCCTTTGCCGCAAGGTTTGTCACCTCAGAAAGCGATGCCCCCTCTTCGCTTTCCACATAGTAAGAAAGCGCGCTGACTGATGCTTCATTGCTTTGATAAGGGGTGAGCGTTTGATAAATGAAAGCCAGAAAACCAGCGACCAGTACAAATACCAGTAGTAGCCAGCCATCGTAATTGCGCGGGGTATTTGCATGAAACTGCATCATGTCAGGCCTGTATCAGAGTCCGAACAGGCGAAATGTGTTTGTCACACTCACCGCAGCGATATCCTCTATCGGTCTGTTCAGAAGTGCTCCGACTTCCTCGCCTATCGCGTTGATGAACGCAGGCTCGTTATTGCCCTTACGGGGATGCTTGTTTTTGGGAAACAGATACGGCGCATCAGTTTCTAAAATCAGTTTGTCCAACGGTAAATCCAGCAGCGCTTGTCTCAAGGATTCGCCCCGTTTAGGGTCACACAGCCAGCCAGTAATACCAATGTACAGTCCGCGAGCAAGATAAGCCTGCATCTGTTCAGGGGTACCGGTAAAACAATGGGCAATGCCCTGAAGATCGTTTACCTGTTCCAAACACGCGATTTGTTGCCCAAACGCATCACGCTCATGCAGATACACAGGTTTGTGAAGGCGCTGTGCTATATCAAGCTGTGCATTAAATACCGCAACTTGCGTATCCCGGGGCGAAAAATCCCGATTGAAATCTAAACCACACTCTCCAACTGCCACCACACCCGGCGCTGCGGCCCGTTGCTCAAGACGCTGTAAATCGCTGTCAGAAACTAATCTGGCATTGTGTGGATGCACACCAACCGTATAACACAACGTGTCAGGATACTGCTCGTACAGCGCTGCAGCAGCATCCCACTCTGATGGCTGCGTGGTGATCAGACAAAGCCCGGTGACATTATTCTCCCGGGCTCGTGTGATCACTTCGTGAGGATCAAACCGGCCATCCAGTAAGTTAACACCGGCATCAAACCATTGCATCTAATCAATCCGCTCTACTTTAATGCGCCGATTAGTACCTTCAACACCCAGATAAAAAACACCGAAAAAGCCACGTGACACCGTTGCCTCATCATTTATCTCAGCTTTGAAATAGTCGTCGTTCTTCTGTTGCCAGATCATGCCATTCTCAAGTTTTAGTATCAGCTTACCCCGTGGGCTTTTTTCCAGGCCAACCACGGTACTGGTTACTTCCTCTACTTCTTCTTTATCGGGTTTCTGACGGTTTTCTAAACCAAATTCTTTAACCGCATTCTGAGACTGGCTGGCCGCTTCCCGGGCCGGCTGTTGCGAAGACAGGGACAGTTCAGCCGGGGCGTTTGCGCGCCGCTTCTCTTGCTGCGCTTTTTCCTTAGCCTCGTCAGACGTTTGCTTTACCGTCTGTCTGGCAGGTTTACTTTGCAACATGTCAGCTGCCAGCGCATCGAAGCACGCCAGTCGCTCAGTATTACTGTCTATCCGGGCGCACTCTTCTAACCCGGAAAGGTCTTTGGCTGCGACACTGTTTGCGCCTGTCAGCAAACCAAGTCCCGCGCAAAGATAAGCGAACCATTTCATGTGATTTCTCCAATTTTTCTCATTCAATTATCGGTCGCAGGATTATCTTCCTGCTCATCCGACTGATTATTTTTACTGTAAAAACCACCGACAATCACACCCACTTCAAACAATAGCCACATGGGTAGTGCCAACAGGGTTTGAGAGATTACATCAGGCGGGGTCAGCAGCATGCCGATGACAAACACACCGACAATGACAAAGGGGCGTTTGGCACGCAGTGATTTAGCATCGGTCACGCCGGTCCAGCACATCAGGATAATCGCGATAGGGATTTCAAATGACACGCCGAAGGCAAAGAAGAGTTTTAAAACAAAATCCAGATAGGAGGAAATATCGGTACTCACAGTCACGCCACTTGGCGCGACACTGGTGAAAAATGCAAACGCCAGCGGAAACACCACAAAATACGCAAAGGCCATACCGGCATAAAAAAGCAGGGTGCTGGAAACCAGCAAAGGCATCACCAGTTTTTTTTCCGTCTTGTACAATCCGGGGGCGATAAATGCCCATACTTGGTAAAGCACATACGGTATGGCGATGAAAAATGACAAAACCAGCGTAAGTTTAAACGGTGCAAAAAAAGGGGATGCGACATCCGTAGCGATCATAGACGCATTTTCTGGCAATACTGCCATTAATGGTTTTGCCAGGTAGTGATAAAGATCTTCAGCAAAATAAACCAGACAAAGAAATACCACCAGCACACTGAGCAAGGCACGAAGAATACGATTTCGCAATTCCACGAGATGCGAAATCAGATTATTAGCGTCGGTCATTCTTTTTTCTTATAGGGTTCCTGCACAGATTCTGCTGCATCTTTGAGCTCATCCACGCTTTTTTTCAGATCCGGCGAAATGTCTTTCAAGCCCTGCTGTTCCGCTTTTTTCAGGTTCTCATGAAGCTCATGTACGCGCAGCTGGTGCTCCACTTCCTGCTTAAAACCGCTGGCAGCATTTCGCACGCCACGTACTGTGTTCATAGTAGAGCGAATTGCACCGGGCAACCGCTCGGGTCCCAGCACCAGTAACGCCAGAACACCTATGACAAGCAGTTCCCAAAAACCGATATCAAACATCAGGATTTTTCTTTAACGTCGCTCTGAGTCGAGGTGGCAGAAGATTTTTCTTTGTTTTCCATTTGCTGGTTTTGCTCAAAATCAGCATCTTTCTTTGTCTCGTTCTGATCATCATCAACTGCTTTTTTGAAGCCTTTGATGGCACCGCCCAAGTCAGAGCCGATACTTTTCAATCGTTTTGTACCAAATAACAAAACCACAATCGCCAGTATAATCAGCAACTGCCAGACGCTAATACCCATAACCATCTCCTTTAAATATGCAACTACAGTATGCCATCGCCTGCCTTTGCTTTCACCACAATATTTCGCCATCGCGCACCGGCACGTGACAAAGATTCCTACGTATGAAGGATCTATTTGACTTCACCTGCATATAACTTAATGCTTGATGTAGGAAGGATGAGTAGTAAGGCAGGGTATGGCGTGTTTAACTTTAGCAGTGTGTTCGTTACTGGCAATGCCCGGTGACGTATTCCCTGCGCCTGAATCAGCCCCGCCAACAGTCGCCCAAAGCGCACCGGTCACCCTGCATGATACCTGGATGGATTTATGGCAGCAGAACCTGACTGAATCCATGAATTATACCGTGCAGCAAATCGACAGCTTTTTCGCGCTGCAGGGTTCCGAACGACATGAGGAAGCCCGCGCTGAGGGGCGAATTAGTCTTGGCTGGGAACCTCGTACCCGTGATCTATCTGAGTTTGATGTCCGGTTTAAAATCCGGGTGCAGCTACCAGCACTGGAAAACCGTGTCGACCTGCTATTAAGTGATGATGAAGACACCCAACAAAACGCCTCAATAAAAGCGGCACGTCAGCCTATTGAGCGCCAACGCAGAAATACCACTATCGCTTTGCGATATCGCTCCAGTGAAAGCTCACACATGTCTTATAAGATTGGGACAGGCCGTCGTTATCAAGCCTACGTAAAAGCCCGCTTCGAGGATATGGCGGCGTATTCAAGCCAGCTTGCGCTGTTTTACGATGCTGAGGCTTACGCCTTTACCCGCGATGAACTCGGGGCAGAGCTTGGCGCCACCGTCCAGTTTATCAGCAAGAAAGACCATGTGTTCCGCTTCAATAATCGCTTTTTCTACCGCGATCGCACCGAGGATTGGGTTTGGCGCCATGAAGCGCAGTTTCTGCAGCCAGTAGATGATAAAACTGCCATGGTCTATACCCTGTTTACCGAAGGCGAATCCCGGCCTAACTACCGGCTGGGTGAGATTTATACCAGTGCGAGACTGCGTACTAATCCTACCCGCGAGTGGCTGTTCTTTGAAGTTGAGCCATTTGTACTGTTCACTCGTGACGAAGATTTTAAGCCCTCATACGGTGTAGCACTGCGGGTAGAAGCCTACTACGGCAATCCCTGAAAGATATTGTTACGGGCGCAGTGCGCGCTCTCCCCGCGCCAGTCCACACACCCCGGTACGCGACGACTCAATAATTTCTGCGCACTGGTTCATGGTCGTTGCAAATGCATCGAGTTTATCGGTCGTGCCGGTAATTTCTATGGTGTAGTTTGACGAATTAACATCCACAATACGCGCCCGAAAAATATCGGCATTGCGCTTTACCTCTGCCCGCATGGTCTCTGTGCGTGTGGCGACCTTTACCAGCATCAGCTCACGCTCTACGTGCGCGTTCTCGGTTAAATCCACCACCTTCAGCACATCAATAAGCTTGTTAACCTGCTTGGTGATCTGTTCGATAACTCTGTCATCACCGTGGGTAGTAATGGTCAGTCGGGACAGTGATGCATCATCGGTGGGCGCTACGCAAAGCGAATCAACGTTATAACCGCGCTGGGAGAATACACCTACAATTCGTGATAACGCCCCGGGTGCATTTTCCATCAAAACTGAAATAATTCTTTTCATCAGGTGCGCTCCGTCTTGCTCAGGCGCATGTCATCCATGGCACCAAATTTAATCTGCATGGGATAAACATGTTCATTCTGATCTACCTGAATATCCATAAAGACCAGCCTGTCTTTGTGACTGAAGCAGGTTTTCATTGCATCATCTAATTCATCGGGGTGATTAACTTTGATCCCGACGTGACCATACGCTTCTGCCAGCTTTACAAAATCAGGCATCGATTCCATATAAGAATGTGAGTGTCGCCCTTTATAAATCATGTCCTGCCACTGGCGCACCATACCCAGCGCGCGATTATTCAATGAGATGATTTTTACTGGCAAATTGTATTGCAGGCAGGTCGAAAGCTCCTGAATATTCATCTGAATACTGCCATCTCCGGTGACCACCACCGAGATCGCATCAGGATGTGCAAACTGTACGCCCATCGCGGCTGGCAAGCCAAAACCCATGGTGCCCAGACCGCCGGAATTAATCCACTGACGCGGCTTTTTATAGGGGTAATACAAGGCTGCGAACATCTGATGCTGACCGACGTCAGAACTGATAAAAGCCTCACCATTGGTATGTTTGTAAACGGACTCGATGACCGCCTGCGGTTTAATTGTTTCAGTGGACGTTTCATAACGCAGGCATTGCTTACTGCGCCACTGGTTAATCTGCTCCCACCATTCGGAGACCTTTGTCGACTGCTCGCTAAAGTCATACGATTCCAGCGCTTTCAGTAATTGCTGTGCAACTTTATCAACACTCCCGACTACCGGAATATGCGCATTAACCGTTTTGGAAATTGACGCCGGATCGATATCCACATGAATAATATCTGCATGGGGACAGAATTTATCGACATTGTTTGTCACCCGATCATCAAATCGCGCTCCCAGAGCAAGAATGCAGTCAGCATTGTGCATTGCCTTATTGGCTTCAAGGGTGCCATGCATCCCCAACATGCCCACAAACTGATCGTGGGTACCGGAGATTGCCCCTAACCCCATTAAAGTACAGGTGACCGGTGCATGCAGCAGCTCTGCCAGCTCAGTGACCAGTGCTGAAGCATCACAGGCGATTGCACCGCCCCCAACATACAACACCGGGCGTTTCGCTTGTGTTAGCGACTGCACTGCCTTTTTTATCTGCTTGGCATGCCCTTTTTGCGTTGGATTATAGGAACGCATAGTGACATCCGCAGGAAACTCATAAGGGTGAGATTCCTGCACGTTCACTATATCTTTGGGCAAATCAACAACCACCGGGCCAGGTCGCCCCGTGTTGGCAATGTAAAAGGCTTTTGCAATCGCTTCAGGAATATCTACCGCGCGTTTAACCAAAAAGCTATGCTTAACAATGGGACGCGAGCAGCCCACCATGTCCGTTTCCTGGAAGGCATCCTCGCCGATGTGCATCGAAGGTACCTGGCCGGAGAGCACGACCATTGGAATAGAATCCATGTAGGCTGTTGCTATACCGGTAATCGTATTCGTGGCGCCAGGTCCGGAGGTAACAAGCACAGTACCGGTTTTGCCGGTTGAACGCGCATAACCATCAGCCATATGCGCTGCGGCCTGCTCGTGTCGCACCAGCACATGCTTTACAGCATCTTGTGCAAACAAGGCATCATAAATATCAAGTACCGCCCCACCGGGATAACCAAATACGTGTGTTACACCTACATCTTTTAGCGCTTCCACCACCATGGCGGCGCCCGACATCATTTTCACTGTCGTCTCTCCTTTGGTTGCCCGGAATCGAATTCACCCTATAGCCGGACTATATCGAAGGAGCACAAAAGTTAAAACAGTAAAAACGTAAAAAAGTGAGACATATATTCCTATATAGAAAATAAATAGGATGTATGTTTCAAGGAGGCTATCAAAAGTCTTGAAATTTAGAATAAATTAACATTCCAGTAACACATTAGTTACTATTATTAGACTCAGAGAAACCAGAATCAGACAGCGCGTCTGTCTCATCAGGTTCCTTCTGAGTATCATCTGGCGTGTAGCCGGTCAGACTGCGCGGACGCACACGATGTATCCGCTTCAGGTATTTCAGCCATACCCGCTCTGTCGACGTCTGCGGCGGCACCTTTCCCTTCACAACAGACACTATGTTTTTTTCCACATCATCGGTCGGTTCAATATCACCGTCGGTCAGCGCCTTCAGCCACGTGCCGTTGATGGATAGCACACGGCTTTCGGCAATTGTAAAATCGCCAGAACGGGAGAACCCATAGGGATAGTTTTTATTATCATGAAAACGGCGTTTGCAAAGACTTGCTCGGGAGATGTCAGGCATTGTCATTCCGTATCTTAATCATTGGCAAATCAGAAATTTTGACGCCAAAGCTAATTCTCGGCGTGGCTACGAAGCATGGAAGCTGCTCGTGATTCATGCTGCATGAGTTTTAGATTTGCCTGAAAGGAATGTCAATGTAATGGACAGTGGGTTCACTAAAAGTTCACACCACTGTCATGTTGTCGCTTTGTCCTTCCGGATGAGACGGGAAGAACCAGAGTACCAATATGGGTGTTGCTTACAGTGTTTTAGCGCTTTTTCGGTACCCATGCCCACAGCATCTCACAGGTAACAGGCTCAATACCCGCTGCATCGGTAACAGTAACCTGAACCATCACTTCGCCCTTGTCCTGCGTGTTCATCATCTGAATTTGCTCATCTGTTAACGTGGCAACTGCTGTCATATCACCTGTCGCACGCTTAACATAATTCAGCTTCATTGATTTTATCAGCGGCAGCTTATCACCTGGTAGATTGGTGCCTACCACAAAACCGGTGGCAGACTCCGCCAGCAACGCCATGCCCGCGGCGTGCACGCTGCCAATGTGATTTTGTACTTTTTTATAGTTTTTTTGCCTGAAAGTGACTGATTGCAGATCAGTACTCAGGATTTCCAGGCTGACTGTACGGGTCAGTTTAACCTTGTAACGAAACATCCACGTCAACAGACGGCGCGAAAGCCATGACGGATAGGTGTTTACTTTTTTGGCAAAAGCACGAAGTGGGTTTGATTGTGACATAACTGCGCTTCAAAATTATCTGGTAAGACCAGCAAGATATGTCGTTAGCAAATAAATTGCAAATCAACAGGCTTTCCAAAGCGATAACCTCGACTGTTCGTTTCGAAAAGCAAAAAATGAATAGTGACATCGGATTACAGTGACACTGGTGACGGCCAACAAACGAACTTACGTTTATCTTGGCAATCACTTCGTGACGAGGTATGTGCTCTACCAGCTGAGCGAATGAATATAGTTAACGCTTTGAAGAAATTGGAGCGGGATACGAGATTTGTAATCTGGCAATCACGTTGTCGCGACCCCAACCTTGGCAATCACTTCGTGACGAGGTGTGTGCTCGA
>CAZOYR010000091.1:0-13183 GCA_964584105.1 uncultured Alteromonas sp.
TGTCTTGTTATAAATTGTTAAAGAACATTTTGCTTCGTTTCTCCCCGAAGCGGGATGCGCATTCTACGCAATCGGCGTTAAATGTCAACACTTAATTTAAATTATTTTCAAATAAAGCATTTGGATTTTGCCGGCTCCGATTTGGCTGCTGCCCTCTCGAAACGTGGGGCGCATTCTACATGACAAATGCATACCGTCAACCCCTTTTTGCTGTTTTTACCCAACTTAGTGTCATTAACTGGTCAAACGCTCGTTTTCAATACAAAACACGCTCATAAAAAAGTCTTTCGTACATAAGTTACACATAAAGTTGTTCTAATTGTTTCAAGTGAGTAAACTATGTACAGCCTCCAAGTATTATCAATAACAATTTTAAGGAAGGTTTATGAAAGTTGGCTTTATCCATTGCGCTGTAATAAGCGTAGTATTTGCTGCGGCCGGGTATTTTGTTATCTCGTCTTCTGACATGGAAATGAATTTGCCTTTGTCTGTTGCAGCATCGTTACTTATCAGTGGTATCGTTACGCCATGGTTGGCATCGCTGATAAGTGGTACATCTTCTTCTCAAGAGGCACCCGGTGCCGTTTCGAAAGAAACTGCAACATTATACGTGGGAAATCTGCCTTATAAGGCGAATGAGGAAGCAGTAAAGGATTACTTTAAGAGCTATATAAATGTGCAGTCTGTCAGATTAATGAAAGATCGTCGAACCGGAAAACGCAAGGGTTACGGTTTTATCGAAGTCATTACTGATGACGTCGACACCGCCATTGATGAGCTTAATGATAAGGTATTTCTCGAGCGAACACTGAAAGTGAGGCCAGCCAAGGAAAAGGGCGACGCTGAATAACAGTTACAAGAACCCGGCTCTGGCCGGGTTTTTTATTGCTTGCTGACCGTTGTAATCAATTCATACTTCCTTTTCTATACTTGCTAACTATATAGATGCAAATTCATTGCAGTCACAAATAATCTCACTACAATGCGCTGCTTTAATTCTTTACCGGCATAATGCGGAGACGTTTCATGGCGAACCAGTCACAACCATCAGCACAGATGACCTATTCTCAGCAAATAAAGGAGAAGACTGAACGATTGCAAAGTTTGCTTTCAGACTTTGAAGCGCCCGACGTTCAAGTGTTTGAATCAGATGAAGCGCACTATCGCATGCGTGCAGAGTTCAGAGTGTGGCACGATGGGGACGATCTCTACCACATCATGTTCGATCAACAGACCAAAGAAAAGTACCGCGTCGATAACTTCCCCGCTGCCAGTGAGACAATAAATAATGCCATGACGACACTCATGGAGAAGTTAAAATCCAACACGGTGTTGAGAAAAAAGCTTTTCCAGATTGACTACCTAAGTGGACTTAGTGGCGAGTTGGTCATCAGCCTGCTTTATCATAAACCTATTGATGAGCAATGGCATGAAGAAGCCAAAAAGCTCAGAGTCGCATTATCAGAACAGTTTACTGTCAGTTTAATCGGGCGTGCTCGTAAGCAAAAAACCGTGGTTGGTGAGGATTTCATTATTGAAACCCTGCCTGTCAACGGTACCACCTACTATTTTAAACATATCGAGAACAGCTTCACGCAGCCCAACGCTAAGGTCAATTGTAAGATGATTGAATGGGCCCTGGAGGTGTGTGGTGACAATCAGCGTGATTTGCTGGAACTGTATTGTGGCGCGGGCAATTTCTCAATCCCTATGGCAAACCAGTTTCGTCACGTTATCGGCACTGAGATAGCAAAGCCGTCGGTAGCAGCTGCGCAGTACAACATTGAGCGAAACAAGCTGGATAATGTAAAAATTGTGCGTCTGTCAGCTGAAGATTTCACCAGCGCGATGCGTAAGGAGCGCACCTTTAGTCGTCTGGAGGGTGTCGATTTGGATAGCTACGATTTTGGGACCGTGCTTGTGGACCCGCCGCGCGCAGGCCTGGATGACGAATCTCTTGCTATGATTCAGGATTATGACGACATTATCTATATATCGTGTAACCCTGAAACGCTGGCAAACAACCTGAAAATCCTCACGCAAACACATTGTATCACTGACGCTGCGCTGTTTGATCAGTTCCCCTTCACTCACCACATTGAAGCAGGTGTCCGACTAACACGTCGCTAAAAGCCCTATCGAGCCTGGTAGGCGCGCGCCCCAATCTGTACAAACCGCAATTGCGCTTTGACGCGTTCGCCTATTTCAGTTCTGGCACTACCCTCTGCTTCAAGTGTATCGGCGCCGGCACTAAAGACGAGACGCACCATCGCCTCTGCCTGCAGTCCTGCAATACTGTGTTCCAGCTTTTGCTGATCGGCGATGTAATCGGTCAGCTCTTCCACAAAATGTTGTATTTCTCTGAGCACCGCCAGTCGGTAAGCCGGCGACGTACCCGTATGCTCCCGCAATAAAAGCCGAAATACATTGCTGTTGGCACAAATAAATTCAATGAAGGTATCTACCGACGTATCGATGACACCGCCACCTGATGCAATTCGGCTTCGTGCCTGCCTCATCAGCTGACGCAGGGCCAAACCGGCTTCATCCACCAGCGTCAGCCCAAGCTCGTCCATATCCTTAAAATGCCGGTAAAATGAGGTTGGCGCAATGCCCGCCGCCCGGGCAACTTCTCTCAAACTGATTGCAGACAGACTCCGGTTTTCATCCAGCAGAGAAAATGCGGCCTGAATAATACTCTGACGCGTTTTTTGTTTTTGCTCCTGACGACTCACACATTTCTCCTTTGTCGAAGCGCCGTTGCATTCTAATTGATTACAGGCATTTCGTCGCCGTTACTATGCCAAAATCCTATCTGCATGCAACTCTTCTGTCTCAAACATTAAATCTCTTATACTTTTTACCAAAATCGCAGTCTCTGGCTTTACTAACGCGTGCTTAGCATATAAATTAGCGTACACTTGTAAGCTGAGTTGTAGTCGATGAAAAAACCACCTTTAATTATCACAAATATTCTTGTATTCATAATCACCGGCGCTATTGCGTTCATCGGTGTGCCTCTCTGGGCATCCTATATCGGTTTTGATACTGCGGAAATTGTGACCGCTATCGTCTTATTCTATTTTACTGGCATGTCTATCACAGCGGGGTACCATCGTCTGTGGTCCCATAAGACGTACGATGCAAATATTGTCGTAAGAGTCGTGTTGGCCATCGGCGGTGCCATGGCGCTGCAAAATAGTATTTTGCACTGGTGCTCTGACCATCGTATTCACCATCGCCACGTTGATGACACAGAAAAAGATCCCTACTCCGCCAAACGCGGTTTGTGGTTTGCGCACATTGGATGGATGCTGCGTGAATACCAGTCGCATCGATATGCTGACTACAGAAACTGTAAAGACTTGCAGAAAGATCCGGTTGTCATGTGGCAGCACAAATACTATTTGCCGATTGTACTGGCATCGAATTTTGGCATCACCGGTTTACTTGGCTGGTTGAATGGCGACATTCTTGGCATGATCCTGATTGCAGGCGTTTTTCGACTGGTTATGGTTCATCACGTCACATTCTTTATCAATTCCCTGGCACACTTTTGGGGTAAACAGCCTTATACCGACGGCAACACTGCAAAGGATAACGGTGTTCTGGCGTTTTTCACCTTTGGTGAGGGTTATCACAATTTTCATCACATCTTTGAGTACGACTATAGAAATGGCATTCACTGGTGGCAGTTCGATCCAACAAAATGGCTGATTCGCGGCCTGTCTTTTGTTGGCCTGACGCATAATTTGCGCCGCGTTCCCGAGGAACGAATTCGCAAAGCCCGTGCGGCGATGCAGTTTCAGAAAGCCAGCGCCAGAGTGTCGCAGTTGCCTAATGCTGATGAAGTGCTGCAAAAGATTCAGTCAGAATACGATTTGTTAATTCAGAAAATGTCTGAATACTACGCGGCTAAAAAGCGCCTGATGCGCGTACGGCAAAAATGTCTGAAGCGAAGTGTGGAAAGACTAGAGCTTGACCACACCTATAAGGAGCTGAAAAACGCCCTCTCCCTCCAGCAGGAGAAATGGCTGCGATTGCAGCAACTCAATTTTTCCCTGTCCTGAATAAAAAAACGCAGCCAACCGCTGCGTTTTTTCGTATAGGTAATGGTTATGTTATTGCGCGCCTTGAAAATGTATGCAACCTTTGCTGCCTTCTCATCGCTGCGCATTACAGAAGACTAATTTGATATTTTTTACTTTTCAGCGACACTTATCTGTATCGGACAATTCCCGAATCTGCTGTATTTTTACTGCAGGTAAAGCACGGATGAAAATTATAGGCAGGGTTATCAATGAGTGAAGACCATTTATTTGAGTTTGTTGATGAACATATTGAACTGTCGTCAGAGCAAAATGATATTGCGCCCTGGATTGTTTTAAGCGTTGAGGACGACCCGGGTTATCAACAGTCATTACTTAATGGGTTAGCCGCACTGAAAGTTAAAGAGCGACCTGTAAAGTGTATTACCGCTAACTCAGCAACATCTGCAGCAGCGATAATTGCAGAGCGCAGCGATATTGCGGTTATTTTGTTGGATGTGGTGATGGAACGGGATGATGCAGGTCTCTTTTTGATTAACACGATCCGCAATGTACTTGGCAATAATGAAGTGCGCATTATCTTATTGACCGGGCAACCAGGCATGGCTCCACGACTGGACACTATGCGTGACTTTGATGTTGATGAGTACTGGAACAAAGTTGATCTGACTGAAGACAAGTTACGCACAATTGTGAGCAGCAACATCCGTACATGGCAGTCAATGACAGAACTAAACGTTGCACGTCGTGGCTTGCAGATGATCGTTGATGCTTCAAAGGCCATTACTTCACGGCATAATATCGACGGATTTACTAAAACGGTATTAGCCGAGATTTCGCGAATCATTGGCGTACCTGATAGCGGAGGTGTTGCATGCGCTTATCGCAATGTGCAGCAGTCACCTGAAGAAAGCACAATTCTTGCCGCTACCGGTGACTTCGGACGTCATGAACAGCGCACAATAAAGGAATTGTTAGAACACTACCCCAGTGAAAAGAGCGCGATCCATTCTTTATTCAGTGAAGCCGTGGCAACTAACGATCATAAGTTTGACGGTAGCTGGTCCGCACTCTACTTCACCACCCAGGATGTAAACGACAACCATTATTTGTTTCTGGTGAAATCGCCAAAGAAACTGCTACCCAGTCATATTTCGCTACTTATGGTCTTCAGCGAAAATATCAGCAATGGATTTATGAATATCGCGCTGATGGATAAGCTATCTTCGCTGGCCTTTTTCGATGCTGAGCTTAATGTTGCTAATCGAAACTGGCTGCAAAGACAGTTTCAGAATTCATCAACGTTTGATAGAAATGAAACCGTGATGGTGTTGGTGAAGGTCGATGACTTTTATACCTGCGAGATTCTGCTCGGCGCTGAGTACGCACTGGGTATGCTCAGACAGGCTTTAGACCAACTAAGAAAAAGGTTATCTCCACATTTTGCAGTTGCCAGATTAGAAGATGATACATTTGCTTTTTTAATGCACCGTTCAAACCTACCCGATACTGTGCAACTGGAAAATGCGACAGAATTATCTCTGGAACTAGAGGAAATTTCGCATAAGTCAGAATGCTTTATCGCGGTGCTTGATGTGGCCGATCTTGATGATGAAGAACCTGACAAAGCGATACGGCTTGCAGAGGCAACATTACATGCAGGTCATCATGCTGGTTCTGCCATTCAATATTATTCGCCGGCTCTACGCGAAGAGCTCAGCGCGCGGTATCTTTTGCTAAAAGAGTTACATTGCGCGTTAAATGAAAAATCCGGCCTTAAACTTAAATATCAACCAAAACACGATTTGAAGACTGGCAAAATCATTGGTGCCGAGGCTTTGATCCGCTGGCAACATCCAATTCGCGGAGAACTCTCACCGGGAATTTTTATTCCTGTCGCTGAAACCTCAGGGCTGGTCAATAAAATTGATTTGTTTGTTATGAAGCAGGTGTTTAAAGATATAAAAACGTTGGTTAATAGTGAGACAGCACTTCCCGTCTCTTTTAACGTGTCCAGTCGTGACTTTGATACCCCGCTATTTATGGAAGCTTTCAAGGTTCTGCTTAGCGAAAAAACGATTAATCCTGGCTTACTTGAAATCGAGATCACTGAAACACAAGCTATGGAAAATTATAATATTGTGATGGATGTGCTGAAGGTTATATCAGACAGTGGCGTTAAGGTGAGTATTGACGATTTTGGTACCGGGTATTCTTCACTGGCACATATCTCTAAACTTTCTGCACACACGCTCAAAGTTGACCAGTCATTCACACAACAGCTAACGGGCGACGAACCTGATAACGCACTGGCGGTGATTCGCATGATCAAAAAGCTAAGCGACGAATTCAATACTGACATTATTGCAGAAGGTATTGAAAACGAGCAACAACGCGATGTACTGCTGAAAAATGGTTATCAGGCGGGTCAGGGATTTTTATTTTCTAAGCCCATGTCGCTGAATGAGCTTATGACTCAACTTAAGCATCAACAGAGTCACTAGTCATCACGGATGAACAGATTTAAGCGCGTTCTGGCCGCACACCCACAGATTTGGTGGTGGGTGGCGACGGTTGTTTTGCTGGCCATTCTGGCGGGACTTTTTCAGTTTGAGCGACGATTAAGTTCTGCCCTTACTTCGCTAAATAATGAGCACCTGAATTTACTCTCCCTAGGAAACAGCGAATTTAACCGTCAGTTAGGCGACATCAGAAACAGCGCCCGGCTGCTAGACACCCATATACAGGACTTGCTTAATGAGAAACCTTCGATGCGTGCAACACAGGTTTTTCGGCGCGTAGGGGCAACGCTCGATAGCGTTTCGCAATTGCGCTGGATCGACCTTGATGGCCAGGAAAAAATCCGAATCAACTTCTCCGACTTTTCTGCTTATGAGGTCAGCGAGCGAAAGTTGCAGGACAAATCACATCGCGCATACATAAAAGCGATACAGCAAACATTACCCGGCACGCTCTTGTTATCAAGAATGACGCTTAATATTGAAAACGGCAAAGTGGTGATACCGCACGAACCCACCATCAGAGCGATGCTTCACACTGTTCCGTCTCACCCGATGGGTGAAGGTTTTCTGGTGGTAAACTTTCGACTGACCGAACTGATGACCTTTCTTAAGAGTCTGTCCTCACCAAACTCTACTTTGCTTATGGCTGATGACAAGCCGCAGTGGCTTATTCATCCGGATGCTCAAAAGCTCTGGTCCGGCAGCGTCAGCGGACCTCAGACAGACATTAAGGATACCTGGGAAAGGCTGGCCTCAAATAACGCGGTTGCCTCCTATATTTCTGACGACCGGCGAATTTTTAGTATCAGCAAACTTACCATTCATCTAAGCGAGGATGCACAGCGCGTACAACGATTATTTTTTATTGCACAAACTCCCGCTGTGTTTTACCAGAATCTACGCCAGCAGGCGCTAATTCCTGCATTGATTACCGCCGCCATTATATTACTCATTGGCACAATCGCGCTCTACCGTGAGCTTATTACGTCTTATAAAATCCGTCAGTTAGGAAAAAAGCTGGAGCACGAGAAAACGGAACTTCAGCATGCATTGTTACTTCAGGAGCAACTACGCGAAGAATTAGTGGAAATCGAAAAAATGGCGTCGCTTGGCATGCTGGTTTCCGGAGTGGCTCATGAGCTAAACACACCACTTGGGGCTGCAATAATGTCGGTAAGCAGTCAGCAAAATCGACTGTATGAGCTGAAATCACACATTGAGTCAGGCTTAAAAAAATCTGCATTAGATGACTTTCTTAAGCAAAGTGATGCATCAGCACAGCTTGCCCTGAGCAATCTGCAACGGGCCAGCCAGCTGATCAAGCGGTTTAAACGTTTATCTGTAGACCGGAGCAGTGAGCACATAACGCATTTCAATCTGCTTCAAAATGCTACAGACATCATTAACGCGATGGGAGCGCAGTTAAAAAACAGCCCGGTAGAGATAAAGCTCGTCATTCCAAAAAGCATCTATCTGACCAGTTATCCGGGTATCGTTTCCCAGGTGTTGCAAAACCTGATAAATAACTGCCTTACCCATGCTTTTTCACCTGGCCAGCATGGTATCGTCACTATTAGTGCCACAAAACAGGATAACCACGTACAGCTGACAGTACAGGATAACGGAAATGGGATCGATCCATCCGTTGCAGATACGTTATTTGACCCCTTTGTGACATCCGGACGCCACAAAGGCAACTCAGGGCTGGGGCTACACCTGACCCATCAGTGGGTCACACAGCTATTAGGTGGTCATATCCAGGTAGCTGCTGCAGATAGTGGCGGCACAGTCTTCACCCTCACCCTCGCCACCAGGGCCAAAGAAGCAAATGAGTCTACATCAGAGCAACTAAATAGTTGATCTGGCGATACTGTAGTGCGTAAATCATGCAGTAACGTTAATAAAAGAGTGAGCGGTATGACAAAAAAAGCAGCCAGTTCCAAAAAAAAACCTGCAAGTTTTAATTATGATGCGGTAGTTATCGGCACAGGCCCCGGCGGTGAAGGTGCCGCAATGCAGCTTGCCAAGGCTGGCAAACGTGTCGCGGTGGTAGAACGCTACCGTTCTGTAGGTGGTGGCTGTACCCATTGGGGGACGATTCCTTCAAAAGCGCTTCGCCACTCCGTCAGCCGTCTCATCGAATACAATAACACCCCATTGTTCTCAGAAAACAATCTGAACCAACAGGTAAAATTTGAAGATATTATGCGCCATGCCAGTGGTGTGATTCAAAGTCAGACAAAGTTACGCTCCTCTTTTTATGATAGAAATCGTGTTGACCTGTTTTATGGTGTGGCCAGTTTTGAAGATAAAAATACACTGAAAATTGCCAATAATGATGGGTCGGAAGAGAGACTGACGACCGCGCAGGTTCTAATCGCCACCGGCTCGCGCCCCTACTGTCCAAGCGATATCGACTTTGAGCATCCGCGCATTTATAACTCTGACAGTATCCTTTCCCTCAAACACCAACCCCGCTCCGTTATTATTTATGGTGCCGGCGTGGTCGGTTCTGAGTACGCCAGTATCTTTCGTGGTATGGGTGTAAAAGTTGATTTGGTCAATATGCGTGACCGGTTGCTGTCATTCCTGGATGCTGAAATTTCCGATGCGCTCAGTTACCACCTTTGGAATAACGGCGTCGTGATTCGCAATAATGAATCTTATAAGTCTGTAGAAGGCAAACAAGACAGTGTTATTCTAAACCTTGAATCCGGCAAACGAATGCGCGCTGATTGCCTGTTATTTGCAAATGGCCGGACAGGTAATACCGATTTACTTAATCTGGAGGCCGTAGGTATTACAGCTAACAGCCGCGGCCAATTAAATGTGAATGAAAACTATCAGACGGATGTAGATAACATTTTTGCCGTAGGTGACGTTATTGGTTATCCCAGCCTGGCATCTGCTGCCTATAATCAGGGCCGCTTCGCTGCCGAGGCAATGCTTGAGGGTAAAGCAAACACCGGGCTGGTTGAAGATATTCCTACAGGTATCTATACCATCCCTGAGATAAGCTCAGTGGGTAAGACTGAACAGGAATTGACGGAGCAGAAAGTTCCTTATGAAGTTGGCCGCGCGCAGTTTAAACACCTGGCTCGAGCGCAGATTGCGTCAACTACCGTAGGCAGCCTTAAGATTCTTTTCCATCGGGAATCGAAAAAGATTTTGGGTATCCACTGCTTTGGTGAACGTGCATCAGAAATTGTGCATATCGGACAAGCTATCATGCAGCAAAAAGGTGACGGGAATACGCTGGATTATTTTGTAAATACCACCTTCAACTACCCCACAATGGCAGAAGCTTACCGGGTAGCGGCGTTAAACGGACTGAATCGGATTTTCTGATTTGCGCGAGGGCACAAAAAAACCGGTCATCAGACCGGTTTTTTTGTAATGCGGAATAAATTAGTTTTTTGTTGTAACCCGGTTCATCGCCTGAAGCGCGTCACGATGCGCAACGATATCAATCTGCATTTTACGCGGATCGAATGTCATCGTAGCAATTGCATAATCACCGCGAGATTCGCTCGCCATTGTCACAACCTTCTGCTCAGCTTCTTTGAAGCGGATGTTACTGGTGATCTGATTGGACATACAGTCGCTATTTACTTCAAACGTCGTACGGTCCATGCAATCAAAAAGTTGATTTTCGTTGGATTCCGCATGCGCAATGCCTGTTGTTGTAAGCAGTGCTAGACCTAATAATGATTTACGCATGTTTATCTCCTGACTTCGTAATAACTATTTATTACTGTATGAAACAGCATACTCTGTAAACGACAAGAGATCAAATCAAGATCATAGTTTTATGACAACTTTGTGACAGCGGGTGAAATATTTGAAATTTGAGAAAGAAAGTTTCTATGCGTTGATGAGCCGGGTCCGTGCCTGCACGCTGTGCGAGTCACAATTGCCCCAAGCGCCTCGGCCAGTACTTGCTGCTTCAGAGCATAGCCGAATCGTGATTATCGGGCAAGCACCCGGCATACTTGCTCACGAGAGTGCGACCCCCTGGAATGACCGCAGTGGCGACCGACTTCGGCGCTGGATGGGTATCGACAGAAATACGTTTTATAATGAACAGCTTATTTCACTGATTCCTATGGGGTTCTGCTTCCCAGGCTATAAAAATGGCGCCGATGCCCCACCGCGTAAAGAGTGCGCGCCCGCATGGCACCATCAACTGCTCAACCGCATAAACCCATCACTTACCCTGCTTGTGGGGCGTTACGCTCAACAGTTTTATTGTCCCGGCTATAAAACGCTTACCGAGGCAGTCAGTGCCAACGCAGATATCAGCAACAATATTGTTATCACGCCCCATCCCTCAGGAAGAAATAACCGCTGGTTGGGAAAAAACCCCTGGTTTGAGTCGCGATTAGTGCCTGCGCTTCAGCAGCAGGTCAACGTACTGCTCAGCCATTAACTCTGACGTTCGGACAAAAACTGCATCAGTTCGTCAAAGGGCATGGGGCGGGCATACAAATACCCCTGCGCTTCATCACATCCCAGTTCCGTCATGTAGCTGGCCTGTTCCTGCGTTTCTACCCCTTCTGCAATTGTGACAAGTCCCAGTTTATTACCAAGGCTGACAATCGTTTCTGCAATGACCGCATTTTTACCCGGTGCAATATCATTGATAAATGAGCGATCGACTTTTAGCCGGTCTAAAGGTAGTCGCTGCAGATAACTCATCGATGAGAAGCCCGTACCGAAATCGTCTATGGCAATGGCAACCCCGTGGGCTTTAAGTGCAGACAGTGCATCTATGACAATTTGCGGCTCGTCCATCACAACACTTTCCGTAATTTCCAACTCAAGGCTACCGGATGGACAATTGTACCGGTCTAACGCTGTCTTTACTTTTTCAACAAAGTATCTGTCACGAAACTGGGGAATAGAGATATTTACCGCAACCCTTAACTGATCGTAGCCTTGCTTTCGTAACTGACTGATACGGCGACAGGACTCTTCGAGCACCCACCTGCCAATATCAACGATAAGCCCTGAGTACTCTGCCAGAGGGATAAACTCAGAAGGCGGAATATAACCACCTTTGCCATCCGGCCAGCGTAACAAGCCCTCAAGTCCGGCGACCCGGCCCGTGCGTAAATCGATTTGCGGCTGAAACCATAACTGAAGTTTGGTTTCAGCAAAGTCGCTTCTCAGCTTGCGAATCATGCCGAGCTGCGTCGTTGTGCTTTCTTCTATTTCCGGCGCATAAAACGCATAGTTTTCTGTGTGATGCCGTTTGGCTCTGTTTAAGGCGATATTTGTTCGCTTTAATACTTCCAACCCATGAAAACAGTCATCTTTAATTTCGCTCATACCGATGGTGACATTCAGCGGAATACTATGCTCAAGCGCCTGTACAGACGACTGAAATATATGGTTAATATTCTCCGGATTGACTTCTTCGGATGGCCCCACGAGCGCAAAAACATCACCGCCGATTCTCGCCTTAACAACCCTGTCGGTAGTCATGGATTCAAGTCTGCTGGCAACGGCCTGAAGCACCGCGTTACCGGTTTCCTGCCCTAACCCGTCATTGATATCTGAAAAATGGCTGATATCAATTAACGCAGCACTGGCGTTTTCGTGCTCCGGACGATGCTGGTCCAGCACATTGATAAGTTCATTGCGGTTGGGTAATCTGGTAAGCCAGTCGCGAAACGCTGCGTTCCTGAGCTGATGAAACAAATGTACATTTTCATAGCCAACCGAGATACTTGAGAGAAACACTTCTAGCAGCTGACGATCAACCTCATTCAGCTCCTTTTCCATATTGACATATACAGCAGCCTCAAAACCTGCCCGATGTAAATACAGCACCGACGTGCCATCTTCAAAAATATGCCGCTTATAGCGCAAGCATCGTTCGATATTTTCACTAATACCCGGATTATTTAGCTGACTTACCGGCTGGTTAATCAGCTTGGCAAAGTTTCCGGCAGCGCCGATGACAAAGATCTCTTCGCTGTCTTTGTCCAGCATCGAGCCGGCTTTGGCACAAACCAGCCCTTCTTCATCCAGACCAATGAGTGAGCTCAGTTGCGTAACCACCCCTTCGCAGAATGATTTTACAGAATGTTCTTCAAGTAAATTGGACGCTGAATCAATGATTTTTTGCAGCCCGATACGGCTTTGATTAATGGTAAGGATCTGCTGATAAGAGCGCAGTGAGGCAATAACGGTCGTTACCAGCTTACTGCGGGTAAGTTCAGTTTTGGTTTTATAATCGTTGATGTCGTAATCTTTGATAATAGTTTCTTCGGGCGCATAGCCGGGCTGGCCGGTGCGAAGAACGATCCGGGGCTCCTGTAAAGACAGCGACTCGCGCAAATACTTAACAAGATTGAGACCTGCACTGTCAGTCTCCATAACAACATCAAGCAAAATGATGGCAATTTGAGCACCATATTCATTAAGCACGTCTTTTGCCTGCTCTGCGGTGTAAGCATGCAAAAAATTCAGCTTGCGATCATTAACAATTAAGTCCGCTAAAGCTAATCGGGTGACCGTGTGGATTTCTTCGTCGTCATCCACCACAAGAATGTTCCAGTACTGATAATTTTTAACCGGAATCGTATTATCTGTATCTTCGTCCAG
>CAZOYR010000092.1:0-13119 GCA_964584105.1 uncultured Alteromonas sp.
TGCGTGAAGCCATTGAAAATAAGGTTAAAAAAAGTACAGGTTTGAGAGGGAGAGAGAAAAATAAATGCAAAAAAATTTAAATAAATAAAAAAACGGGCTGTTGCAGCCCGTTTTTTAGCATCTTTTTTGATGATTACTGAGCAGTCGCTTCTTCTTGCGCTTCTTCTTTTTTCACAACGCTCATCTGCATGCTCTGAATAGGGTTATCAGTGTCTTTAGACAGCTCTACCAGACGGTTAAGCTGACCTAAAGAAAGCATCATTGCATACATGGCACCCAGGAAACCGGCTTTATGAAGCTCAAGAACCTTTTCTTCAGGCAGCTCCAGCAGTTTCTTTTCGTTGATGCTCAGCATACCAGTCACGTTACGTTGCTGGTTGTTCTGATACACAAGACGAATTTGCACTTCTTCGAGCAGATCCAGTTCTGTCACCTGCTTAATAAAACGCTGGGTCATCATTTCGCTGTTCGCCAGCTCGCCCAGGAACTCCTGACGGTTTTTCAGGAAATCGGATGGTTCACCGGCTTCAGTGAACAATGGCTGACCTTCGTCACCCAGCATCTCTGCATTCTCGTCAATGTAGATACCCAGCTTGTCGCCTTCAGGACGAACATCAAAAGGATAACGCATGACATTCATAGGAACGTGCGGCCCCTTCCAGCGGTCAGTCGCTAAGAACAGGTTCTGACCCTGCTCCATGCCCAGCATGGCAACAGAATGGAAGCGCTCTGATTTAGGATCTCTGATGAACACGATAGGCATGGTAGAGGCCAGTTGCGCATACTCTTTGATAGATGCTGCGGCCAGGTGAGTATTCTTTGCAAAGGCAAAGGTATTGTTCACCGCTAATTTCGTGTTTTTATGTTTTTCTTTATCTAGCGGGATATAGTTAATCGCCATAATCTTTTCTCGTAACAGTTAAGGGTGGTAATTATTTGCGTTCGCTAACGTGGTGACCACGGTGCACATTTTCATGTCTGCGCCTGAACGTTTTTCGATGTATTATTCAGATAAGGATTAATTACCACATTATTTACTTCAACAATCGCCCTGCCCTGACAGGTGCCTGAAACCGGCATGAAACAGACAGAGGCGGTCAGTATCCCGTATTTACGGGCGTAAGTCACGCGACAGAACCATATCAAGTTTTAACTTTTTATGACAAGCAATTCACACAACTTTTTCAGTGAAAGGCATTGCGCCGACGGTGCCGCTATCCAGTTGTTGGAAACAGGACAGCGCCGTGGCAATATAAAATCTGCACACTTCCACCGGCGTCTTGCGCCTGTAACTTATTACAATAAAAAAGGAACTGTTATGTCTTTAAGGCACTGTGTTGTGAAAACAGCCATTACGCTGGCACTGGGAATGTCGGCATCCGGTGCCCTCGCTATTGAGGTCTCCGACAAAGCCAACAAGCTGGCTCAGGAAAATATTATTGTTGATGGGCATATTGATGTCCCTTATCGCGTGCATGATAAATGGGTTGATGTCACCAAGGCTACCGACGGTGGCGATTTTGATTACCCGCGAGCGCGTACCGGCGGACTAAACGCGCCGTTTATGTCGGTGTATGTGCCGGCTTCTATGGATAATTCTGCAGAATCTACCCAACTGGCCCACCAGCTTATCGATTTGGTCGAGGCCATGGTCTACCGCGCACCTAAGAAGTTCGCTATTGCCACGAGCGTTGAAGACGTTCGACAGCAATTTGAAAAAGGGCTGATTTCCCTGCCCATGGGAATGGAGAATGGTTCGCCGATTCAGGGGGACATGGCCAATCTGGAGCACTTTTACAAGCGCGGTATTCGCTATATTACCCTTGCGCACTCACAGTCTAACCACATCAGTGATTCTTCTTACGATTTACGCCGCCAGTGGAAAGGTCTCAGTCCATTCGGAAAAAAACTGGTAACAGAGATGAACAACATCGGGATGCTGATCGACATTTCCCACGTATCTGATGATGCATTCCACCAGGTGATTGCGCAGACCAAGACACCCGTCATCGCCTCACATTCGTCGCTGAGAAACTTCACACCGGGGTTTGAGCGCAATATGAGTGACGACATGCTTAAAAAGCTGGGTGAAAACGGCGGCATCGTGATGATTAACTTCGGCTCAGGGTTTGTCAGTAAGGAAGCGCGTCAGTGGCGGGATGGTCTGGCCAAAGCAACCAACGCTTTTTTGCGTAAAAAGGAAAACACCAAGGCCGATATTGATGAATTCGAAAAACAGTATCGTGAAGAAAACCCCTACCCTTACTCATCGTTAGATGAAGTTTTAGACCATATCGATCATGTGGTTGAGTTAATTGGCATTGACCATGTTGGCATTGGTTCAGATTTTGATGGTGTGGGCGATTCACTGCCTACTGATTTGAAAGATGTGGCCGCGTATCCGAACCTGGTGCAGGGATTGCTGAACCGTGGTTATAGCGATGAAGATATCGTGAAACTGCTGGGTGAGAATTTCCTGCGCGTCTGGTCTGAGGTAGAAAACTACGCAGACAGTCAGAAATAACAGCTTTTGATTCACTTTAAAGGCACATTAAGACGCCCGCATAAAGCGGGCGTTTTATTATCTAAAAGTTGCCATTTTGCGAGTTTCCCTGCTTCAGACCCGCTGGCGGCTTGGGTAATTCGATTGGTGCAGGTCGGTTTACGTCATATTGGGTAGCACCTTTTTTCGTGTTTGCATCAATAAATGCATTAAGCATAAACATCATCTGACGAAATAGCGGGTTAGCTTCAGGCACAGCGCACCGTTCATTTGGGTTAACCATGCTGGTCTTAAAATGCATATCTGCAACAAGCTTACTATTTAACGGAAGATCAGCGTGACAGAGGTCATAGTCTTCATCGATTTCAAAAAAGGTGTTGGTGGCTTCTGCCTGGGCAAGCAGCGAACGAACACCTGAAATGGGTGTAGTGCCGTCAGCCTGCGAGTGGGCGACAAAAAGAGGTACCTCAATACGCTTTCCTGCTTCAAGCCGGGTACGGATACTATCAATGATATCCATCAGCTCCAGGCCTGCAAAACCGGCAACAGAAGGGTACTTATAGGGATTCGGGCCATGGGTTTCATAGTGACCATCAATCCAGCTGGCAAGGGTTTTAATTCCCCAAATCTTCCACATGGATTCGGCGTTGTCCGTTAATGCCAATGCGCCTGAAAACAGCATGATGCCATTTATCCCCTGTGGGGCGTCCAGGTACTGATCCACCGCCAGCGCGCCGCCAGTTGAAAAGCCGCCAATAAATATATCGTCACCAAAGTTATCTGCCAGCGCCATTATATCATCGACATGGCGTTGCCAGCGCTCTGCAAGCTGCCGGTCTTCCATATCATTGTCAGCATCCCGTAAGCCATGCCCGGGCAGAAGCGGAACAATCACGGTGAAGCCATTTGCATGTAGGTTCGCCGCGATAGCGCGCATAAAATACGGTGAGTCACTTAAACCATGAAACAGTACCGCGACATTTGGGGTAGGTTCACCGTGATGAAGAATAAACGGGCCATTGCCATCACTTCTCAGTGCATTTGCACACACTGCGTAACGCTGTAATCGCGTCTCCCGACAAGGTTTTACACTGCCCAGCTCGGCCTTATATAGCTGACTGAACGCCTTAAGGTTGTCAGTAAATTCAGAGGCAAACAGAGCCGGAGAAAACAACAGCAGGGCGGCGGATAAGAACTTACAACATTTCAACAGTATCTCCTTACAAAAAGGCGGTGCGATGCATATACGAAGTTTACCACGTTTTAGCACTTCCCCATCAACACGCCAGATAGGTATGTCTTTTAATATTCAGCTATCGACCTTCATGCGTGAATCAACGGCCAAATACGCTAGTCTAATTTTGCTTATTTGCTGAGCAATCCGGTTGCTCTGCCAGTAGTATCAGCTATACGTTATGAAAAAGGCAAAGCGGCGCGAAAGCCCGTGACGCAAAGCCTCCGGTCTTCTCCAGGCAGCACTGGACAGATAGCGGGGTTACCGAACGCATTGTCCCGGAAACGGCGCAATTCACTGTTCGCTTTTTCAGTCATACCAATGCGCACATTTATGATAATGATGTCAGTGCAACACATTGAGGACTGCAGATATGATAATTCTTGTGGGTGGTGAAAAAGGAGGTAGCGGTAAGAGTTGTCTGGCTCAGAATATCGCTGTTTACCTGCGCACAGAAAAAAGCTCCAGCGTACTGATTGTTGATTGCGACCCCCAACGCACAACATCAGACTGGATCCAGGAACGAAACGCCAGTGAGGGGCT
Source organism: uncultured Alteromonas sp. (assembly GCA_964584105.1). Classification (GTDB taxonomy): domain Bacteria; phylum Pseudomonadota; class Gammaproteobacteria; order Enterobacterales; family Alteromonadaceae; genus Alteromonas. The sequence continues at coordinate 4,281 of CAZOYR010000092.1, forward strand.
TGCGCCAATTAATTGCGTACAACTTTATGGCAAAATCCGCAACGACCTGCTCAGTCTCAGGCAGCATTATGATTATGTTGTTATTGATTGTGGCGGTCAGGATAACCTCGCACTGCGCTCCTCTATGGCCGTTGCCGATCATATACTTATCCCATTACGGCCGAAGCGTCGTGATTTAAAAACCGTGCCGCATATGGAAGACCTTCTGGCTACGTGCAAAATGGTCAACCCGAAAATGAACGCTGCATTTGTGGTTACCCAATGTCCTTCACTGCCCTCATTAGCCAGCCGGATCCTTGAGGCAAAAGAAGTCTGTCGCTCCTTTGAAGTCCCGGTTCTGAACTCTGTGACCTACAGCCGCAATATCTATGATGATTCTGAAGAGTCCGGAAAGTCAGTCGTAGAGAGCGAGCCGACAGGCAAAGCGGCCATTGAAATTCGCAGTATATTTGATGAGCTGATTGCTCGTAGCAAAGAGGAAAAGGGTCATGGGCCTGTGCAGTCTCAAGCGATCCACGCGGTCAGTTGAAGCGCAAAATGTTTCAGTAGATGCCTTTATTGATGGTGCTCAGCGCTATGCTGCCGGCGAGCGGCGGCTATCCGATGCAGCAGCGCAGAGTTGCCTGACAGGCCAGCCTTCCCTGCTTCCTGTGACCGTTTGTTCAGCCAGGCGCCGGGCGACCTTCAGCCTGAATGAAAGCACCATTGAAAAGCTGAGCCAGCTCAGTGAACAAACCGGTATATCCCGCTCCCGGTTAATCAGAATCTGGGTTGAACGCACCTGTAAATTTGGCGACATCATTGATTTAACTTACGACCCAACCCCTTAATCGCATACGGGTGGCAACGGCACTTAATAAGTGATTGAATGAAATATTCAAAGCTTATAATATGAGCTAGAGCCTGCCATACACTTAAAACTTTAAGGCCGGATGAACGCGACTCGCTGTATCCTAGTCAGTATTTGCCTGATACTTACTCAGGTGAACCATGCCACCGCAATGTTACCTATAACGTGTAGCAGTAATGAGTGCGGCCAGATAGATCCTGTTGTTTCTCAATTTCAAAGTGGCAAGCCGCTTGAAGCAAGTACGCAGTTAAACGGGTTGATTGATACATTTTCAGCTAATGCGCCCACCGAAGCACTGGCTGCGGCTTATTTCTATAAGGGTCGTTTTTCGCGCCTGCAAAGTGCTTATGATGAGTCACTGCGTGCTTTTGAACAATCTCTGGAACTTTTCAATACACTGGAAAATCCAGCACCAGCGGCGTCTGTTTATTCTGAACTAGCCCGCTTACACCGGGCACGCTGCGAATTTTCACAGGCACTGGAGTATGCTTACCAGGCGCTGAATACCTACCAGATTTTAGAGGATCCCTCCGGCCAGGCAGAACAGAAAGTTATTGTCAGTGGCATACTGATCAGCCAGGGCCGCTATGAACCCGCACTGGCACTGCTCCAACACGTATTAAAAGAAGAGCCTGTCAGTAGGGAGCCTGCAGTGGTTGGAAGAGCCCTGTATTATGTTGGCAATGCCTACATGCAGCTTGAGCAATACCAGATGGCGCGTCAGTATTTAAAAGACGCGGTTGAAACCCTCAAACAACTGCCTAACTCCTTTTTTCTCGGCGAAGCTTTTATCAGTAAAGGTAAGCTGATGCTCAGGCAGGCCAACTATGCAGAAGCCAAAGGCTGGTTTGCGAATGCGCTAAGCGTATTTGCCGGAATGAATGCCTCGGCAGAGATGCACCTTACTCATAGCCTGCTGGGCCTAACTGCTGTTAAAGAAGGAAATGTCAGTGACGGCTTGAAGGCAATATCAGAAGCAATGGATTTTGCGTTGCAGCGGGATATCGTCCCTCTTCAGCTTGAACTACACCTGGTCCACGCTCAGGCCATGCGTATAACTGATGCGCATGAAGAGGCCCTGATGCACATCAGACAGGGCCAGGAACTTGCACAAAAATACGGGCAGATAGGTGTTCAGGCCGAGTTTTTGCGAGAAAAAGCAGACCTGCTGTTTCAAATGAAAAAGTACCGGTGGGCGTATCAGGCGCAGGAGAAAAGTCAGCAGCTGACGACCTCACTGGTCGATGAGGTGCGGATACAGCCACTATTGCAGCAAAGCGCGCAACTGCAGGTTGAGCGCCAGGCCGAATCTATTGATACGTTAAAACGTGATAAAGCCATTGAGCTTGCCCGCGCAGAGCAGCGTAATCTGCGCAATATGCTGATTCTGGGTTCACTGGTCTCGTTGCTGATGTTTCTTTTCCTGCTCTACAGCCGGTATAACCATCGCCGACAGAATTTGTTGCTCAAACGAGAAGTCAAAGCCCGGACAGCCGAGCTTGAGCAGAAAAACAAGCAGCTAAAAGATGCCTACAGAACATTAGAGGATGCCAGCCTGCGGGATCCGCTGACCGGCTTATACAACCGGTACTATCTGAAATCGCGCCTGCCCGGTGAGTTAAAACGTGCACAGTTTGCGTATACCGCCACCCACGCTGAAGCGGATGAGGGACAGTCAGATTTACTTTGTTTCCTCATTGATATCGATTACTTCAAAGCAATTAATGATGAACACGGCCACTTGAGTGGCGATCGGTTTTTAGTCCAGTTTACTAAAATTATCAGTGACGTATTTCGCGATACGGATTTACAAATCCGCTGGGGCGGCGAAGAGTTTTTAATCATTTGCCGTCAGTCTTGCCGGACAAAAATGGCTGCATTGATTGAGCGATTCCGACAGGCTGTGAAAGCGCATATTTTTGAACTTGAGGATGGGGCCCGGATATCTGCAACCTGCAGTATTGGCTTCTGTGCCTTCCCTCTGGACACGCAGCAACCTTTTAAAATGCAGTGGGAACAGGCGTTCTCGATTATGGATGATTGCCTTTATGCGGCCAAGCTCTCAGGCCGTGACTGCTGGGTTGGGCTGTTAGAAGCCACCATCAGCGACAAACCGGTTTCAGCGCCGGCTAATCCGCTGGCTGGACGTTATAAATTGTCCTCGGTGAACATCGCCACCTCGTTAAACAACACCGCATCTATCACCTGGCCATACGAATAAAAAAAACCCCGCATTAGCGGGGCTTGTTACTGGCCTTTTAGTCAGGCTCCGGTTTTTACATCTTCAAGATGATATTTGTCAATCAGTGAATAAAGCGTGGGCCGGGTTACGCCCAGCAGCTCCGCCGTTTTAGACATATTCTTATCTGCCGTCTGATACGCTCGACGAATCGCCCTGCTCTCAGCCAGCTCCCTTACCTCACGCAGATTAAGGGTTTCCGGCTCCGCGCCTTGTGCCGGCTCCATCAACCCTAAATCCTCTGCATGGACCAAACTGCCCTCTGCCATGATAACCGCAGATTTAAGCTTGTTCTGCAGCTCGCGGATATTGCCCGGCCAGCGATGCGCCAGCATGGCATTAATCGCGCCGTCGCTGAAACTTTTGGCCTTGGCGTTAAACTCTTCGCGATACTGATTTAAAAAGGTACGGGCCAGAAGAATAATATCCTGATCACGCTCTCTAAGTGGTGGGATCATGATAGGAATTTCGCCGATTCGATAATACAAATCTTCCCGGAAGCTTTCTTCTGCCACCATATTCTGTAAATCGCGGTGTGTTGCGCAGATAACGCGAATATCCACCGGAATTTCGCTGCGTCCGCCAACCCGCTCAATGACCCGCTCCTGAAGAAAACGCAGCATCTTCGCCTGCAGGCCCAGAGGCATATCGCCAATTTCATCAAGAAACAATGTCCCGCCTTGCGCAGTTTCTATCTTACCCAATGTGGTTTTGTTGGCCCCGGTGAACGCGCCCTTCTCGTGACCGAACAGCTCACTTTCCAGCAGGTTTTCGGGAATGGAGGCACAGTTAATTGCCACAAATGGCTTATCTTTTCGCGGACTATGATCATGAATACTGCGGGCAAATACTTCTTTACCTGTCCCGCTCTCACCTTGCAGTAAAGTGCTGATATCTGTATTGGCAATTTTTTCTGCACGCCTGACAACGGCCTGAATCGCGTCACTGTTACCGATAATTTTGCCCATACCGGGGCGTGTTTTGGCCAGGATCCGGTTTTCATCTTCCAGCTTGGCCAGGTTCTGCGCACGGTTCACCAGAAGTTTGATGGTATCTGAATCAATTGGCTTTTGATAAAAGTCATACGCGCCCAGTTCAATGGCTTTTAATGCGTTTTCCTTATCGTTATTGCCTGTTACCACGATGACTTTGGTCCGCGGTGCAAGTGCAATAATTTCCTCGAGTGTTTTTAGTCCTTCAGAGGCATTGGCCGGATCGGGTGGCAATCCCAAATCCAGTGTGACTACCTTGGGCTCGTGGCGACGTAACTGCGCGATAGCAGAGGTTCGATCATCGGCAAACACTACATCGTAGTCTGTGAAGCTCCATTTAAGTTGTTTCTGGATCCCTAGATCATCATCTACAACCAGTATCGTATCCGTCATTTACTTACCTTATTTTTTATTCGTTATCCGGGCTAATCCAGTGGAAATTCAAGCGTGAAACAGCTTCCGTTTCCGACCTCGCTTTCCACTATCAAACGACCTCCCAGAGAAGCCATATACTGCTTGGCGTCATAGGCGCCAATCCCCATCCCTGCGTTACCTTTTGTTGTATCAAAAGGCTTAAATAAACGTTCTGCGATAAATTGCTCATCCATGCCACACCCTGTATCAACGATCTTTACAAGTTGTCGGTGCTCGCTGTGGTCAACACACAAACAAACTGAAACTTTACCGTCATCATCCGTGGCCTGTTGGGCATTACTAATCAGATGATAAATCACATTGGCAAACTTGTCCGCGTCAACAATAACCTGGGACTCTTCTTCGACGGTCAATTGCGGCACCGGTTTTAGTGACTGACAACGCGCATCAATGACCTGTGCAATGATGATGGATAATGTTTGCGCTGAATCCAGCCCTTTTTCATCGACTTTCTTCTCATTAAGCTCGCGCAGCATTTTGTCCATTCTGGCTTTGGTGTAATGCAGCGTCTCGAACGTGTCATCAATAAACTCAGGGTTATTCTTGTGTTGCTCTGCATTACACAGAATCAGGTCAATTTGCGCCATGACGTTTTTTAAGTCATGTAAAACAAACGCCGACATTCGGCTGAACGCAGCAAACTGTGCATTTTCTGCCACCGCTTTGGCGGCTTCGCTGTGCAGAATATAGGTGGTTACCTGCTCACTCACCGCATGCAGATAATCTCTGACTTCCCAGTTAAGGTTCACTTTTTCATCGGTTGAGCTAAGCAGTGCAAATCCCCAGATTTTTTCCTGCTCAAAAAATGGTACAACAAGGTGAAAATGACTGTTTGCAACCACGCTTCTGTCGAGATGGAGCCCTTCGTAATTAAACGGGTTGACCTGATATTCCTGAAGATCCACCAACCAGTTAGTGGTAGCGCAAAACGGCACGAGATGTCTTAGAATGATTTTATCGTCATCACTTAACGCGGCATGACCACGGCGGGCCACTTCTTCCACGTTGCTGCCAACAACTTTTACCAACACCCCATTTTCATAATTTACCGCCTCGCACGTACCTATCAGCGCATTATTGTAAACATCATTGATGCTGCTTGTTTGCGAGGTCAATGCTTTGGTCAGCTTGACCCACTCCACCCGGTAATCAAACTGGTTAGCAAAAAAATGTTTGGCGATAAACACCTTGGCCCTGTTGCGCAAGCTGTTGGACATAATCACTGCCCCCAGCATGGTCAGCGATAACGCAAAGAACAGGATCTGAATGGTCGCGCCCCAGCTGCCACCAAAGTAGTTCACCGCATAGCCTGCCAGCGCGACAATGGAGAGGAATACCCCGGCCACCACCAGCATGGAGCTATGTAATACCACCTGCCTGGAGATAAAAATGTCCACTCCCCAGTGCTTGATACGCCGGATTGCCACCACCAATAATGGCAGCAACATCAGATAGATGTAACCACGCGCAGCGATATACCCTAAGCCCATCTGATTCACCATCGTGGCATTCATGTAAGTAAAAAACTCAAATAGATGAATCGCCCCGAGGTAAATCACCAGCGGTTTATATGCCCAGCGGTCCTTTCCGGCCTGACGATAAAGCACCTCAAGCAGGACCAGCACTTCCAGCGACAAGATGGTCATTAGCAGAAAATGGGTGGAAGGGGCCACCGGCAAAAGCTGAGGCAGTATCAGTGTAAGGATTGGGGGTGTCAGTATAACGGCAGTGACCGGACGGCTTAGCACCCGCCATAGACTAACAAAGTCCTCGCGCAAACAGCTGGCAAGAAAGAGTAACCATACCAGCATTTTAAACGCATCTGCGTTCAGCAGATGCGGCATACTGATAGGACCGAATAATACGGTTACAAAGCCCAGTGACCAGGCAAAAGTAACCATAGAGGCCAGCATCAGAAGATACTTGGCTAATCCTGATTTACGAACCGTAAATAACAACAACAGAAGCGTCAGATAGCCTAACGCATTCATGCCATAGCCGATATCCGCAATCATCTACATCCCTATTATTCGTGCACCAAGCTAAGGTGAATTAACGCTTTTTCAGTACCAGGCTGCCAATAGAATAACCCGCACCAAAAGAACACAGCACACCATAGTCGCCGGATTTCAGGTCTTTATGATGTAAACCAAAGGCAATGACGGAACCTGCCGATGCAGTGTTTGCATACTCATCAAGTACGATGGGCGCTTCTTCGGCTGACGCCTCACGGCCCAGCAAACGCTTGCATATCAGCGTGTTCATGTTGATGTTTGCCTGATGCAGCCACCAGCGCCGAACATTTTCAGGCGTCAATTGATGTTTTGCCAGATGCTGCTCTATGTGTTCAGCCGCCAACGGACAGACTTCTTTAAACACCTTGCGGCCAGCCTGATGAAACAGTTTGTCCGGACCATAGGGATCCACATCGTTGGCACGAGACATATAGCCAAAGTTAGACCGGATATTGCTGGAATACTTCGTCAGTGCTTTTGTACTCAGTACCTCATACACGTGCTCTGCTGATGCGGTTTCTGCGCTCTCCAGCACGGTAGCGGTGGCAACGTCACCAAAGATAAAGTGACTGTCTCTGTCGGTATAATTTATCTGTGGAGAAACCAGTTCAGGGTTAATAACGAGCACACAGCGCGCGTTACCGGCAGCAATCATCTCGTAAGCCCGGTGCATGCCGAATGTGGCTGCCGAACACGCCACAAGCATATCAAAGCCGAAGCCATCAATACCTAATTCCTGCTGTACCTCAATGGCAATGGCCGGATAGGCACGCTGAGTATAAGCACAGGAAACAATCACAGCGTCGACATCTGCAGCAGACTTATTAGCCTCAGCCAGCGCTTTTTTCGCAGCCGCAACCGCGATTTGCGCCTGATCACTTAACGTGCTCTCGTCACGCTCAGGGATGTTCGGTCGCATTCTGTCGATATCAAGAGCGCCGTCTTTCTGGTAAATATAACGCTGCCTGATACCCGAGGCTTTTTCTATAAACTCAGCACTGGAAAGCGGCTTTGCAGTAAGCTCGCCATTTTCAATCTGTTCCTGGTGCGCGTCGTTATACGAATTTGCCCAGGCGTTGTAACTATTTACCAGCTCTTCGTTGGTGATGGTAAAGTCCGGATTCCAGACCCCTACACCACTTACCACAATTTGTTCTGCCATTTCGATCTCTTATGCTGTTGATGGCTCAGCTTCTTGCGCATCGGAAAATGTCACGACTACACAAACGCTTCGCTCCCAGGGCCTTTTTCGAACCATACAAACACGTTCGTGCGGCTGCGCGGATAACGCTGATACCAGTTATGGCTCTAGCTTAGCGCGTTGTGACAAAAATGTCATGAAACAAAGTATTCATAGGTATCAACGCATAACTTAAGACGCTCGGGCGTGTGTAATTTGCGCGGCGCTTTACATCCGGAAGTAAACTGAGTGTGTCTGACAGACATATAAGGTTGCAGGAACAGACAATGTTGCTGTGATTAGCACTGGTGTAGTTATCCGCCTCACAGTAAACTCGTCTTGGAAACACGTTGAAAAACCTAACAAATTTGAGGAATTATCTATGTCAGGACGGGTAAAGTCGATACTGGTTGCCGCACTATCTCTGGCTGTGGTGGCATGTGCAACATCGCCCACAGGCCGTAACCAGGTTTTACTGTTTTCTTCTGACCAGCTCGCGCAAATGGGCGAGCAGGCATTTACGGATATGAAGCAAAAACAAAATGTTTCCCGACAGCCGGTAAAAAACCAGTATGTGGAATGTATTGCTGACAGCCTGACTCCGTTTGTGCCCAAATCCGTTTACAATGGACAGTGGGAAGTGGTTGTTTTTGATGAAGATCAGGTCAATGCCTTTGCGTTGCCGGGCGGTAAGATTGGCGTTTATACCGGATTAATGGAGGTTGCCCAGAATCAGGATCAGTTAGCGGCGGTTATTGGCCACGAAATTGGTCACGTTATTGCTGAGCATGGTAACGAGCGTATGTCGCAAGGTGCACTGATTAATGTAGGTACGCAAGCGGTAGGTCAGATTCTGGCGGCCAACGAAGTACCCCAGACCGGCCCGATCATGGCTGCTATAGGCTTAGGTGTACAAGTGGGTGTGCAGTTGCCTTACAGTCGCGCCCATGAGTCAGAAGCCGACTTAATTGGCTTACAGTTAATGGCAAAAGCCGGTTTTAATCCACGCCAGTCGGTGGATCTTTGGAAAAATATGGAAGCTGCCAGTGGTGGACAGCGTCCGCCTGAACTGATGTCTACTCACCCTGCCCCCCAGACCCGCATCGAAAATCTGCAGGCAAATATGTC
>CAZOYR010000093.1:0-12702 GCA_964584105.1 uncultured Alteromonas sp.
GAATGCCGATGAAGTGAACATCTTTCACTTTTTCAATCAGTTCATCTTCAGGCAATGAGGTTTTGAGATACTCAATATTGGTATACCCGCTGTTCTGCAGGGTTTCAACGGCACTTTTATGTACCCCTTCAAGCAACAGGATACGGATTTTTTCTTTGGGTAATGACACTTTGCTCATGAACGCATCTCAAAATAAATAGTAAAAGGACATCTGGACGTCTAAACGTATCAGATGTCGCACAGACTGAAAAGGATAAGTTTGGTTTTTATACTCACCGTACAAATGTAACCTGTTAATCGTATTGATTAACGCCCTTATCATCTGCACACAGCACGACATTAGCCCCACGCATGGCAAACAGCCCGTTGGTGACCACACCCGCGAGATTATTGATTTGTGCTTCGAGCTCGCGGGGATTCAGAATTTCAAGGTTGTGCACATCCAGTATCACATTGCCATTGTCGGTGGTAACGCCCTGGCGGTAGACCGGATCGCCACCGAGCTTGACCAGCTCTCTGGCAACATAAGAACGCGCCATCGGAATCACTTCTACGGGAAGCGGAAATTTACCCAGCACCGGAACGCGTTTGGAGTCATCAACAATGCAGATGAACTGGCGTGCCACAGCTGAAACAATTTTTTCCTGCGTCAGTGCCGCGCCACCGCCTTTAATCATATGCTTATGCTCGGTAACCTCATCGGCGCCATCGATATACACATCGAGATCATCGACTTCATTAAGTTCAAAGACCTGAATGCCATGTTTTTTGAGACGCTCGGTGGAAGCATTTGAACTGGATACCGCGCCAATGATGTCGTTTTTCATATCGGCAAGTCCGTCTATGAAATAATTCACTGTGGAGCCGGTGCCGACCCCCACGATGGTATCCGGCTTTACAAATTTCAATGCCGCCTTGGCGACCGCTTCTTTTTTCTGATTCTGGTCCATACACCCTCCTGATTCTGTTAGCGCAAAGTGTACCGCAAGTTTTGCGTATTTTGAGCCTGTTTACATGCTTTTATCGAATTGCCATAATTTATCGGGCGTAACAATGATATCGCAGGGAACATCCCACGGCGCCACAGGCAGGTGTTCAACTTGTTGGCAGCTGTGAGCAATACCAACCAGACGTGGGCGGTGCGGGTTATCACGGTGGTGTGCCAGCGTGCGATCATAAAATCCGCCCCCCATGCCCAGTCGGTTTCCCTGCGCATCGAAGCCGACCAACGGCATCAGGATAAGATCATGCTCTTCCATCAAACGAATGGATTGGGTGGCTAGCGCCGGCTCTGCAATGTTAAAGCGATTCACCCGCATAGGTGTATCGGCGTGGTAATCCAGAAAGAGCAAATGTTTGTGAGTCAGTGGATGTAATACCGGTAGGGAAAGCGCGATATCTGATGACTGGCAGTGTGTGATAGCGGCCGTCAGGTCCGGCTCTCCATCATTGGCAAGGTAGGCAGCGATGCGCCGGGCGTTGGTAAAGCAGGGCAGTGATGTTAATTGCGCCGCTAACATCGACGAAGCATGCTGCTGTTTGGCCGGCGATAGCGCGCGCCGTGCCTGTCGTAATTGCTGTCGCAACTGCCCTCGACTCGGTAAGTCCGTCATTGCGTAAAGATCCCGGCTGAAAAATGCCTAGCATACGTCGCTGCTAAGCGAATGCAACACCCTGACCGGCAAATAAAAAAAGCCGGCGAAATGCCGGCTTTTAATGTTTATCAATTGGATGGCTTATTTGGCGTAGGTGTCTACAAACAAAGCTTCCAATCTTTGTGCGTCAACTTTTGTCGCAACCTTGACCGTTTGCGCTTCTGTCCATAGCGGACTGGCGGTGCTACCGAAGGGGGCGACAATCGTTTGCCCGCGATTTAAATCATCGGTAGAAACCCGGATGTTACCCTCTGTCATTTCAAACAGATCCGGCTGAATCAGGTGTGCCAGCGGGAAAGCATCATGGAAGCAACATACTCGTTCTTCGCCTTCCTTTGTATAAAAGTCGATGTAGAACTGCGCAGATTTTTGAACGAATCCACCCAGCTTTTCATTTTTTTGCGCCAGTGTATCGACAAACGCTTCTTTAAAGCGCACGGTGTTGGTGACATCCAGTCCAAACATGGCGATGTCCCAGTCTGCTGAAAATACGATATCGGCTGCGTGTGCATCGTTCCAGATATTGGCCTCTGCTACCGGTGTAACATTGCCCGGAACAAACGCTGCGCCTCCCATAATACTGACGCCTTTCACCAGTTTGGGAAGTTCAGGCTCAAGCCGCAGAGCCAGTGCAAGGTTACCCAGCGGACCAATTGCAACAAGTGTTATTTCGCCAGGGTACTTGCGTGCCATATCGACAATAAATTGTGCCGAGCTGCGCGGATCCAGTTTACCTTCCGCCGCAGGGTAATCGATGTTGCCAAAGCCGTCTTCGCCGTGCACGAAATGCGCGTAAGATGATTCAGGGCCGACCCACGGCATACCTACGCCTTTGGTTACCGGAATATCCTTTTCTGCCAGCTTACATAAAGTAATGGCATTTTTAGCAGCCATATCCACAGGCACGTTGCCGAATACGGTAGTTAGTCCCAGCACCTCAATATCGGGTGACTGAAACGCAAAGAAGATAGCCATTGCATCATCAATACCCGGATCGGTATCTAAAATTATTTTATGTGTCATGAGTTGTTGTTCCAAAAATCAGGCGTTCTTTGCCAGGAAGCGGTCGACTTCCTGCTGAGAAGGAATAGATTGAGCGGCACCCTGACGAGTGACAGCCAGTGCAGAAGCGGCACAGCCTCGTTTCAGGGCCTGCTTAGCGTCTGTGTGATTACTGTAGGCAGACAGAAAATACCCGATGAAAGTATCACCGGCTGCTGTGGTATCCACCGCATCAACCTTAAACGCCGGGACTTTTTCCACGCTGTCTTTTCGAATCATCATTACGCCTTCTTTGCCCAGCGTAATCAGGACTTCTGCGTGTTGCCACTTCGCCTGAAAACAAGTCACGATGTCATCCAGGGATGATTCGCCGGTGATGGCTGCGGCTTCTGTCTCATTAACAATCAACAGGTCTACGCAATCCAGCGGCAGCTCGTGTACGTTGTCGCTCATAGGAGCCGGGTTAAACGCCACCTTTAAGCCTTTGTCACGAGCCTGTGTGAGCACCTCGTCTATACAGCTGGTTTCGTTTTGAGTCAGCACCCAGTCAGATGAACCGGTGTCCAGCAGCGCTTTTTTAACCGTGTCAGGGGTGATTGTCTGGTTGGCGCCGCCAAACAAAACAATGGCGTTTTCGCCGCTAGGCGTAACCTGGATAATCGCATGACCGGATGGCACGTCATGGCAGCGAACATAACGGCAGTCCACGCCATTTTTAATCAGCGTTTGTTTAAAGGACGCGTCGGATTCGTGAATACTACCAACGTGCTTCACATCAGCACCGGCCTGGGCCAGCGCGATCGACTGATTGGCACCTTTGCCACCCAGTAACTGCTGATAGTTTGATGAGGCCAGGGTTTCACCCGGCTTAACAAAATGGTCCACCGAATACACATGATCGATATTGATAGAGCCGAAATTAATTACAGCCATTTCTTCTACTCGTCGAAAGAGGGCGTCTCCCAGAATGCCGCTGTTCATTTTTCGCCCGTGAGCCGAAAGGTTCACGGCGGAAGAATCATCATAACCGTAGGCTTCTCGATACGCGCCGAGCTTGCTCAATAGTTATAAGTTCAACTTCCTTTTTTTAAAGCATCGGCCAGGGACATGAAATGAACTGGCAAACATCCCAGGAGACATTGATCAATTATAAAACGCAACAGGGTATATGAAACGCGCTGGCGCGTGAAGAGATCAGTCGCCGTTGCTATACATTGGTTACGCTTACCATTTTATATGACACCGATAAACACGCACTGGCATTATCGGAACAGATGCCACGATTATGTTGTTGCGCTGAAAAATTTCAACCAAAACTTAACCAAATGGTCAAAGAAATAACTGCCAAAGAAGATCTTAATCGATAATCAGCGTAAACGAAAGGCTTGCGTAACAGTGAGATTTACGTGAATGCCGATAATTTGCTTAGCGGCATCATGCTTAAAAGTAAGCAAGCAAAAGCGACATGAAACCGGACGCGTTGCAATGCCCAAGCGAGCGCCGAGCTAGGCTTTAAGCCTGCTTTTTGCTAGGATTAGACGTGTTAAATACTCCATTGCAAAAAGGTAACCCGTGGACAGACAACTCGATTATGACAATGTAACCAATGTACTGTTTCAGCATTCTGTTAATGCTGATGCGGCTGAAATTCACGGAATCATGTGTGGCATGTTGTGTGGGGGCATGTCGCTGACTGACCAGAAGTGGCAGTCGGTACTGGCCGATACCACTAATCAGGGCGAACCTTTTTCTCAGGCAGTGAGTTTTAATCTTGAACAACTTTACAGTCAGACTTGCGAACAGCTGCTTGAGGGGGAGTTCAGCCTCCAACTAATGCTGCCTGACGATCAAACCCCGATTAACGATCGTGGTGTGGCGCTTATCAACTGGGTGCAGGGGTTCATGCTTGGTTTTGGCCTGCACCAGCAGGACTTGATGCAATGTTCTGCGGATGTCAAAGAAGCCATTAATGATTTTTCTGATATCTCGCGCATGGAAGAACCTATGGAGGCTGACGAAGAATCGGAAAAAGCGCTGTATGAGGTGGTAGAGTATGTCAAAGTCTCTGCACTGCTGTGCTTCAGCGAGCTTGGCCGTTCCTTGCTTGATGATCAAAAAGACACGCCGTCGGTGCACTAAATGATTAGTCAGCAGGAGTTTATCGCGCGCCAGCAGCGTTTACTGGCGCAGTGCGCGCCGCAGAGTGTTTGCATTGTGCCGGCCGCCAGAATGGTAACCCGTAGTCGGGATACCGAATATACCTTTCGTCAGGATAGTGATTTTTGGTATCTGACGGGATTTGATGAGCCAGACACCTGGCTGCTGCTATCTAATCATGAGCGGCATCAGCACTCGTTCTCGGCGATGATATGTCAGCCTAAGGACAAGTCTCAGGAAATCTGGCAGGGCCGGCGACTTGGGGCAGAAGCGGCTATCGCCCGGTTTGACCTGGATGAGGCGTACGACCTGTCTGAATTGCCGGAAGTGCTGATGGAGTGGCTATATGGTCATGACCATGTTTATTTTGCACTGGGCCAGCATGAACACGCAGATACACTGTTCTTAGAGGCACTTGCGGCGTTGCGAAATGCGCCCAAAGAAAGCTGTGCGCCGCCATCTATTCAGGATATTCGCCCGCTTTTACATGAAATGCGGCTATTCAAGTCAGCGTGCGAGGTCGCGGTAATGAAAGCGGCCGGTAAGATTTCAGCCGCAGCCCACACCCGCGCAATGAAAGCGGCTCGACAGGGTATGTATGAGTATCAGCTTGAGGCAGAGCTACACCACGAATTTGCGATGGCCGGGGCGCGCGCTCCGGCCTATTCAACCATTGTCGGAAGCGGTGAAAACGCCTGTGTGCTGCACTATACGCAAAATAATAAAGCACTTGAAGATGGTGAGCTGGTGCTGATTGATGCCGGTGCTGAGTATATGGGATACGCGGCAGATATTACGCGAACGTTTCCTGTCTCTGGGCAGTTCTCTGAACCGCAAAAAGCGATCTATGCGCTGGTACTTAAAGCGCAGCAAAAAGCACTGGATTTCATTGCTCCTGGTGTCACCTTAAAAGAAGCTACGCTGCTGGTGGTGGAGGTGATTACCGAGGGGTTGATTGAACTTGGTTTGTTAAACGGAACATTAAGTGACAACCTTGAAAATGAAAGCTGGCGTGCGTTTTTCATGCATGGACTGGGTCATTTTATTGGTCTGGACGTTCACGATGTGGGTAATTACCGTATTGATGGTGAGGACCGGCCGCTGCAGCCGGGCATGGTTATTACGGTAGAGCCGGGTATCTACATTGCGCCGGATGCCAACGTGGATCCCGCCTATCGTGGCATCGGCGTAAGAATCGAAGATGATGTGGTGATTACGGCGACAGGGATTGAAGTATTAACCGCTGATGTGCCCAAATCCATCGCAGATATTGAGGCGTTAAAGAGATAAACCAGTGACTGAACAGACAGCGACACGGACGGATATTGCAATCATCGGCGGCGGCACAGTAGGCAGCGCGCTGGCGCTGGGTATTACACAGCGTACCGGCTTTAGTGTAACGGTTGTTGATGCTAACTCGCTGGATAACAGTCAGCAGCATCCAGGGTTCGATGCCCGAGTCATTGCCCTGGCGCGGCGCACCGTGGATGAATTTACCGCACTGGGCGCCGATGTCAGGCAGTTTAATGCAGCACCCATTCAACATATTCAGGTATCCGATAAAGGCGCAGCCGGGTTATGTAACCTGCATGCCAACACATTCGGGCTCGACGCATTCGGGCACGTTATCGCGCTGAGTGCACTGGGCCCGCTGCTCAATAATGCGATAGGCCGGGCAGCCAGACGAATCGAAAATACGACGGTTGACGCTGCCCAACAAAGCAATGAGCACGTTGCGCTGAGCCTGAGTAACGGTGAAACTTTATCGGCGCGTCTGGTGGTGCTGGCTGACGGCGGTCGCTCGCCACTTGCAGAGTCATTAGGATTTGCGCGGCAGGCTGAAACCTATGACCAGGTTGCGGTGATTTGCAATGTCACACTGTCAGAACCGCATCACAATAAAGCGTATGAGCGGTTCACCGCTGACGGACCACTTGCATTTTTGCCCTTTAATACTGACAAAAAAAATGCCGGAAATGCGTTTTCCGTAGTGTGGACGGTTCGTCCGGAGCTTGCTGAACAGCTGGTTGCTATGACGGATGCGCAGTTTATCAGGGCGCTGCAAAAAGCATTTGGCTATCGCCACGGTGCCATTCGTAAAGCGGGCGAGCGGCAGCAGTATCCCCTGGCGCTTCGCTACACTGATCGACTCACCGCTCACCGCGTTGCTGTGGTAGGCAATGCGGCGCAAACACTGCACCCGATTGCGGGTCAGGGCTTTAATTTGGGTTTGCGTGATATTATTGCGTTAGCCCATACCCTGACCAATAACGATGACCCTGGCTGCTTCGGCGCCTTGCGCGAGTATGCGCGGGCCCGCCAGTCAGATCGAGATCAGACTATCTGGCTGACTGACACGCTAGTGCGTAGCTTTTCCAATACCATGAAACCCCTTGTAGCGGGGCGCAACATCGGTTTGATAGCGATGGATAATTTGCATGCGATTCAGCAGCGCTTTGTCCGCCAGACCACCGGCTACGGTCAGTCGACGACAGGAAATTAAGTCCATGCATAAAGTTGATATTGCAATTGTAGGTGGTGGAATGGCCGGGCTGACGCTGGCAGCCGCATTATCAGGCAGTGGTTTTGAGGTTGCCCTTATTAGCCGGGAGCCACTGGAGCAATCTGTACTTCAAGCGCCAATGCTCAGAGTCAGTGCGATTAATGAAGCAAACCGGGAAGCATTGTGCGCGTTAGGCGTTTGGCAGCATTTGCCTGATGAACGCATCTCTCCCTACACCCATATGCACGTGTGGGATAAAGACAGTTTTGGCCATATTCATTTTGACCACGAGCAAATGCAGCGCGCACAGCTGGGTCACATTATCGAAAACCAGGTATTAATTAATGCGCTGGCAAAACGGGTAACACAGCAGGACAATATTACTGTACTTCAAAGCGGTATTGAAAAGGTATTGTGGGGCGACCACGAGACCATGATAATGCTGCAAAACGATGACGTGGTAGCCTGTAAACTGGTGGTAGGCGCAGATGGCGCAAACTCCTATGTACGCAAGCAGGTCGGCTTTCCCATGACCTTCCGCGATTACGGGCATACGGCGATTGTGGCAACAATTGAAACCTCGCAACCCCATGAACAAACGGCCAGACAGGTATTCACACCCACTGGGCCACTGGCTTTATTACCGTTAAACGATTCGCATCTTTGTTCCATTGTCTGGTCTCAGGATACGCCGGAAGCTGAAAGGTTATTGCAACTGGATGATGAGGCGTTCGCCCACGCGCTGACCGCCGCAACGAATAGTGAAGTGGGTACTATCACGCTTAAAAGTGAGCGCAAATCATTTCCGTTGACCATGCGATACGCCAGGCAGTGGGCAAGCGAAGGCGTTGTCATCATCGGTGATGCGGCCCACACCATTCATCCGCTGGCGGGGCAGGGCGCAAACCTTGGAATGCAGGATGCGCTGGCGCTGGCAGATTTACTTCGCCAGCTTGAGCAGCAAAACAAACCATTTGCTCGGTTAAGGTATTTGCGCCCCTTCGAGCGGGCTCGAAAAACAGAAGCAATGAAAATGGTTAGTGCGATGGATGGCTTCAAACTATTATTTGAGGGCGATAATCCACTTAAAAAGATGGTCCGTGGCATTGGTCTGGTTACGACCGATAATATGCCTGCGCTCAAACAGAAGCTTATCAGTCAGGCGATGGGATTTTAACGCAACATTTGCAAAGGTGTGAAAGGGTGCGCATGATAGTTCCTGTAAATAATAAACAGGATAACTCATGGACAAGCGTGGATTTTTAAAATTTTCCGGTGTGGGGCTCGCGTCAGCCTCACTGCTTGCGGCTTCTGTTAAAGCAGGCGCGCAAACCACTTCTGACGACGCGTTTTATACCGATAACAAACTCACCGACCTCACCGGTACAGTCAAACCAATTTCCGCAAAAGAGCGACAATCGCGTATCAGTAAGGCGCAGTCTTTAATGGCTGAGCACGATATATCTGCGATCATCATCGAACCGGGTGCAGCGATGGATTACTTCACGGGCATTCAGTGGTGGCGCAGTGAACGACTTACAGCTGTGGTTATCCCCAGAGACGGTGATATCGCCGTAGTGACGCCGTTTTTTGAAGCCCCCAGCGTAAAAGAAACCTTGCAGGTAGGTGAGGATATCCGTGTCTGGCAGGAGCATGAGAGCCCGTTTGAGCAGGTAAAGCAGATTCTTAAAGACCGGAAAGTCACCAAAGGAAAGATCGGCTTTGAGCAGAGTGTTCGCTATTTTGTATTAAATGGTCTGATGCCGCTGCTGCCTGATATGACAAATGTATCTGCAGAGCCGGTCACACTGGGCTGCCGGATGTATAAATCTGCCCACGAACTGCGTCTGATGCATAAGGCAAACGAAATCACGCTGCAGGCATACGACCATGTTTATAAAAACCTTGAGGCAGGCATGTCGCAGGGTGATGTTAAAGGACTGATGCAGTCTGCGCAGCAAAAATTGGGCGGCAGCGGTATCTGGACCATGGCCCTGTTTAACGAGGCATCTGCTTATCCGCACGGCACCCGGCAGGAACAGGTGCTTAAAGAAGGGTCGGTGGTACTGATGGACTGTGGATGTTCAGTGCACGGTTACCAGTCAGATATCAGTCGCACATTTGTATTTGGTGAAGCCAGCAAGAAACAGCAAAAAGTCTGGCAACTCGTGCGTGACGGCCAGCAGCGCGTATTTGAACAGGCTCAGCCAGGCAATACGGCCGGTAGTGTGGATGAGCGCGTTCGTCAGTATTATCAAGAGCAGGGCTATGGGCCTGGCTATCAGCTACCGGGGCTTTCGCACCGCACCGGTCACGGCATTGGTATGGAAGGTCACGAGCGGGTTAATTTCGTCAAAGGTGAAAAGCAAAAGCTGGCAGCTGGCATGTGCTTTTCCAATGAGCCGGGCATTTATATTCCGGGGGAGTTTGGTGTCAGGCTGGAAGACTGCCTGTATATCACCGACAAAGGCCCGCAATGGTTTACCCGACCGCCGCAGAGCCTGGACAAGCCCATCGGAGAGCTAGCCTCATTAAGTACTGAGTAACCGTAGGAACCATCGTTATGAAAACACGGAAGTTTGCGACACTACTGCTAATATGCGCGGCACTCGTTGTGGGTCATGCCCGGGCGCAGGATACAGCCATCCCCGATACACTGATAGTGCAGTTGGAAAGCATGGCCGAAGGCGACAGTGCAGAAGCTATGTATCACCTGGGTATGCTTTACAATAATGGTGTGGGCGTACCCCGATCACCGTCAAAAGCATTGGCGTACTTTCGCCGGGCCGCTGAAAAGGGCGATGCGCTCGGTCAGTATAAGCTCGGCTGTTATCTGGTTGGGCAATTTGGCCAGATAGACGGATTGCAGCTGAATAAAGACGAGGGGATAAAGTATAAGCAGGCTGCAGCCGAAGCCGGCTACGCGCTGGCGCAATACGATGTGGCCGGGTTTCACTTTCAACAGAAGCAATGGGACAGCGCGCTTGAATGGTTAACCCGTGCTGCGAAACAAGGGTATCGCCCGGCGATGGTGGCGCTTGCGGGCGTATACAGTGATAAGCAAACCCCGGTGTATGATCCGGTCAGTGCCTGGCAATATTTTCTGTTGATGCCTGAATCGACTGGCAGTGAGTGGCTGCAGACCCGCCGGTCAGCGGTAGAAGCTGAACTGAGTGCAGAACAAAAGCAGAAAGCGGCTGATCAAAAGTCCAGCATGCAGTTTGCACCCACAGTCCTTACCAAACGTGCGCAAGCCGGGCTGGACAGAGCAAAAGCGCTGGTAAAACAGCAGGATAATTAAGTGGCGCTAGTCAGACGGGTTTTGATGAACTCTGCCAGTGTCTTACTGACCACCGGATGCTGGCTGTCCTGATTAAACAGGCAAATATTTACCTTGCCTAAATCAGGCAAAAACCGATGCTTAAGCACGGTCAGGTTGGCGGGCATACTGGCGCGGGCCAGCGCGGTAATGCCCAAACCCTGCTGAATGGCCGCGGTCAGTCCGGCCAGATCAGCGTTGGTATAGGCGATTTTCCACGCCCGGGTTTGCTGTTTGAGTTGGGTGATGACCCGGCTTCGATAGACGCAGCCATCCGGCGCCAGAACCAGCGATATTGCATCACCATGCACCGCCAGCCCGGAGTCACCCACCCACACAATGTCATCCTGCAATACCAGTTCCCCCTGGGTTTCTTCATCCGGGTTGGCCAGTGCCAGAATTAAATCGAAGCTGTCGCGTTTAGTGCGGTGTAATAAATCGCGGCTAAGCGCTGAGGTGACTTCCAGTGATACATCCGGGTAGCGTTTGGAAAACTCGCCAATCAGGCCAGGCAACAGGGTTGACGCAAACTCGCTGGGGATCCCGAGTCTTAGCCTGCCGCTTAATGGGGCGGGTGAGAGCGATCTGAATATACCGTCATTCATCTCCAGCAATTCTTTCGCCTTAGGGTACAACCAGTTGCCATCTGCACTGGGCACGTGACGCTGACCGACCTTGGTGAACAGTTTTCGATCAAGCTGTGCCTCAAGCTTTTTGATCTGCAGGCTGATAGCAGGCTGGGAACGGCCCAGCCATTCACCGGCTTTGGCGTAACCGCCTTGCTCAATCACACTGACAAAAGTACGTAAATTATCCAACGATAGCTGCTGCATGAAGATTTAAATTTCTGATGTTAATCGCTTCGTTCATTATACTTTTAAATGTAATGATAAGAAATTCCAATTTGTTACAAAAGTGTTGTCGCCCTATACTTGCGCCATTATTTTGCAATCATCAAAAGGTTGAGATACATGAGTAGCAAAACAGGATTACACGCCAAGCATCTGGAAGCCGGTGCCAAAATGGTGGACTTTTTTGGATGGGACATGCCAATCAGCTATGGTTCTCAGATTGAAGAGCACCATGCGGTCAGACAAGACGCGGGCATGTTTGATGTATCACACATGACGATTGTTGATGCAACCGGCAGTCAGGCGAAAGATTATTTACGCTATTTGCTGGCTAACGATGTGGCAAAACTGAAAGACAAAGGCAAAGCCTTATACAGCGGCATGCTGAACGAAGAGGGTGGCGTCGTTGACGATCTTATCGTATATCACTTCGACGATACCAACTACCGTCTGGTAGTAAACTCAGCCACGCGCGAAAAAGACATGAACTGGTTACTGGCCAAAGCTGAAGGCTTTGATGTCACTATCACTGAGCGTTCTGAATTTGCCATGATTGCGGTGCAGGGGCCTAACGCGAAAGAAAAAGCAGCCACTTTATTCAGTGAAGCGCAAAAAGAAGCGGTTGCAGGCATGAAGCCCTTTTTTGGGGTACAGGCCGAAGATTTGTTTATCGCAACCACAGGTTACACTGGTGAGGGCGGCTACGAAATTATGGTGCCCGAAGCACGTGCTCAGCAGTTCTGGCAGGATTTGCTGGATGCGGGCGTTAAACCGTGTGGCCTGGGCGCTCGTGATACGCTTCGCCTTGAAGCGGGTATGAACCTTTACGGTCAGGATATGGACGAATCTGTGTCACCGCTGGCAGCGAACATGGGCTGGACCATTACCTGGGAACCGGCTGACCGCGATTTTGTGGGTCGCAAGGCGCTAGAAGCACAGCGTGAACAGGGCACCGATAAACTGGTTGGTCTGGTCATGACGGACAAGGGCGTCTTGCGCGCTGGTCAGAAAATCAGAACAGAAAAGGGCGAGGGTGTGATTACCTCTGGTACATTCTCTCCAACACTCGGCCATGCAATTGCGATGGCCCGTGTTCCTGCCGGCACTGAAAATCAGGTCGAGGTGGAAATGCGCAAAAAGTGGGTTACAGTAGACGTTGTTAAGCCTAGCTTTGTTCGCAACGGTAAGAGTGTTCTTTAACTTTTAACTTCAAGT
>CAZOYR010000094.1:0-12666 GCA_964584105.1 uncultured Alteromonas sp.
TGCATCACCCAGCTTTTGCGCATGATTTGATGAAAGCCGGTTACGCCATCGTAATGCTCCATCGGATCTTTGCGCAAATTAAACAGCTTGGGCATGGTGTGGGTGACTAAATCTTCGTAATAACGGCCGCCGGGTTTGGTGGCGAAATGCATTTTCCAGGGGCCTACCCTTACTGCTGTCAGCTGTGACTCGTAATAATAAAAGAAATGGTTTCGGGCCGACTCGTCTGCCTCACCTTTCCAGTAAGCCAGGTTGTTCTCGCCGTCGATATACACGCTGTGCGCTTTTTTCATTGCTTCGCGCAGATTCGGCTCGCCTACTGCTGCCGCGATAGTGGGGAATACATCTTCGTGGGAGGAAATGCCGTTACGCTTTTCACCGGCAGGAATGTTGCCTGGCCAGCGCACCAGAAACGGCACCCGTACCCCGCCTTCCCAGGTTGTCATTTTCTCGCCCCGGAATTTAGTGGTACCGGCATCCGGCCAGCTGCTTTGTTCCGGGCCGTTATCGGTGGTGTAGATGACAATGGTGTTATCGGCAATGTTTAACTGCTCCAACTTGTCCAGCAGCTTACCTATATGGCCATCGTGTTCAATAAGGCCGCTGCCAAATACATCTTCTTCTGAGCTGATTTGAGTTGCAAGATGCCGGCTTTCAGGCTTCAGATGGGTGTAAACATGCATACGGCTGGTGGCATGCCAGACAAAGAATGGCTTTTTCGCATCTACTGCGCGCTCAATAAAATCGATGGTTTTTGCCAGAATTTCTTCATCAAACGTTTCCATACGTTTGCGGGTCAGCGGGCCGGTATCTTTCACTCTGCCATCGGCGTAAGACTCAATGACCCCACGCGGGCCAAACTTTTTCTTAAACGCGTCTGACTTGGGGTAATCTTCCTGTTCCGGCTCTTCAGAAACATTAAGATGGTAAAGATTGCCAAAAAACTCATCAAAGCCGTGATTGGTAGGCAGGTGCTCATCCAAATCCCCCAGATGATTCTTACCATACTGCGCGGTCATGTAGCCCCGTTCTTTTAAAAACTCCGCGATGGTCGGATCTTCTTCTTTAATGCCTAGGGGGTTACCGGGCTGGCCAACGGTAGTTAAGCCGGTTCGCACCGGCAACTGGCCCATCAAAAAGGCGGCACGCCCAGCAGTGCAACTTGGCTGGGCATAATGATCCGTAAAAAGAATGCCTTCTTCAGCAATACGATCGATATTGGGCGTGTTGTAAGTCATGCCATGGGAATAGGCGCTTAAAGACACCTGCGCCACATCATCCACCATAATAGCCAGTACATTGGGTTTTTTATTGTCCTGCGCGCTGGCAGCACAGGTAAGCAGCCCTGCTATCAGCCCGAAAATCATGCGTTTCATATTCTCTCCTTTTTAACAAATCAGCTAACATGGCTGTGATTGAGTCACGCAACGTCAAAAAGCCACAATGACATCTGTGGTAAACGCCCACCCATTAGCACCCACCGAAAAGGGTACTGATGAATAGCCCACTGGCGAGTCGTTCAGGTACAAACCGCCGACGCTAAGACGGAATTCTTTCCGGGCCATGGGAAACCAGTTCAGACCAATGGAGAAGTCGTAAGGGTTCCCGTAGTCGCCGTAAATCTTTGAGTAGCCCGCGTAAGCCTGCAATTCGCTGGGTATCAGCATGGTAGAGCCCTGTACCTGAAACCCATGGTCGGTCAGCGAGCTGACAGGAATAGTGCCTATCGTTCTGAAGTTATCTAACCGGCGCAGATAGGCTTCAGCTTCCAGCGACCAGCCCTGATATTTCAGGCCGCCGCTGATGGCTGCCATTTGGTAGGTGGCCCGGCGTACGTTTCCGCCTGTGAGGAAAGGGTCTTCACTGAAAATCAGCGTACCGTCAGATAACCGCAACTGAGAGTTCTCAAAGCCTTCTGTATCAGACTGCCCCTGGGCATCTTCGCGGCTGTGGGTAAAGTTGATGCCGACAAGGGTGGCCAGTTCGTCATGAAACTCGTAATCCCCCAGTCCGTTGCCGGGACCATACTCACCGGTGGTGGGCATCCACCACAGCGCCGCCGATACCGTGTTCAAACCATCGTCAAGTTGGGCTGCATTAACGCCCAGCTGACTTAAGTTGTTGCCCAGCATGGCCCGGTATTCCAGGCCATCGACAATTTTTCCTGACGCCCAGA
Source organism: uncultured Alteromonas sp. (assembly GCA_964584105.1). Taxonomy (GTDB): domain Bacteria; phylum Pseudomonadota; class Gammaproteobacteria; order Enterobacterales; family Alteromonadaceae; genus Alteromonas. The sequence goes on from CAZOYR010000094.1 coordinate 2,177, forward strand.
CACCCGTGGTATACGAGCCTCGAAAAAATTCATCGGCAATGGTGCGGTGATCATTCTTGAGCCAGTTAGGGAAGGTGTAATTGGTTGAGCGGGTTGATGGCAGGCCGCCAATTCCGGCATAAAGATTAAAATGCTCGTTGAACTGATAACCCAGGTTACCCGCGACCACCACCTGCGACAGATCACCCTGGCTGGTATTGGCGGTCCAGGTGTAGAACAGGTAGCGTAATTTGGGATCGAATAGCCAGCCTTTGAAATTCAGCGTCAGCTTCTGCATCTGAATATCGTTGCGGATATCCAGTGTCCGGGTACGCCCGAATGAGTCGGTATAGGTATCGTCAAACAGCTCCTGGTTCAGATATCTGGCGTAGCTGAAAACACTGAAATCCACTTCGCCATAATCGGTTCTGGCCAGAACAAACCCTTTGCCGGGTTCATAGGTACCCCAGATTGAGGGCGCCTGCATTTCATCAACAGGCGGTACAGGATCTGACGGCGCGGCGACTGGCGGTGATTTAGCGACCTGGCTTGCCGACTGGCTGTCGCTCTCACTCTCACTGCGATTTACACTTACACTGACCTGTTCCTCCAGCGCGGCAATTCGCCGCTCAAATTCGCGGGTCCGTTCTTCCAACTCTTTTTTGAGCATCTGCAGTTGACGGATTTCCTCTGCCAGCTCCTGATCAGCGGGTGTGGTAGAAGATTGCGCGAGCACGGGGCTGCTGAGCGCCACCGACACGGATAATGCTAAAACAGTTTTATACGTAGTCATAAGACACTCCGTCAGAACAGCGTAAAGTCGTAATTGACGATGATGCGAAAATCCAGAAAGTCATTGCCGCCCAGCGCCTCGTCCTGATCCACATAAGCAGCACGAACACGAACCCAGAGTCGTTCTGCCCAGTCGCGCTGGCCTCGGAAGTCGACGGTAATGTCGTACTCGGTTTCATCCGGACTGGCATTTGAGCCCGCGTCAGGTGTATCGCCCCTGACGATATTGGCAAACGCACTTAACTGGCCGACATCGACTCTGCCAAAATCGTAAGAGGCGCCTATGAGCCAGGCATCTTCGCCTGCCCGGTCAAAGTCATCGACTATTACAGATAGGTAGTTGGCAGGGTTACCATAGGGCTTTTGTATGCCATAGCTGTCATCGGTCGTACTGTAGGCGATACGCCAGCTCACCGGGCCGGCGGCCAGCTCAAGCTTGGCGGATAATAGTGAGGTATCGAAATCGCCGATCAGTGCATCTCCGGTGCTGCTCTGATCGGTGTATTGCAAATAGCCATTTAGCTGATAGGTGTCGAACTGATAAAGTGGTCCCTCGACTTTTAAAAACAGCGTATCGAAAACCTCCTCGGTGCGCTGAAATATACCGCCTACTAACGGGCCGTCGGCAAAGCGGTAGCGTACGCCGGCAAAGTACACACCCTCATCACTGTTTTCGGCGCCTGCAGCTTGCGACATCGAAATGAAGTCATCGTCATTTTTACGCTTAATTTTATCGACATACCCGGCCATATATCCTAGTCCTTCAGGCGACACATTACCGATGGCTATACCCTGAAAGGTGTTGGGAACCATGCGGATGTCGTGGCTACCCAGATACGGAAGCTCGAAGCGCTGCCGGCCTATGCGGATGCCATGATCGTCAGAAAACCGGTAGGTCAGATTCAGCTCGCCCAGCGCGGTAAAGCCTTCCGGACCGGGTTTGAATAGCAGGGTGCCGTCCTTATCACTCGGGCCGTAGAGCTTTTGGGATGTGTATGCGGTAGCGGCAAGGCGAAGACTGTCCCGCCACCATCCGGATTTGTACTCAAGTGCACCACCCAGCGCCCAGCCTACACTGTCAGGATCGGTTTCACGATCCCTCGACAGGTAGTAAGTGCGCGGCTTCAGCACTAACGATGTATCTTCAAAAAACGCGCGGCGAACGATGTCTTCCACATCCAGCGGTTCAATGTCACTTTGCTGGTTAGGTTCGTCATCCAGGCCGTCGTTATCGACTGCGCTCACGGGGACACTGAAAATCAGCATTTCGGACAACAGGGCACAGGCGACAAAACTATGTTTGCCAGCCATGATCTTACTCCTGTTGCACTGCCGCCGTTGTCGGACAAACATTCGGTGCATTATAGTCCAGCTCCATCAGGCGGAAATAATTCTCACCCAATGCAATGGAGCGAAACGCATCATCGGTTAGCCCTTTAAGCGCCCGGCTGGTGACATCGAGCTCTTTAGCGTACATATCGAAATCTTTATTACCGGCGGCAACAAAGTCGGTGCCGGGCAATATCCGTGTGGGATAACTATTAAAGAAGCTTACAAATACCGGGCCCCAGTCATGGTAGGAGTTGTAGAGTACATCCCAGGAGATATCCAGCATCAGATTCGGGTATTCGTCCAGCAATCCTTTCATGATGGATACATGTTCATACGGATTCATTTTGGATAGCTCTTTGGACAATCCCATATGAGCCCAGACGATTTTGTTGTCAGGGTAGGCCGCCAGCACATACTTCATAAGGGGGAGAAACTCAGTGGGATTATTGTCGTTCCCCAGATCTGAATGCAGGGTTACTGGTATACCGCGCTCGCGGAGTACTTCCATAAACGGCGCCCAGTTATCAATGCTCTCTTCCGTTGCCGGTTCGTGTAAATTACCTAACAACGCCTGCTTCATAACATTGAGCTCACCAGACCAGGTAAACATATCCGGATATTCCTTATCGTACAGCTCAATGGTTTTCGTAATATCTTCCGGGTGGGCCAAATCCATGAATGTCATTGATAATGTTACGTGCAGATTGTCGTGCGGATACGCCATAACCTGCATACCGTTTACAAAATCATTTTTTATGCTCGGTTTGGCTGCCACGCCCGGACAATCAAGGTAATACGTGCAACCGGAATCCAGTTCCAGAACCTGCCCGATGCCGAAAAAGTTGACGAACCTGACGGTCGTGTCATCAAAATACTCAAAGAGTTCATCGGGGGGAATGGCCGGGCCGCCAAAGGGGCGCGGGTGAAAATGCGCGTCGACCACAGCGGTATAGGGCTCTGTGGTACGGTCATAGCAGGCCTGCTCAGACGCCTGCATGGCAAAGCTGCTCAAGGGACGGTTATCATTGCTTACCGATACCATTTCTTCGTCAGTGGCCTGGTCTTTCGGCATGCTTGTGCAGCCGGCAAGACCGACGATCCCGGCAATCGGCAGAAGCTTTGCTAAACGTGGAAGGGTGTTGAATGCTGCAATACTATATCTGGATAAGCGAGTTCCGAGGGTGATAAAAGTCATTTCTTGTATGTCCTGTCTCTGCAGCCCGCCAACAGTTTGTTGACGGTTGCATCAATGAGAGAGTCTGAATATACCGCCTTGCCGGTAATACATTCAGAGTGGAAAGAAAGACAAAGAACGCAGTTGTAAAACATTTCGGGGAGCTGATAACGCAGGGCCATAGCCAACCAGGATGTGCCGAAAAAAAGCGCCAACTAAAACGCATTTCATATTGCTGTCATTAAAAAGGTTAGATGACAGAAAATGATTGCGCAAATAATAAGCAGTGACATATTTGTTACAGGTGCCCTAAAGCTGTGACTCGGGGGCCACCCACGACATGATATTGAGCATCACCCGCTGCCACCAGGTGGTTTGTGGTTCGGTGTCCAGCGTGACGGCTTTGTCATTCTCTGTTGTTTGCCACACGAGCTCACCATCACGAAGCTTTAGCTCATACGCCACCTTTCCGACATAATTTTCAAACGAGGCGGCTATCTGAGAGGCGGTCTTTTTGTCCTGATATAAAATGCCCATTTCAGTATTTAAGGCTACCGAGCGCGGGTCCATATTAAAGCTGCCTACAAACATCTGCTCTCTGTCGAGTATGAAATACTTCCCATGCAAGCTGGCCCGGGTTGAGCCCAGCCACGACAGGTTGATGCGCTGGGTATCCGCCGCATTGTTGGTTGGCTTAAATTCATAGAGGCGGACGCCGCTTTCAAGCAGATCCTTGCGGTACTTTTTATAACCGGCATGCACCATGGCCACATCGTTGGATGCCAGTGAGTTCGTCATAATTGATACATCGATACCTTCTGCAACCTTTTTTGCCAGAAAGCGGGTGAAGGCTTCACCGGGAACCATGTACGGAGATATTAATAGAATTTCGCTGTCAGCTTCGTTCAATAGTTTGCCCAAATGTGGCGCGATATGAGTCTCGGCGTCGACCTCACTACCATCCAGCTTTTCCGGTTTATCGGCAAACAGCTGCCAGTCACCCCAGTTTACTTTATGTGAACCGTCGATTCGCCCCACCACATCCCAGCGTGCCCTGACCGCCTCAGCATATTCGCTTTCGAGCGCCTTTTTATAGGCGGCTTGAGATTGCTGGCGAAACGTTTTCAGCGCATCATTGGGATCGCCGTCCAACATAACAAGCTGTTCGATCGGGTAGCTGTAGCGGCTTTTCCAGTAGTTATTAAATGCGGCTCTTACACTCAGGGCTACCGGACCAACGGCCAGTACATCAATGTCTGAAAACCGCACGCTGCGACTGGCGTCAAAATACTCATCACCAATATTTCTGCCGCCTACCACGGTCAGAGCGCCATCGGCTGTCAGTGACTTATTGTGCATGCGGCGGTTAAGTCGCGCTCCGTCTCTGATAAAACTGGTCCAGCGAAAACTACGATCCGGAAAAGGGTTAAATAAACGCACGTCGATATTGGGGTGATGGGAAAGAATGCGTAATGGCCGGTCTTTCCCGGAGGTGTCCAGATCGTCCAGCAATAAACGTATGTGAACACCGCGATCGGCTGCTTTAAGCAAGCGGTTCGCCATGACCTGGCCGACCAAATCGTCATGCCAGATATAATACTGTACATCCAAGCTGGTCTGCGCGGCCTGTATCAGTCGCAGCCTGACAGCAAGTGCCTCCATACCATCAGACAGAAGCTCAAACCCGGAGTCTCCCTCATATTTCAGGCCCAGCTTTTCGATATCCTGATACAACGGCGAGTCGATAACTGACACCAGCGGTGGCTCGTCCGGTAATTCTCTGGGGGGCAGGCGCGCGCAACCCGTCAGCAGTAAAGCGGGTACAAGCAAGAGCAGGGGCAGACAAACAGGGTGTCTGTTTTTATCATTCACCGTTATCACCAGATTGGCAGCGCAAGGTGTCTTTAATGAAATAGTTGATGCACTCGGAAAAGTCCATTTTTATTACTGCGCAGTGATAAAACTTTCAGCAGGGCGCAGCGTGTGCAAGAATCAAAATAAACTAACCGAAAATACACGCTTTTCTCGTATTGGCTTATAATTGCTATGTAAATCCCTTAACCTGCAAAAAAGATTAACAGTCAGAACCGGTGAAACTGTCTGTTTGCGGTCTCTTTTTTTAACGCTTTCTGGTGAAAAGATACGGAGACCTTAATGAATAACTATTTACCCGCAACGTTACTGCTTTCCTTTGCTCTTGCTGGCTGCTCGGGCATGTCATCAGAGCAACAAAGTAAAATTGACGCTATGTCTGACTGTGAAAAGGTCACGGCGCTGGTGCGCTCAGCGGATAACGGATTTATGCCGCTCAAAGGGGCCGAAGTCAGCTCAAAATTCATGACATCCTGGAATGCAAAAGCGCAGCTGGTGGGTGATAACTGTAAAGTTGTCGAAACCAGTGACGGTACCATGCAATACATGTGCAGCGCACAGTACGCCACCGAACAGGAAGCACAAAGTGTGCATGATGAGGCGCAAATGCTGACGCAGCGTTGCCTGGGTGATACGTGGAAAGCCAGTACGGACGAAGCGCCGAGAAGCCGCACGACCACCATGGAAAACCCTCAGGAGCCGGCGCGCATCCTACTTACATTGGGACAGGGCTATGATAAGCGTAAACCCTGGATCGTGAGCTTCAAAGTTGTCAGACGATAACGCTGCCCGATTAACAGCAATCGGACAGGAATGTTGCCACCGGTATGCTCAGCTAAAGACGATATAAGATCTTTAATTTCTTTAAAAAATCTGGTTACTATCTGTTTTGTACGCATAGTGCGGACCGGAATTTATTAAAGGAATAAACCATGAAAGGTGTACTTATCGCCGCGTTACTGGGCGTGTGGAGTGTAGGCGCTGCTGCCGTAGAGCCTGTTTATGATTATGCTTTTGTTGGCTATAGCCAGGCGGATGTGGATAACAGCGATGGCTTTCAGCCCGCGGGCTTTAAAATCTTTGCGTCAAAAACCATCTCAGACAGCTTCTTTTTAAACGGAACCTTCAGCCGGCTTAGTGATGACGTTGAGGCGTTTGACCTGGATTTTGATGAAGCGTCCCTGGGTGTTGGTTATCGTTACGGATTAACGCGCTCAACAGACGTGTACGGCACACTGAGCTATGAGTACGTAAAGCTGACTGCCAAAGTCGGTAGTCGCTCAGAATCTATCGACGACAACGGATATGGCTTGACTGCTGGCGTGCGCACAATGTTAACCAGAAGCTTTGAGTTGCGTGGTGCGGTTAAGTTTATTGATGTTGATGAAGGCAGCGACACGGGCGTGTCAGTGGCCGCCGACTACTTTTTTACTGATCAACTGGCCGTAGGGGCAGAAGCCTCCATTGGCGATGACGTTAATACGTACGGTGTTAATCTTCGTTATAATTTCTTTTAATTACAGGGGGATGCTCAAAGCCGCATCCCCTACGTCTTTTTATACAACAATTTTCACGATGCAGTATGAGGGCAAGCCGCAGCGACAGATGTTAAGCGGAAATCATCATCCAGCACTACAAAGTTTGCCCATGCCCCGACGTTCAGATGTCCAATCTGAGGATTATTTAAAAATGCAGAGGGGGTTGAGGTCGCCATTTGCAAAGTAGCCCAGGCGTCTACGCCAACGACATCACGCGTGTTGCGTACCGCCTCTGCCATCGTCAGATTAGAGCCTGCCAGCGTACCGTCCTCCAGATTCAGCGTTTCACCACGCTGATAGACATTCACCCCCTGATAGACAAAGTAATCAATATCACTGCCCGCGGGTGCCATTGCATCGGTTATCAGCATGATTTTTTGCGCTCCCTTAGCACGAATTGCCAGCGCCGCACTTGCCGGGTGCACATGGTGAGTATCGTTAATCAGGCCACAGTAAACGTTATCGTGATAAAGCGCTGCCCCTACCACACCGGGCGCACGACTGGTCAGCGGCGACATAGCGTTGAACAAATGTGTTGCGCCGGTAGCGCCAGCGTCAAAGGCTGCCATGCACTGCTCAAATGTAGCATTGGTATGCCCGACACTGACAATCACACCGGCTGAGACCAGTGCGTTAATTTGTTCGCAAGACACCGCCTCTGGTGCCACGGTGACCATGACCTGACCAATGTCCTTACGGCAGAATAACGTCATTTCAGCATCTGTAAGCGGACGCAGATGCGCATCACTGTGCATACCTTTTTTTGCCTGGCTCAGATGTGGCCCCTCAAAGTGGATACCCACTATGCCTGAGGGATCTGCTGCGTGCACATTGGCAACCGCATCGGCACCCCGGCGCATAATATCGATATCATCCGTGATGATCGTGGGCAGCATGCTGGTGGTACCGAACTGACGATGAGCACGGACCATAGTGCGCAGCGTATCCGCGCTGGGTTTGTCATTAAACTGCACGCCACCGCCCCCGTTTACCTGAATATCCACAAAGCCGGGCGCGACAAGCCCGGCCAAATGTGTGGCATGTTGCGTGGTGGCTGGTGAGGTATCAGGAGTAAATGTTGTAATCACGCCTTTATCTTCGCTGAACAACACATTGTGTAGCAGGGTATGGCCATCGAACAGGGTATCGGCAAAATAATCAGTCATAATCGGCGTTATTTACATTGAAGTTAAAGAGGATTGGGCTAACCATATCGCGCCCTGCGTAGGCATTGCCAGCGGTTCTGACAAACCCGCCTGCACGTGCTGACTCAGCCAGGGATGCCATATCGGTGCCAGCCCGCCGGTCATAGCAATTCTGCCCGGGTTACAGGCTTGTATACGGGTAAAAAGACGGGTCAGATAGTCACAGCCTTTTTGCATAATTTCGCGACTGACGGGTTCGTCCCGAGCAGCCTGATGGGTCACCAGCGGCGCCAGGGCGGCGTAATCGACAGAGCGAAAGTGCAGGGCGTGGGCAACCAACTCCTGTGCGGTATGCAGGCTTAACGTTGCACAAACCTGCTCTGCCAGGTCGTTGTGTTGCTTAAGGCCATCAAGAGTATGCAGCGTAGACTGCAACGCCTGCCAGCCAAGCCAGGCACCCGATGCCTCATCGCCAAGTGGAAAGCCATGACCACCCAACGTTGTTTCTATGCTGTCGGTTCTGACATAGGCGGAGCTGCCAGTGCCAGTGATAATTAGTGCGCCGTATTGCTGCAGGTGCGCCCCAGCGCAGGCTATGTGCATGTCAGTGGTATAGCGAACCTGATCAAAGGGCAGTGTCCACTGCCGGGCGATGGCTGCGTACTTATCAATATTAAGCCCGGCCAGACCAGCAACCACATATACCGCAGTTCTATCTTCTTGAGGGATGTACGGCATTACCTGTTCACACACTTGCAGGACCGATCGATAAGCCTGCTCTGCATTTTGCGCAACATTGGCAGGGCCTGCTTCGGTTTCGGTGATCAGGCGCCCGTCAACAGACTCAAGGCGCGCCCGGCAATGCGTACCGCCGCCATCAATACCCACTATCCATTTTGCGTTTGTCACGTTTTACCAGCCTGAAGGAATATTTTATTGGCTAAGTGTATCGTGACTGAGCCCTAAACCCTACAAGTCGGCGGTAGGATTTTTCAGGCTGCTGTGACCGGTTATCTCGGCAAAGATCCTATCGCGGCGGGCAAGCTGGTTGGGATGCGCGCGTCCATAGCTCATCAGGTTGCGATGTGAAGTGAAGGTCAGGTTTAATAATACCCGTCGCTCATGGCCTTGCGTTCGCTTATGCAGTGTTTCAACATTTTCGAAAAACACGGTCCCGGCCCGTCCCGTTATTGGCGTAATGTCATGTTGTAGCGATGTGTAGGCGTCTTTGTCGCTCATGCCTCCATCAAGGAGTGTACGAAGTGTTATACGTTTATGTGAGCCAGCGATAGCCACATGATGGGAGCTTGTTATGCTGACATCGGTCAGATAGACAAAGACGTTGAGCGACTGCCAGCCTGCGTAATCGAAATGAAAGTGATTTTGAGAAAGCGGTTTTTTGCCGGCCTCAGGGTTGGTGACAAATAGAGACGATTCAATCAGCACCGGTTCACACTGTAAATATTCACTGACCACATTGAGGATTGCAGGGTCGCTGGCAATTCTCGCCACATGCTGGCTGACCTCGTGGGACTGGTGATATTCAGCGGCTGGAAGCTGGTCTGTGATTTTTGTCATACTTTGCGTAAACGACCGCGGCAACGTACCCGCTTTGTACACGCCGTTGGTGTGAAGTGCAGATGCGATTGTCTTGGCATTGAGTCCGGGCATCAGCGACTCGTTGGTAGGACGCCAGCGGGCCGGACCGCGAAAAAACTGAATCAGGGCAATGATGCTGTATCGCCATGGTCCGAAGTGGATGAGCTGACGAGCAATTCGAATGGTTTCTGACAGATGAAAACGTCGAGTGGTGCGACGTGCCCAGTTAAATAATCGGGAAAAGATTCTCGTGCGAGAGACGGGATAGTAAAACATAGTGCCGTTCCGTGGTACAACGCATCTTCCTGATGCAAACTGGCTGTTAGCTTGTGTGAAAATCAATCAAAAAGCAATAGAAATGCGTTCAGTGACAGCTATGTGGAAAACGGCCTTCCATGGCAGTTTTTATCAATGACAGCAATCAGACTGTGAGGGTGAAGAACGAAAGTGTTCTCTTGCCTGAGAGACCACCGTTTTTGCCATCAATAATGCCAGTGCGATAGCACTCACGGCATAAAGAAACTGCGTATTGTCGCCATGTTCGTGGACGCTACCGGCAGTTACAATCAGCGATTGCCAGGAAAAGGCGGATACTGCCCAGTTCAGGGCGTAGCCCAGCCCGATACTGGCGGTAAAGACGGCGAAGAGGTACAACGCCAGTGAGCGCCGGCCCAGCTCTTTTACTATCATTCCCATGGTCGATACGTTAGTCGCCGGGCCCGCCAGTAAAAATACCAGCACTGCGCCGGGCGACAGGCCTGCCGCCAGAAACCCAACTGCCAATGGCGTTGAGGCGGTGGCGCAGATATACATGGGAATACCGATAACTGCCATGATTATCATCGCTAGCACGCCATCACCCCATTGAGTGAGAAAGTCGGTCGGAACCCAGGTTTGGATCGCGGCAGCCAGTGCCAGACCGAATAGTAGCCAGACAGTAATGTCCGATAGCAATTGACCTGTACCAAATTCCCACATTGCTTTGGCTTTATCCTTTGCAGGTGTTTGTCTTAGCGTTGGATGACCGCTGCTGCACGAAGTGGATGATGCTTGTTCGGT
>CAZOYR010000095.1:0-7933 GCA_964584105.1 uncultured Alteromonas sp.
ATCAGGAAAACCTGCGCCTTTGTAAGTCTACAACTGCGCCAGCACTACGTATAACACACACGCGTTTACAAATTATATACAAATTAAGAATGTCTTCCTAGAATTGTTTCATCTAATTGTCGTAAAAATGTCATAATGTGGTTATGTAAAGCCCTTGTCCAGACTGGGCTGGGGCGTGGTGAGTTTAAATAATGAACATTCTTTAACGACGGAATCAGCGGCATCGTCACTGACTGTGCTCAGGCTATAACGTTAAGATGCCTTTTTTATTTCCTGCGTAACCTTATCGTCAGGCGCCAGAATATGCATCGCGGTGTCAGGCAGGCGCAGGCGTATAAACGCTTTAACGGCGGGAAAATATACCGGGCTGAAGGTCACCACTGGAATCTTTCCACCGATGGTATTTTGCGGTAGCTGCAATGTGACGTAATCGTTCTGATGCGCAAGAATCGCCACCGGCACAGACGAGACAGGCAGCGCGTTACGGCCCACGTAGAGAAAACCATCGGCGACCCGAAGTGACTTCCACGGGCTAATTTCGTCACTGGAAAACGGTAGTGAATTGGGCTTACTTTCTACCAGTAAGACTATTTCGCTGATTAAGAGTAGCGGGAACAACAACCACAGAAATTGCCACGACAAGGCATAGCCCAGCGATACTGCACACAGAGAAAGAAACAGGGCCTGAATAACACGTGGCCGAGCCAGTGTTTTCAGTATTACCAGGCAAACCTGACGAATGTGAGACATAAACCTTTCCCTGTGGAGATGCAGTACAACCAGTGCACCGCGCTACCCGTATTTATAAGGTAGCGCAGGAAAACGCATTCTTACACTGAACTTTAGTGTAAACATTATAACGAATTTTTTTCTAAAGCCTACTTTCCAGTGTCTTTATAAACAGCGGATAACTGCTATGTCGGCAGCCAGAATCGCTGTTGCAGGGAGGGAATGAATGAGCCGGGTTAATGCTGACCGACATCTTTAAGTTTTTTGCGCTCTTCATCACTGAGCACTACCGGCTCGACAATAGGTTTGCCGTTATCGTCAAAAAAAGGTGACTGCTTGTATGCACCAGACATCCTAGCCTTGGCGACAATGCGAAGGAAGCGCCACATGGTGCCGGGTAAGCCATGTGCAGAGGGTTTGGGATGTCCCATCGCCGATTGTGTATGCACCACGGCAATTTTGCCCGGGAAATCTTTAGGAATAGCCGCCTGGTTCAGAATGTTATCGATGAGTCCGACAAACGGCAGTTGATTAGTGGGGAGCGTGTTGCCGATGGGCGTATTGCAGCAACTGGCGTACCAGCGGATCAGGCCGCGCTCAGACAGCCGAATGGCAGCAATATGCGACAGGCCTTGGGTAATAACAACACGGGAAGCTGCAAGCTGAACAATATGAGTGCCACCCTGCACATTTAAAACGGTATCCTGGGCATTGAGATACCGGGCGAACGCCTGACAATCTTTGCAATAGCACAGCACTCTGCTGGCCGTTGCACCGGGAAGAACATGGCCCTGGACGGTATGACATTCGCAAGAAAGTGGATGTTCCATCTAAGGCTCCTTTGGCGGGATTATTAACTTATGTTATGCAGAGTTAGGCTCCCAGAGTTCGATAGGGTTCCCTTCGGGATCGCATAACCTTGCAAATCTGCCGTTTGGATAAACGGTGGCATCAACAGAAACGGTAACGCCTGCACTTTCCAGCTGCGCTACCATCGCGTCCAGATCGTTAACCCGAAAATTAAGCATCCAGCCTTTATCATCATCTCCAAAATAATCAGTATTATTTTTAAACGGCGCGAAAACAGTAGTACCTGCCTGCTGCTGCCAGCCCGCTTTATCATAGCTGTCTGGCACAGGCGTTACGCCAAGATTTTCCTCATACCAGGCTGCCAGTTTTTTAGGATTTTTCGATCGAAAAAAGAACCCACCAATTCCGGTTACCGTTTCCATTAAAAATTTTTCCTTAAAAACAACATCGCTTCGCGCCTTTGACTTTCAGCGAAAGAAGCAATGATGATTATTAACGGGTACTGGCCTAACCTTAGTCCAGTAACACGAGCTCCGCCAGTGCGCAGGGCGTACGGCAACAGCCCTGAACTGCTAGTGGTTGTAATAAGGCTGGTTGGCACTAAGGCGGGCCACGCCTTTTACGATGCGATAGATAGACCAAATCCAGACGGCCAGAAGGGTAAAATAGCCAATCAGCACAATCGCAAGCGGTATACTGATGATTGTAACCGCCAGCCCCACCCAGAATGTTTTAATAATATTCGAGTAATGATCTTCAAACGGTGTTCCCCGGGCATCTGACTTTTTCACCATCGCCCAGATAGCGCCTACCAGCCAGAAAATACCGGTAATCAAACCCAATACCATAAATACGTAGGCCACGATGGCGTGAGTTTTCGCTTCCTGCTGCGCTGCTGTTAGTGCTGAGTCTCGTATTGGGATAGTGTGAGTTTGTGACGGTGTATGTGTACTGTCTTGCTGAATGTCGGACATTCCTTTGCTCCTGTTAATGTTAAGGTAAGCGGTCTTTTGCCGCTTTCTTATTTAACATAGGATACTTTTGATTCGATGAGTAGTGTTTTTTAAGTGATTGAAAGAAAACTATAAAACTTTAGAAAGAAGCCGTGTCACGATAAGTATACTGCCTGAGATCCACTTGACGTGAACGCGCTTGCGCCGGGCAGGTAGCAGCTCGCTGATACAGCATTCAGTACCACGGTATAGCGTTGCCGACCAGGTAAAAAAAGAAACAATACGAAGCCGATAGCGAATCGAATCTATATGAAAGGTGTGATTAATAAAGGGTGACAACCACGTCAGGCGTGAAAGTACTCTCTGTTGATTGGCTAACACGACCACTCTGCCAGTCAGGCGGTGATAGCTGATATCAACATCGATATCGTCGATGCTGTGACTGTGCTGAAACAGCATACGTGTTTTTTGTCTTTTCCCTGACATACCGTGTTTGTGCCTTGTAAGGTTAACCCTGCCTGATGCATTCCTGAAAACTTTTCTCCGACACGGATGCTGCCGTATTTGCATAATAAAGCGATTGCCTGGCAAGTGCGCGGCAATATTTTTCAAAGCCGAAGCTGCTGTAATTCGTCGATTGAATATTCATAAAACCTTCACCCATTGCCGTGCGCTTTACTGTGACAAAATTATGCCGGGAGACTTTTTCAACCATCTGACCTACCGAATAGCTTGTGTCATAGTCAGGCAGCACCAGTGTCATGGGAAACCGCGGGGAAATTTGTGCAAAGTGTCTGATTTGTGCACCGTAAAAAGCGATACCAGCCCGCGCCCGGGATAGTGCCGGGTGAGCAGACGCGCGCCATAGTGCGGCAGCGCCAATACCAAAACCGATAAAGTACTGTGGCTGGTTAATGTATTTAACTGAGTTGCACAGCACATGGGTATAACTTTGCAATCCGCCCTGTCTGCAAAAGCTGCTATAAGCTTCTGCTTCGTCTCTGAAGCGGTTGAAGGTGCCTTCGTAGGGGTCGACAATTTTCACTTCGCCGGACAAGCGCGCGATAATTCGGTTCAGCGCTGGCGTTTTGCCAAAGATATCAGTGACAATAATGTTTAACATGCTATTCACCTGAATGGGTAGCGCCGGAACCTGCGTCCGGAATATTCCGAAAAACGGCAAATGTAAATATTATGTTGCTTTTACGAAGGCCTTGGGTATTTGGTGCATCTGTCACAATGTAAAAAGCCAAAAAAGAGACTGCCTGAATAAATAAGCCGCTAAATGCGCGGCTAAAAAAATACACCTACCGCAAGCTCTGCCCATATCAGCAAGATTAGCAGCATCACCAGTGCCATCAGCCAGCCTTTATACTTTGATTTACCATGCCGGGCTAACAAGATGCAGGTAGTACCCGCAATGAGTATCAGCGCTGCTGCAATTACGAAGTCTGCTCCGCTCCAATTGACAGTTCCTGAAAACAGCGTAGCTACAGCCGGTACAAGTAGCAGTGCTGCCGTAGCAGCCGCGAGCCAGGCGAAGGTGTAATTATTGATTCGCATATGTCACAAAAAATAATCCGACAGTGGTCTGTTAACCATATCGCATTCTGAGAGCTACCGGCGCGATAAACTGTAAGCAGGTGTGTTACCCCTGATGCAGCATCGGGAATATCGACGAAAAACCTGTTTGGTGGTAAATCACTGGCTGCAGCGATATTCTGCTTGTTTCATACAGCGCTGGTGAGCCTCAGCCACAGAATTTCCACCCATACAAAAATCCAGACGCAGCGTCTGCTCTTCTGCCTTCGGTGTTTTATTTTCAGCCAGAGACCACTCCCAGCTACGAATCAGTTTTACCGCTTCACGACCCAGAGCCTTATCCGGTACAGATTCAATCACATCGATATCGGTCGCCTCTCCCTGTTCGGAGACTGAAAAACGCATAACGGCGCATCCACGTTTACCTTCCTTGGCCAGTGTCAGGGGATATTTAGGCGTATGTTCAACGGCGCGTTGCCAGACTGTGGGGTTATTATTCTTTGGTGTTACCAGAACATCTGCATATTGGGTTGCCGCTGCAGCGGGAAACATGGTTAGCAGTGTAATAAGCGATGATGTCGCAGCGAGTTTAAGATGGTGAGTGCTCATAGCTATCCTTGTTGGCCTTGTTGGCCTTATTGGGTATCCTTTAGTACACAAATGACTATCGCATACACAGCGCACAATTATTAACCAGCGCTATGGCAGAAACCAACGCCTCATTAAGGCCGTAGCTTTAACTAGCGCTGAGGTGTCTGATGGCGTGATTTCTCATTACTAGCCGGGACCGCCTTCTTCTTGAAAGCTTGCTTTTCAGCGCACCGTTCTAAGGTTGTTTTTTTCCCTCTGAAGAACTGAGCCAGAGTATGCAGCTCAAAAAGCTCGAGGGCAGTGACAGTCAACCTGATTAACGCTTCGGTTAACAATTCCATCCGTGAATCCTTATCCGTACGTTTAGTTGACCTTAATATTGCCTTTGCTTGCCTGTGTTGTAAGCGTGTAAGGCAATATCAACGTGTCAGCGGCGGCTGAAACAACTGAATCTACCAGTAAATAGGTAAAATGTGTTTTTTGAAAGTTAGACGTGTAACCGTTGGGTTTGCCATACAGTACACAAAAGTTATGTGACACGCCGCTGTATACGCGCGGAATATCCTTGCAGTAGCTGTCAAAACCAAAGTATGAAATATTTACCTGATTGCCCGGTGGGTCAATGGTGCGCATAGTGGCACATGAGGAGCAAAGCACCAGACTGATAACGACAAAAATAGCTCTCATATTTCTTCCTTAATTTAGCTCAGACTTAATCCGTTGAAGTGTTCTGTTTGTGCGGGCAGTGAGTCACCAGCGCCTGGTAGATCTTCTCCCGCTGCCAGGAGGAAAAGGTGTAATAACTAAACTGTAGGTGTTTATTGTCGCTACCATTGACAGAAAAATGCCCAAAGACACCTTTTTTCACATTCCAGCCTGTTATTTCATGCCACAATATTTTTACCTCCCGCCCCCAGTGAACATAACCGATGCCATGATCATCCAGAGTCACACCACGCTCCGTAAGTTTTGACCAGCCAGAGTTAAATATTGCCAGCCACAGGAATATCACGCTAAAAATGGCAAACCACTTTAGCGCGGTGGAAAGCACTTCATCGACAAGTTCACTGAGCGGGTGGGTGAAAAGCGTGACAACCGTCAGGACCAGCATTGTAAAGCAGTAAGTTACAATCAGATTGAACAAATGTTGGGTTCTTGACTGCGCCAATAACATGAAATGTCCTTTTCAATGATTCGTTCTGTTATCCATACCAGGCGAAAAGTTGTAGTTGATTTTCAACGACCTGTGCCATCACAAAACCAGAGACGATTAACGCCAGATTAAAAAGGGCGCGAATGCCCCAGTGCTGTCCTTTAAGTGAAATGCCCGCTTTATGGGTTATCACAACGAATAAACCCATAAACAAAAACCAGGGGGTAAAAAAGAATATCACTTTTATTTTTACCGCACTGACAGCAAGATCGTGTAATGCGCCACTGACCACAAATGTGACAATAGTCGCCAGCGAAGCGCCGGTTATCGCACCAACAGGGCGGGCGATATATCGGCTAAGATAATATCCCCACACCGGGTTCCAGTATTGCCAGAAGCCGGAGAATGTCGATGCACCCAGCGAGCGGTGTAACATATTACGCATCGATCCACTTGCGCCCAGTGCGACGCCGGTACGTTTTTTTACGTACTGGCGCAAGGTGATGTGGCGAGTGGGCTGAGTGCTTGCCATCAGCCTGCTACTGACCCACAGGTTATAAGGCAGGTTGTGGCGTTACTTTGCATAAAGACGCTCCAACATGCTTTTGTAGTCAGCCAATGGTGGTAAACCCATTTGCGCGCGGCGTTTATCAACATTGTCAGCGTCTGCAATGGGGAAAAATGTAACCCCGCTTGCTGTTATATCAGCCTGGGTACCATATTTTTGTGGCTGCCCTTTTTTGACCAGAATTCTGTCAGCCAGCAGTGCCACTTCCTGGCCGGTGATACCTTGATTGTTTTGATAAGCATGCAGAATATGCGGCAACATGGCTTGCTGGAAGGTAAAGTCCGGCGAATGCTGCACTATCAGAAACGCAGCCTGTACACCTTCTTCACCGACCAGTGAAACTGACGGCCAGCCGTGCTTGTCGACTATCGCTTTGAGTTGCCGGGTATGCTTGCTATCAGTCTTCTGGATATGTGTAACTTGAGCCGCAGACAAGTCCACACCATGCTGCTTTACAACCTCACGGACCGCCTGATCCTGAGATTTCATTTCAAGCAGGTCTTGGGTAAGTAGCATATTCTGCTGTGCCAGTGCAGGTGCGTTCAGGCAGAACACTGCCGACAGAATCAGGTAGCGTATGGCAGGTTTACGTATTGAAAACAATGGCACGGTCTGGCTCCTGGCGTCACTATTGCGTATCAGTCAGGCGAACGTTGGCAAAAAACGCTTCGCCCAGCGCAACCGCTTTATCAGGCATATCCCGCGAGGCCGAGCGCATAGATATTTCCATTAAGATAGCGCTGGCGTTATCCAGTTTTGAACGGCAAATATAACCGTGGTTTTTAAAGTAGGCGGTGCCAGCAGGCAAGGCGTCAGTATCCTGCTGATATTCAGCAACACCTTCGTATTTCAGACAGGGCTGGCCCTGAAACGTAGTTGGCTGGTAACTGACATCAAGCTGGTTAAAACGCTGCTGATCACCCACCTGCTTTCTGCCCTCAATGAGCTTTTCGAAGAACACGTCATCGCTGGCGGTCTCACCTATCCAAAAATAATAGGTGTTTAATACAACGGATGCCTGCTCAGGGTAGGGGCGCGCAAGCGCAACACTCTCACCAGTATGTTCCAGCAAGCGCCAGCCCTCTTCAGGCGGTGCTGAGACTACCGCGCCTTTTTGTGTAAACTGTTCACCAGGCTGGGCCATTGGCGGGCCAGATGCACATCCGGCGAGCATTATTGTGCTAATTAAAAAAAAGATATACCGCATCATCACATCCTTATGAAGTTTATGGCTAACCGCTCGTTACTGTATTTGTAGCATCGGACACCTTACAGTGAAAAGTTAAATATCCGATGACATTGCAAGGTTATCTAGATCTGCTCTCAGAGCTACCGCCGGACAAATTGCCTTTTCATTTTTTGGAATGCGCTTAATCCATAACATACAAATGTGACCACCAAAAACTGACCTGAAAAAAGCAGTCCTAATTTTACGCGCAACGATAACTCCTCGCTCAGCAAGGGATGCCAGACATAGCGCAGCATCATGTTGCCGGGGAATAACAGTATGTCGTAACCCGGTAATGGGCCGTCAAAATACGGCCAAAGATGCCAGTGCGCGGTAAACGCAATAATGCCAATACCAGC
>CAZOYR010000095.1:8033-12590 GCA_964584105.1 uncultured Alteromonas sp.
GCGAGCGCCGCTGCCAGTAATACAAACCCAAGTACAATGCGAAATACAATTTTCATATCATCACAATCCTTTCATTAGTGAAACCAGCACAACATCGTTCTTTTTAATCAGAACTGATACCCAAGTTGCAGCCAGATCTCTTTATCATCATAGTCGCTATTCGTAGCATGAAAAGACACACCGGCGGTGGTCCCTGACTTATTTATACCGTTCATAAAATACGTATAGCTTACGCCCAGCCCATAAACATCTTTTTCTTCGATATCATACACTGGCTGGCTATTTAAATTGTTCACCTTTCGTTGCCACTCTTCGTCAACTTTGCTCAGATAAATGCCCATCCCATGTTTGTTAGAGGCGCTGTCAAACAAGTCGGTTTTTATCCAGCCAATGCCCATTCCACATTCTTTTTGCGCAGTGCAGCCTGCTGAAACATATTTAAGATCGGTGGGTGAGGTCCAGGCAACATTGGCTCCCAGGCCGCTGTACATAGCGCCAAGTCCCACGCCAACCGAGATTTGCGAAGCCGTATCCTGCGCATCAGTGGCGGGAGTTTGCGCAAGCGCGGTGCAAGAAAACGAAGTCGCCATTGCCATGGTGAGAAGATGAAGATTTTTCATCGCAATATATCCTTATATTTGAAAATCTGAAGACTTCGCTGGTAATCGAAGCACACTGGATTACACAGGTAAGTCTGGCACGATAGAGGAAAGTTCAGGGCTGAACACGCGGTATAATGTAACAAGCTGTTACGGCTGTATGGCGCTTATCGGTATTTGTTCAGCAAAGGCTGAAGCGCCTCCGGAAGGAATGATGGCTCCAGGTAGCAGGCAAGAGCAAGCACGTTTACCAACACGGTTATCCAGAAAACGACAAGGAACGATGTTTTACTGGACTTGTGTCGCAGGTGCGTCTGCGCCATAAGGCCACCGGGCCAGCCGCCAAAAAGGTTTATCAGGTGAAGGTGACTCTCAGGTGTGCGCCATTTTCCCTGCTTGGCGGCGGATTTGTCTTTGGCGTAAAAAGCAAATGCAAGCAGGCTGGCAACGCCATACAGGGCAGGCACGACGATTGGCACATCATTGGTAGCAGCCATCGCAGTCAGCCCGCCGATAACCCCTATCGCAATCATGACGGGTAATAGTCTGACCCGTGAACCTGAATTTTTACGCGCTTCTTTTCCCGTAAAGCTCATGTGCTTCACGCGCAGTTTATTCTGTTTGTCGTTTTCTACTGTGTAGATAACAAGATCGCCGTTGGCGGGACGACGGCCACGTTGCGTCAATGCGCTGATATGAAAAAACACGCGCTGGGAGTCAACCATCGGCTGGACGAAGCCAAAACCTTTTTCATCGTTCCACTGAACAATTTTGCCCTTATATTTCACCGGGCCTCCCTGGGCTGTTAGTAAAATTTGGCCATAACGAACAGGTTAGCCAGTAAGCTGTCTACGACGCGCTTTTAGTGACTCTGCGGCTTCGCTGTTGAATCCACCAAAAGAGGAGTGATGAATAAGCCAGTACACAGCAGCGAAATAGGGGCCCAGGAGCAGGGTCGCCAGCGCCCAGATCGCGGGTGGCACCAGCCATGTGACACTTCCGGGTTTCTGATGTTTACGCGCCTGCACCCAAACGGCTAACGCAAAAGCGCAGTGCATTATAACGGTCAGACCAAGCCAGATAATCCCAATGCCGCCACCGTAAGACCCATATTCACTCATATTTCATCTCCCTGAGATCGACGTAAGCTGTTAGCGGGTGACAGTCGTTGCTGCTATATCGTTTTTGAGTACCAGTACCATTAAAAAAAGCAGCGCAAGCGGCGGCAAAAACGACGAAACGATAGCAATGATCGTAGTCAGAACAGGAGTTTGGGTTTTTCTTTTACCCAGATAATATCCGGCAATTGCCATTATCACCATCAGCACTGCGACAACCTGTCCCAGCAAGGTTGCATTTATCGACATCATAGCGTTAATCCTTCTCTATCCTTATGCGCCGTGGCAAATATGAACGGCTATTTTATCGGCTGACCTGACCATATTGAATGCCATTGGGTGTCGGGCATGAGCACGAGGCACCCAGTATGTCCTGTTTATCTAAAGGACAGGCATTAACAGGTGCACAATTCGGGCAACTTTCAAGTCGACAGGTCGCGCCCATTTTTACCGCTGGTGTCATCGAGTCTGCATGTTCGCCTGCCAAAACGCAGCCCGGCAATACCGTAGCGGATAATAGCGCAGCAAAGAGTGCTAAATACGTTTTCATCTGCCCACCCCGCGTTTTCTGTGTTAAGTCGGCTCTCACGCTACTCAGCGCTTATCAGACGTGCTTCCAGGTCAACGGTGTCGACGTGACATTCACCTTCACGCACTTCAATATTGTACTCATACCAATATTCATAGCCCTCTTTATAAACAGTCAGGTTGTAAAAGCCCGGCCGCTCAAACGCGCCTTCAAGAGGCACAGTGTCGTCGCAGGTGTCACTATCTTCATTGGTCACCGTTTCTTCAAAACCGGTATCCTGAATCTCCAGCGTCGCACCACAGGACATTAGGTCACCGGTTTGCTCATCAATAACTGAAACAGATATAGCAGGCACAGCCTCGGTTGTGCAGACTTCTTCAGAGTCGTTACTGTCTGAGTTGCAGCCGAAAAGTAAAACAGAAGGGATTAATGCAAAGAGCGCGTGTTGAAATTTCATTTTTTCGTCCATGATAAAGGGGGTAAGAGACTTACCATCCTGTGTAAGTTTTTAAATAAAGGATCGATAATGTGCCACTGACCGTGGGTCGCTGTCTAGCAATGTTTTACAGCGGCTACAGATAATGGCTGCGGCCCTTAACCGAACACACCCAGAAAGACTAAAGCCAGCAATACCAAGACGATGAGGCCGGTAAAGGCGCACCAGAATCCTTTGTCATCATGATTTCCAAGAATAAAGAAAGTCGTTTCTTTAGGGTACTTGCCCAATGAGACCACTTTACACACCGGCCAACCCAACCAGTAACAGATTGTCCAGAAAAACACTTCGGCGAGCAAAAAACCGAGCGCACGAAAAAAGCCATTACTGATTTCACTTGCCACATCTTCCATTATCATTTTCCTGCTAGATTGATGCTTAACTTATTTCAGGTGGGATTCTTTGGGAGCGAGCGCTGCGCTGCCTTCATGATATCTGTCAGCGGGAACGCTGACTTTAAAAAATCTAACTGTTTGCGAGAGGTCTCTTTGTTTCCAGGGCGGGTTGATGACCTCAATATGCTTAACACCCAACCTATGTAAATCGTCTATTGAGTAATACCAGCCCACATAGGCTTCAGACGCTTCGTGCTGATCGTAGACAGGCGCCTGGCCGAGGGTCGTAATGGCAGGATCAACGCCGACTTTTTTAAAAAATCGGTGTTGGCGTTCGATAGCGTTTTGAATGTAGTTCGCAAACGTCGCTTTAGCCGCAGCTTGTTGAGATTCAGGCATCGACAGAACGACGGTATCAAATGAGTCCTCCATGCCGGTGACGCCACCATGAAAGCCGATCACTGCACGGTTAGATATGTGGTGATGTGGGGCCGCGGTAAACACATAGTTCGCGCATGACGACAAACAGTAGTCATCAATGTTCACACGTAGCTGGTGAGAAAAGACCATGTCGCCCAGGTCCATCCCTGCATTAATCTCACCACCCGGGCTGGTGATGGCGAGTGTGGTAAATGTCTTCGGATGCGCGTTTAACAATTCAAGTACCGCTTCATTGGCAGCATCAGAAATGTCGCCAGAGTAAACAATGCTGTTTTTATGGGCGGTAACCGACGTGGCTGGTGTTGCAGCCTGAGCATGCCAATGCGCCAGACTAACTATAAACAGTAGTATTCGAAGTATCATGCCGCTTCCCTGAGGCAAAATAAATTATCTGTCGGAGTAAGGTCACCGGCGATTTTTGGTGTTGTTGCAAAGTGTGCCTGACAGACACATACGCGTTGTCAGCGTTCTAACAGTAAATTAAAGCCGCCGTAAATCAAGCGTTTTCCGTCAAAGGGCATGGGGTTATTCTGCGGTTGCATGCGGCTATCTTCCATCATTTTTTGCCATGCTTCATCGCGTACCGCTTTAGAAGGCCAGATTACCCAGGAGAAGACTACACTCTCGTCGCTTTTTGCTTTAACCGCCATCGGGAACGAGGTGACATCGCCATCGGGCACCTCATCACCCCACGTTTCAACAACCTTCAATGCCCCGAATTCTTTAAAAACCTCTGAGGCTTTTTCTGCATGCTCAAGATACTGCTGTTTATTTGCGGTAGGTACCGCAGCCACAAAGCCATCAATATAAGACATCATTGTTCTCCAGTCAGTTAGTCTGATAACAGTAGGTCAGAAACTAAAAATTGCCTACTCTTTAGCCGGAGGCTCAGCTTCAAGCAGTAAAGAATACGAAACAACGGCACCAAAAAGTGTCGTATTGGTCGTCATTGATACCACCTGCCAACCGCTATTGTTAAACCGCGTGATTTTGTCGTTAAGCTTGTTGATATCTACTTCACTTGACCAGAAGCCTCTGG
>CAZOYR010000096.1:0-12179 GCA_964584105.1 uncultured Alteromonas sp.
GCTGGCCGTTTTACCTCAACAATTTAATATCCATGCAATGGAGCCTGATGAGGTCATCCCACAGGCTGTTTTTAACAGTGATATCTATTTTATTGGTAAAACCGGCGATCAACTTTCTTTGGTCGTACCTGACGCGATTAAAATTGATTCAGCAGATATTGATACAAACTGGCGAGTCCTTGAATTAATAGGCCCTTTACAGCTTTCTATGGTAGGGATCATGGCGCAAATTGGTCAGGTACTGGCCAGAGCAAAAGTCAGTATTTTTATCGTTTCCACCTTTGATACGGACTTTTTCCTGGTAAAAGACAACAAACTTAGTGTGGCAGTAAGTGCATTGCGTCAGGCAGGCTACACGGTTAATGAATAACACTCATGGCAGTATCTTCCCGTCGTCTTGATATTCCCAGCCCGATCTCAGGCACACCGTATGATGGATCTGAGCCGGTCAATATGTATCAGGTGCTGTTCGACACGACAGTTATTCTCACCGTTACCGGCTCACAACTGGTTGCGCCGTTTGATGGCTATCTCACTCAGATTGATCAGTTAAACTACAGCGTGCGCTTTACCTGTGTTAACGGACTTCAGTTCTGGTTCAGGATTGGACACGCGACGCGCAATCTGCACACTCAGGGCTGTCAGGTTATGCATCCCGTTGGCAGGAAGGTATCTAAGGGAGCCGTGCTGATGCAGTTTAACCCTGCTTTGCTCAAACAGGCCGATTCGCTAACCGCAACGATCATGCTAATTAATGCTGCAAAATTAACACGCGTGGACATAAAAAAAGCCAGGCAATACCTGGCTTTAGAGGATTCATTAATGACGCTGGACGTTTAGCGTTTAGTTAGAGAAGTTATAATCTAACGTAATGTCTGCCTTCAGTAATTTTGAGATTGGACAATTTTCTTTTGCATCTTTTGCAATATTTGAAAACTCGCTTTCATCGATGCCACTCACTTTGGCATCCAGTGTAAGCGCTGACCGGGTAACGGCAAATCCGTCACCATCTTTTTCAAGCGTGACTTCTGCGTCAACCTTCAACTCGCCGCTGTCATAACCAGCATCGGCTAGTGCAAAGGATAATGCCATTGCGTAACAACTTGCATGCGCACCGGCGATCATTTCTTCAGGGTTTGTACCAGGCTTATCTTCAAACCGTGTGTTAAAACCGTAAGGCTGTTCAGAAAGCGCACCGCTTGCCAGGCTTACATGACCCTGACCTTCTTTACCCAGTGGCTGATAATGTGCTGAAGCTGTTTTTACAATCGCCATGTTATCTCCTGTGTCGCTCTAATGAATTACGTGTCTTACAACCTGGTTGGGTAAATGCACAAGGCATGCCGGGTCGCCGCATTATTGAAAAAAGCCTGTGCAGACATGTACTTCAGACAATTACCGCTTATTTTCTTTCATCAATTGAAAGGGTGTAGCTGTAATAAATGCAGCGACTCTGTACCTTTTGCAGCACACTTTCCGGCCAGTCCCGCCTCGGTTAGCGCCACTTTGCATCGCTATAAATGAAGCGATAAACTGCTTAAAAAATTTAGGGATTTAATGAATGACAACAACGCTCTATGGCATCAGTAATTGCGATACGATAAAAAAAGCGAAGAAATGGCTCGAATCGAATGACATTGACTATCAGTTTCATGACTTTCGTAAACAGGGTATTGACCGTCAGTGGCTTGAGCAGACTGAGGCGGCACTTGGTTGGGAAGCGCTGTTAAACAAACGTGGTACTACTTATCGCCAGTTGGACGAGCAGACTAAAGCCAACATGAACAGAGAAACGGCACTGAATGTCATGCTTGAATCGCCCGCAATAATAAAGCGTCCGGTTCTTAGCCATGACGCATCGCTTCACGTCGGATTTAAACCTGATCACTATGAGGACATTTTTACCCATGAGTGAGTCACAGGTCATTACGCTGGCAAAAGCGTTAATTAACAAAAAATCTGTCACGCCTGAAGACGCAGGGTGTCAGGATATGATGCAGGCTATCCTGTCATCCGCCGGCTTTACTAACGAAAGTCTGGTGTTTGAGGATACCACCAACCTGTGGTCACG
The DNA here is from genome assembly GCA_964584105.1 of uncultured Alteromonas sp. Lineage (GTDB taxonomy): Bacteria > Pseudomonadota > Gammaproteobacteria > Enterobacterales > Alteromonadaceae > Alteromonas. Next base: position 2,072 of record CAZOYR010000096.1, read on the forward strand.
ACGCGGTACACAAGGCCCCCTGTTATGCTTTGCCGGACATACTGATGTTGTTCCCAGCGGGCCAGCCAGCGCATGGCAAACACCACCTTTTGTCGCTACCGAGAAAGACGGCTACCTGCACGGGCGCGGCGCCGCAGATATGAAAGGTAGTCTTGCCGCCATGCTGGCAGCCACGACGCGGTTTGTCAGTGATCATCCTGACCACAAAGGCAGCCTGGCCTTTCTGATCACCAGTGATGAGGAAGGCCCGTTTATTAATGGTACAACCCGGGTGGTGGATACGCTGGAAGCCAGAAATGAAAAGATTGACTGGTGTATTGTCGGGGAGCCAAGCAGTACTGAATCTGTTGGTGATGTTGTAAAAAATGGTCGCCGGGGCTCGCTGACCGGTAACCTCACGGTTAAGGGTATTCAGGGTCATGTGGCCTACCCTCATCTGGCGCGAAATCCTGTGCATGAAGCCGCGCTGGCACTATCAGAACTTGCCCGTACGCACTGGGACGATGGCAATGCGTTTTTTCCTCCCACCAGCTTTCAAATCTCTAATCTGCATGCAGGTACCGGCGCCGGAAATGTCATCCCCGGTGAGCTGAATGTGTGTTTCAATTTTCGTTTTTCTACAGAAGTCACTGACAATGAGCTAATCGACAGAGTGACAACGATTCTGGATAGCCACCATCTTGACTACACACTGGACTGGACGTTTAACGGGCAGCCGTTTCTTACCGATAGCGGCGATCTGGTTGATGCCGTTCAATCGGCGATTACCGCGGTAACCGGCGCGGCGGCAGAACTGTCTACGGCTGGCGGTACTTCAGACGGCCGCTTTATTGCACCGACCGGGGCGCAGGTTATCGAGCTTGGACCGGTGAACGCCACCATCCATAAAATTGATGAATGCGTGAAAATGAGTGACCTGGAAACACTGGAAGAGATTTACTACCAAACCATGGTGAGACTACTGACATGAGTAGAGCCTGGTTAGGTATCGATAATCCCTGGCTATGTGATGCGGGTAACGGTCACCGATTACACACCGACGTCATAGGTCCGTACGTCGCCTTACAGGATGCCGCAAGAGCTGACGGTATCGATTGTCAGCTGGTCAGCAGTTTCAGAGATTTTAACCGACAGCTGACTATCTGGAATCGTAAGTGGCGGGGTGAATTGCCGCTCTTAGATCTTAACGGTGCACAACTTGACCATGCCCGCCTCAGTGATATTGAAAAGCTTCATGCTATTTTAACCTGGTCAGCCCTGCCTGGCGGAAGTCGCCACCATTGGGGCACCGACATTGATGTTTACGATAAAGAAGCCGTGATAAAGCGCGCCCATGATTTTGATCTGGTTGACGCAGAGTATCGCGACGACGGGCCATGCGCTGCGCTTGCTCAGTGGCTGGATGAACATGCTCAGACTTACGGCTTTTTCCGCCCGTTTTTGCACTGGCATGGCGGGGTTGCCTGCGAGCTCTGGCATTTATCACATCAACAAACCGCCGCCAGCTTTGAGCAGTCGCGATGCTGTTCAGCGCTCGCTGATGCCCTGCGTCACTGTGACATGGAAGGCAAACAGATAGTGATCAAACATATCGAAACCCTGTATGAACAATATGTACTGAATAAGGGAAGCTCGACATGAGTATGGGTTGGATAATATTGATCATCGCGTTAGTCATTGGGCTTATTGCCGGCAATATTCTGCTATTGCGTGCAAATAAAAAGTTTAACGTGCCGCCTGATTATGAGCCGCGCAAGTACGATGATGATAACGAAGACAAATGGTAGCGGGTACTATAAACCCGCCGCCCTGACCGCCGTACCACTAATGCTGACCATCAGCATGCTGCCCTTATCACCCATCACTTCATAGTCGATATCAATTCCGACAACAGCATTGGCGCCCATATTGCGCGCTTCCTGCTCAAGTTCTGAAAAGGCCAGTTTGCGCGCTTTAGTCAGCTCGTCCTCATAGGCACCTGAACGCCCGCCGACAATATCTCTGACAGAAGCGAAAAAATCTTTAAATACATTGGCACCCATTACCGCTTCACCGATAACAATGCCGTGATACTGCTCAATGGCGTGACCTTCAATTGTTGGGGTGGTTGTCAGTATCACTGGATTACTCCTTAATCAGATATTGTTGTAAGTTTCGAGTATGACGATGCAAGGCATCTGCGGTATACGGAACCGCTGGCTGGCGACCCCAAACAGGGGCTGGCCAGGCAATATCGTCGCTGAATCTTGCGACGTGGTGAACATGTAGCTGCGCGACCACGTTGCCCAGCGCCGCCACATTGAGCTTCTCAGGCTGGTACAAGCTCGTCAGCGCCCGGCACACCATGGCTGATTCTTTCAGAAACTGATGTTGCTTCGTTTCATCCAGCTCAAACAGCTCACGGACACCGGGTTCTCTGGGCACCAGAATAACCCAGGGGAACTGACTGTCATTCATTAACAGTGCGCGGCACAGTGGCATATCGCCGATCAGTGCAGTATCAGCCTGTAACCGGCTGTCCAGCTCAAACATTGTCACTGGCCAGCGTTGTCGGTATTACTGTCAAAATGGCCCGCTGACCGATAGCCACATTCGCATTGGGAAAGACAATTGCCTCCCCGTCCTGCTGCGCAACATACTCAGCCCCGGTCTCTGTGGCTAATACAGTGCCAGCCTTAAAGTCTGTGAAGTTTGGGGTATCGTCCGCAAAATGCAGTGTGAAGTCATCTTTTTGTTTGTTGATTACCTGATTTACGGTGTAAATCTCGACCGTGTCCAGGTCCACCTCTGGGGTATAATCCGCTTCAGTGATTAACGCGGTAATTGCACGACGTGCATCCTCGAAGCGAGACATATCATTTTCACCAAATGGCCTGACTTTTCCTAACTCAACGGTAAATGCGTGTGCCTGATGGATATGGCTTGAGTAATAGCTAAAGGTCGTCGTGGGACTCTGGCTCAACAAAATCGTTTTTACACCACAGGCAGCCAGAAACGCAATTTGCGCTTTGTTATGCATACGTTCATGCAAAAACGGGTAAACGGCAAATTTTTCATTTTTAGATTCACGAATGGCGGTATGCAAGTCGTAATGCAGGCGCTCACCTTCAGCGTCTGCAAAAAAGGCGGAAACAGCCTCTTCCAGCGCTTTGGCGCGATGGCGCTCATCATTACAAAGTCCTTCACCCTGTGAATGTGCGCCGCTGAACAACCGGTTCATATTTTCATCGACAAAGCGCTTTGCAATATCCATCGCTGGCAGATTACCGAATAAAAAGAGCACGCGGTGAGCCGGTGTGATTTCTTGTGTCAGTATATCGGCGACCCACGCATCACATAATTCTATCGGCGCGGTTTCATTGCCGTGAACGCCGCAGGATAGCACGATGCTTTTGGGCGTATAGGCAGATGTTGCAGGTTCAAATGAAATAATACCGGGCGCCTGAATGCTGACCTGAACGCCGTTATCCAGAGTGAACGACTGGGGTTGCGCAAAAGAAGAAGGCTGCGTGCGGGAGCGATGCAAAAAATCACCGGACTGAATAAGTTCTGCTTGCATGGAATTTAAAATCGTTGTTCAAACCGATGCCAAGTCTACCCAGATCCTTGTCTAAAAGCCAAATCCTACTGTGTTAACTTTTGGCGTAAGTGGGAACTGCCGATAATAATTTCCTGGCGGTATAAAGCGATGAAATCACGAAAGGATACGGCTTTGGAAAATAAAAAGCCCTGTCCTTTGGTTACATTCAAACGTCTGAGAATATGCAGGTGTGCTACTGATTCGATGCCCTCAGCCACCACCTCGCAGCCCTTTGCATTACCAATCAGGCACGCCGCCTGAAGTATGGCTTCGTTCATGGGATCGCGGTGCAACTGCAACACAAATGCTTTGTCTACTTTAAGCGATGAGATAGGCAAATCGCGAATTGCTGTGAGGTTTGAATAGCCTTTTCCGAAATCATCGATAGCGACTCCCACACCAATCTGGCGCAGTTTCGTAATCTGCTCGGTAACCATGGTGGAGTTAGATAACGCAACATCTTCTGTCAGCTCCAGCTCCAGGCGTGACGGGTCCAGTCCAAAGTCGTGACACAGGGTCTGAATGTTCGGAATTAATTGACTGTCGTAAAGTTGTGTGGGTGAGATATTAACTGACAGAGGTATACCAATTTGATGTTTGATCAGATAACTCTGCGCGCAACATGCCTGCTGTAACGTCCAGTATGCCAGCTCTCGCATCATTTGATAGGAATGTGCGGCCTCGATAATGGGGCCGGGCAAAATGACACCATCTGCCGGATGATTCCATCTCAACAGACATTCAGCCCCGATAATCTCCAGAGTCTGCAAATTTACTTTAGGCTGAAAATACAACTCAAGTTCGTGTTGACGCATTGCGCGTTGCAAATCAGCTTTAAGCGCTACCCGCTGACCCGTTGCAAAGTCAGGTGACGAGGCGCTGGCTATCGCAAAGCGCTCATAGCAATTTTTCTTAGCCTGCCGCAGTGCATTTTCGCCCTGTGTGATAAACGCTGAAACGCAAAAGCGTTTCTGGCGACCAATTACAGCCCCGATATGAAATTCGGCAATAAAAGTGTGCTCAGCGCAACTTACGGGCTCAGAAAAATGTGCATTGAGTGTTTCTGCTCTTTGACGCATAGCACCGGAGGTCGTACCGCAGGTAAACAGAATTGCAAACACATCACCGTTTAATCTGCCAAACGCTGCGACATTATCAAAAAGACTGGATAACCGGTTTGCGATTTGAAGTAGCAACCGATCACTTGCTGCCAGGCTCATCGTGGTGCTGACATCAGAAAATCCCGCCACATCAACAATAAGCGCCGCGCACCGTTCACAGGAAAGGCCGACTGTTTCAGCACGTTGTATAAATGCCGTCCGATCCGGAATAGCGGTCAGTGATTTAAACAGCGTACGCATTAATTACTACACCAAACATATTACTCGCTGATGGTCCTTACACCTGATAGACACGCCCCTGATGCGTCGCTGTGCTTATCATGTTAAACGGTATTTACCCTTCGCAGACGTTACCCTACCACGCTGGCGAAAAACTTGCCCGCGCCGCACACAATTTGAGCGCTAGTTTACTGTAAATTCAGGGTTGTGCAGTGGAATACGATTAATGTCAGCCCTCTGCGACCAACAGCATGCCCTTTGCTATCAGAAGCTTCTTCGCTTTTTCCTTATATAAAAAGTGAGCCGTTTTGCACGCTGATTTTGTATATAAGCTATATACTTATTTTCAGTTTTCGAAACGGACCATCGTAAGCCCCCCAGAAGGAATCGCGGCTGACTGAACAAACATTATCAAGCCTCAAATAAACGATGGAGTCACCTATGAGCCTTCCCCGCTTACAGAATTTCATTGACGGCCAGTTCATGGCAAACAAAAGCGGTGAAACAATTACTGTGATCAACCCGGGCACCGGCGACGCAATCTACGAGATTGAAGTCGCCGATGAAACCGTACAGCAGGCAGCAATTGAAAGCGCTAAAAAAGCCTTTAAGACATGGGCTGCCACCCCTGCGGTTGAACGGGCCCGCATACTACACCGCGCCGCAGCGCTGCTGCGTGAACATAATGACAAACTTGCTGAGTATGAGGTGCTGGATACCGGCAAACCGCTGCAGGAAGCACGGGAAGTGGATGTTGTTACCGGTGCCGATGTTATCGAGTTCTTCGCTTCTCTGGCTCCAACTCAGGTCGGTCAGCAACAGGATTTAGGCGGCGATTTTTATTATACCCGCAAGGAACCGTTGGGTATCTGTGCAGGTATCGGCGCCTGGAATTATCCGATACAGATTGCGTGCTGGAAATCAGCCCCTGCGCTGGCAGCAGGTAATGCCATGATTTTTAAACCGTCTGAAGAAACGCCGCGCGGTGCTATAGAGCTGGCTCAAATTTATATAGAAGCTGGCGTTCCCGCCGGCGTTTTCAACGTTGTCATTGGCGATGGCAAGGTCGGACAATGGCTTACGCAGCACGAAGACATTGAAAAAGTCTCGTTCACCGGTGAAGTCGCCACAGGTCGCAAGGTAGTAGAATCCGCAGCCTCGACACTAAAAGATGTCACCATGGAGCTCGGTGGCAAATCGCCCCTTCTGGTATTTGAAGATGCTGATATTTCCCAGGCCGTATCAGCCGCTATGCTGGGCAACTTTTTTACGCAGGGTGAAGTGTGTACCAATTGCACCCGGGTTTTTGTTCACGAGAGCATTATGGATGCATTCATGGATGAGTTGGTAGAACGCACCACCAAAAATATTCGCGCCGGTGACCCGATGGATCCAGAGGTTAATTTCGGCGCAATGATTTCAAAACCGCATCTTGAACTTGTTATGGATTATATCGAAAAAGGTAAACAAGAAGGTGCTCGTCTGGTCACTGGCGGTAATACCATGTCGCCGGACGATGCAAAAGGCGGATTTTTTGTCGAGCCCACCATTTTTGCAGACTGCACAGACGATATGACCATTGTTAAAGAAGAGATCTTCGGTCCGGTAATGAGTGTGTTGTCGTTTCGCGATGAAGAAGAGGCAATACGCCGTGCAAATAATACCCCTCTTGGCCTGGCTGCCGGTGTGATGACACAGAATGTCACCCGCGCTCACCGGGTCATCCACCAGCTTCAGGCCGGTATTTGCTGGGTAAACAGCTGGGGCGCGTCGCCAGCAGAAATGCCTGTTGGCGGATACAAAATGTCCGGTATTGGTCGGGAAAATGGTATCGAAACACTGAATCAATATACCCAGACTAAATCTGTTTATATGGGCATGGTCGAACTCGAAAGCCCGTTCTGAGGAGCCAAAATGGAAACGTATGACTATATCATTGTGGGTGCCGGTTCAGCAGGTTGTGTACTGGCTAATCGTTTATCCAAAGACAGCAACAATAAAGTTCTACTGATTGAAACCGGCGGTAGTGATAAAAGCATTTTTATTAAAATGCCTACCGCACTTTCCATTCCTATGAACACGGAAAAATATGCCTGGCAGTTTTATACAGAAGAAGAGCCCTACCTGAATAACCGTAAAATGCATTGTCCAAGGGGCAAGGTGTTGGGCGGATCGTCATCTATCAATGGCATGGTCTATGTGCGTGGTCACGCCAGAGATTTTGACGAGTGGGAACAAAGCGGAGCCAAAGGCTGGGATTATCAGCATTGTCTGCCTTACTTCAAACGCGCCGAAGAGTGGTACATGGGAGGCGATGAGTATCGCGGTGGTGAAGGACCACTGGGTACCAACAACGGCAATGAAATGAAAAACCCGTTATACAAAACTTTTATCGAAGCGGGCAAACAGGCCGGTTACGCTGAAACATTTGATTATAACGGCGCACAGCAGGAGGGTTTCGGCCCTATGCATATGACCGTGAAAGATGGCGAGCGCTGTTCATCGTCACGGGCCTATCTTGATCCTATTAAAGACAGAGAAAACCTTACCATCATCACCCACGCCACTGTGCATAAAGTGTTACTGGATGGTAAGCGGGCAACCGGCGTGCGGTATCAGGAAGAGGACGACATGTTCGATGCCACAGCCACTAAGAAGGTGATCCTCAGTGCTGGCTCAATCGGTTCTCCACACCTGTTACAGTTGTCAGGCATTGGCGATAAAACGCACTTAGCCAAGGCGGGCATTGAGTGTATTCATCACCTGCCCGGCGTGGGTGAGAACCTGCAGGATCATCTGGAGTTTTACTTTCAGTTTCGGTGCAAGCAGCCCGTCAGCCTTAACAGCGAACTGGGCATGGTGTCCAAAGGACTCATTGGCGCGCGCTGGATGATGTTTAAATCCGGACTTGGCGCAACAAACCATTTTGAATCCTGTGGTTTTATCCGTTCTAAAGCGGGCGTTAAGTGGCCCGACTTGCAGTATCACTTCTTACCCGCTGCAATTCGCTATGACGGAAAAAGCGCCTTCGATGGCGACGGTTTCCAGGTTCACATCGGTCATAATAAGCCGCGCAGCCGGGGTTTCGTCAGAGCAAAGACAGCCAGTGTAGACGATGCGCCCGCTATACAGTTTAATTACCTGCAGCACCAGGATGATATAGAAGGCTTCAGAGCCTGTGTCAGACTGACGCGGGAAATTATCGGACAGTCCGCATTTGATGAATACCGCGGCGAAGAGATCCAGCCCGGTGAAGATGTGCAAACTGATGAACAAATAGATGCGTTTGTCAGAGACGCCGTTGAAAGTGCTTATCACCCTTCCTGTACCTGTAAAATGGGCGAAGACGAAATGGCGGTGGTGGATTCTCAGACCCGGGTTCATGGTATTGAAAATCTCCATGTGGTGGATTCATCTGTATTTCCTACCATTCCCAACGGTAACTTGAATGCGCCAACGATAATGGTGGCTGAAAAGGCGGCAGATCATATTCTGGGCAATGCACCGTTACCGGTAGAAAATGTACCCGTGGTGGAAGAGCAGAACTGGCAAAACACTCAGCGTAGTCAGTCTTTGTCCGCATCACAACCATAGTTCGATTACACAGCGGCCGCGCTGTGTGATAGTGCTGCTCCGGGCAGCAAATTATCAGGTAAAGCGCCCTGCTTTATCTCCTGTGTGCACAAGCGCATTTGTCTTGTCGAGATACACAGATGCTGCCCTACTTTTTTCTGTGTGGACACCCTGTTCACACAGCAACCTGCACGTTAGCAGGGTCGTGCACCTGCAGGCGTCTTTGCACGAACATTAACCGTTGCTGTTTAACCTGAACCATACGGGGACAATAAAATGAAAACGATGAAGATAACGCTGGCTTCTGCAGGAGCGCTTTTACTCTGCGCGCCAGTACAGGCTGACTGGTCAAGTACCGTCACGCTGGCATCAGATTATATGTTCAACGGTGTCAGTCAAACGCGCAACGACCCTGCTCTGCAAGCAAGCCTTGATTATGCAGCTAGTCAGGGAATTTACCTGGGCGCATGGACGTCGAATGTTGATTTTGGCGGGGAAACCGAACAGGAGCTGGACTTTTATGCCGGTCAGTTTAAGCAGCTGTCCGAAGACTGGACGCTGGACTATGGTATCGCTTACTACACCTACCTGGGGGACTCTTCATCCAGTGACTTTAACTACCCGGAAGTGTGGGCAAAATTTGGCTATACCTGGGACTGGGGCGTAACTGAATTTAACGGCTGGTACTCATGGGATTACTTCGGTTACGGTGGTGGCCACGTTATTGGCATGCTGGCACACACATTCACACTGGCTGAGAACCACGCGATCAGAATTAATGTTGATACTTCCAACTCATTAGATGGTGATCGCTGGTTATGGAACGGCAATGAAAAATCGTATGTGCATTACCGGATTGCCTACCAGACAAGCTGGAAAGGTTTTCAGTTTGAAGTAGCGGCTGAAGATACAACCCTTGACCGTAACACCGCCGATGAAAGGATAGTAGCCAGCGTCAGTCGCACCTTCTCGTTTTAACCAGCCACCGGCCACAATGTATACCTGTTACTCTGACAATACAGTGGCCGGAAAACTGTTATCTCAACAGTTTATCCAGCGAAAATCATTTAGCGGCCGGTCTCTCATCCGAGTGACAAAATAAATCTTTGCGACAGCAATTTGAGTGGTATGCTAAGCAGGATAAGAAGGAAATCTTGAAATCACTTTGCAGGAGGCAATATGAAACACGTAGTAACGTTATTGGTGGTGGCTGCCGCCTTTGTCGCGGGCTATTTCACCGGCCAAACTTCTCCGCATGACAACCCCACGACCGGGCAAGCTGTCGCTCAACTGGATAAGCAATCTCCCCCGGAACCTGTGAACTCAGTATCACTGCCTCAATCGGCGCCTGCCGTGAAAGTTAAACATACCACGTCAACGGCGAAACCTTCTCAATCTACTGTAGGCGAAACTGAGCCTTCATCTTCTGTGAATTCTCACTCCTCCTCTGAACAGATGGTTGCAAGTACAACACCCGTTAATGTGCGAGAAGATGTCTCACGGGATGAACAGCGCCGAGAGGCGGTAATAGATTATCCGGTGGCGCAGGAAGAGCTGTAGCACTGGAGCGATAAACATAAAGCTGAATTAAAAGACTATATGGACGCCAATTTGG
>CAZOYR010000097.1:0-12174 GCA_964584105.1 uncultured Alteromonas sp.
ATTCCGGCTGAAATCTGGCGTCGTACACCTAAGGCGGTGTCTAAGCTTATTGTTACTGAAAAGGACAAAGAGCTGGTGAGCGTTGCGGTTGACCCACGCTGGGAAACCGCTGATGTAGATGTGGAAAATAACTACTATCCACGCCGCATTATTCCGTCTCGTATTGAAGCCTACAAGTCGGAAAAGAGCAGCAGACGTGTTTACAAAGACCTGATGCAGGAAAGTAAGACTGAGCTGAAGACTGAAGATGACGACAGTGATAGCGATGACGACTAAGTCTGTATTTCAGCGCACCATACAGTGGAGCCTTATGGCTTTGCTGTTGGTGTCATGTGCCCAGGTACAGGCGCATCAGATTAAAGCAGCCATTACTACTGTGCTGTTTAATCCGCGCACTGAAAATATTGAGGTCATGCATCGCTTTAATCTGCATGATGCTGAACACGCTGTTAAGCGGTTGTTTGATAAGCAGGCAGACATACTGGACGATACGCAGACTCAACAGGCATTTGCTGACTACGTAACTAAACGTTTTTCTATTCGCAATGCTGACGGTGAGGCGCTTAGCCTCAATACTGTAGGGTTTGAAACCGAAGGGAAATTCTTCTGGGTTTACCAGGAAACGGATCAGCCACCCAAGCTTGAGGGCCTGCAAATCAAACATGATGCATTACGCGATTTGTGGCCATCACAGGTGAATACGCTGAACGTAGAGGGCATGGGCGATATCAAAACTTTACGATTTGAAGGCAATGCTACATTGCTGAAAGTCGAATTTGACGGCCATCACCACTAAAGTCTTACATTAACATCATTGCAACATCAGCCCGCTTTACCCATTATAAATAAATGATGGTTAACGGGCTGATTTTTTATGAGCGCATCAGAGAGCTTTTCGAACCGAAAGAATGTTATCTGGGTGTACCTTACCGGCGCGATGGCGCTTACCTTTATCGTTCTGCTTTTTTTACCTGACTCGGGTACCGGCGGCGCAACACTATCGCTGTATTCCACAATGCTATGGTGCGGATTATTCGGCGCTGCGCTGTTCAGATACCTGCTTAAAAATACCTGGGTTGGCTTTGCCGTCGGCAGCGTTGTCGGCATGTTGATTCAAATTGCCTCGCAAATGGTCTGACACTCTGACTAATAGGGTAATCGCATAGTAAATGGCAGGGCAGTTTGCGTTTTTGACTTGGGCGGATTACCAATCATCTCTTCATACGGCGTGTCGTGGGTCATGACAGCCTGAGTGACCTGACAGGATTCAAACATTTCCCGAATATGGCCCGCACTGAAAAAGCGCATAGGCCGGTCCTTTTCATCGTACACAAATCCGGTCTTCTCGCCGATAGTGACCTGCACCAGATACACATTCATCTCGAATGACTGAACCTCGAGATAATCGATATCAGGATTTCTTTGCAGTAAATCTTTCATCAGAAATTTATGCATCATGGACTCCCGCGAGACGTTTAACTTACTACTATACTTTCTCAGTCGCGCTGACGTTCATTAATTCTGCGCAAGTATTTATCGGTTAGGGGGTCGGGATATCAGTTGTTGTTAGCAGCGACAAGAAAGATTTTTGGCGTTAAAACGATCAAATTCTGACTTTTTAATGTAGGAAAATGAACCAATCATGGAAATTTGCGTTTGTGCGCCCAACGCCCTTTCGTCATAAACGCATAGCAAGTATGATTCTTGTAAGACATTGTTCTGAGGATTAATTTTTATATGGTGGATATGTTATGAGTGACCCGTCAGAAAAACGCAAGGTAGCCCCGCACATTGTATTAATAGCCATTATCATCATTATTATTCTGGCCGTTGTGTTCTGGCCGTCTGATGATTCGTCTGAACAGGTAGAGGAAGCCGAGCCGACGGTTGAACCGCAAGACAATCTGCCTGCCGATGAGGGCAACACAGAAGAGTTTGAAGGGACACCGGAACCTGAGCCGGTAGAAATTGATCCAGAGACAGAGCCTGAGCCTATGCCTGAACAGGAAGAGCCTGAGCCAGAGCCGCTGGACAGTAGCGATGAAGGTATCAAGAAATCGCTGTCAGGATTAAGTGAAGAGCAAGATACCAATGCCTTTTTGGTGGACGAAGGGCTATTGCAGCGCTTTGTTGTTTCAGTCACTAACCTGGCCAACGAAGAAATGGCGAACCAGCAGCCACTTAAAGCACCAGAACAAACTTTCCGGGTGTACAGTCAGGCTGGTAAAGAATGGATCGATGCGGCCAGTTACAAACGTTATACCCCGTATGTCGATATGATGGAGTCAATGGACAACGAAGAACTGGTAGACCTGTATAAAAATTACCGGCCTCAGATTCAGGAAAAGTATGCTGAAATCGGTAACCCTGATGAGTCCTTTGATGCGGTTGCTGTAAAAGCAATCAATGAATTACTGAATACGCCGGAAGTGCCGGTTCCGGTCGAAGTTTATAGTGATTCGGTAGCGTATAAATACGCAGATCCTAAATTGGAAAACCTCAGTGCGCCGCAAAAGCAGTTATTGCGCACCGGACCTGACAATATGCGTCGAATTAAGGCCAAGCTACGCGAAATAAAAGCCATGCTTGAGGAAGAAAATGGATCTCAATAGATTCAGTCAGCAAATAACGGATGCTGCGGGTGATCCCACCCGCAGCATACCTCCCGTTGATAAATGGGATCCTGAATTTTGCGGCAATATGAATATGACCATCAAGCTTGATGGTAGCTGGCACTATGAAGGCAGTCCGGTTGGTCGGCAATCTCTGGTACGGTTGTTTTCTTCGGTTATCAAAAAAGAGGACGACAAGTATTTTCTGGTCACGCCCGTTGAGAAGCTGGGCATTACCGTAGAAGATGTGCCGTTTTTGGTTACGCAGTGGGAAGAGGACGACGACAGTATTATATTCACCACCAATGTCGGTGACAGGTTTACGCTTTCGTCCAATCACCCTATAGAGCTGCGCAATCCACCTGAAGCGCTGGGCGCTCCGGATAGTACACCCATTCCCTATGTATGCGTCAGAACAAACCTCTGGGCTCGTATCAATCAAAATGTTTACTATCAGTTGGTTGAATACGCTGAGCGCCGGCACAAAAATGGGCGACAGCAGCTTTTTGTAACCAGCGAGTATGAACCGTTTGTTATCGGAGAGCTTCCGGAATAAAACAGCAATGGCCCGGACGGGCCATTTTTACAATCGCTTTACATCCCCGCCTGCTCTGCCCTATTGTTACCCTTCACCCAATAATCGGAAAAACCACTTTATGAATAATAAGCTTTCTTGTCTTTGTCTGTGCGTGGGTAGTCTGCTGACCGCCACTGCCGCTGCTGATACCCTGATTCATGCAGGAAAACTGTTTGACGGGACCGGTTCATCGCTGCGCGACAATGTCACTATCGTGGTGGATGATAACAAAATTGTGGAAGTAAAAGACGGCTTCACAAAGGCCGGCAATGGCGACGAAGTAATTGATTTAAAAGATAGCACTGTGCTCCCCGGCCTGATGGATATGCACGTGCATCTATCCTCACAAAGCGGGCCTGGTGCTTATCTGGAACGCTATACGAAAAATGAAGCTGACTACGCGCTAACCGCTGCCAATTATGCCAAGAAAACCCTTCATGCCGGATTTACCACCGTGCGAAATCTGGGTGATAGTTACAACGAAACCGTCGCGTTAAGAAAAGCCATTGATAAAGGTTTGCTTGAAGGTCCACGAATTTATACGGCAGCCAAATCCATTGCCACAACCGGTGGGCATGCCGATCCCAGCAATGGAATGGCGCGTGTTATCCGACCCGACACCGGGCCGGCCAGCGGTGTAGTTAATGGTACTGCTGAAGCGCGCGAAGCGGTCAGACAACGGTATCAGGATGGTGCAGACGTTATTAAAATCACTGCCACCGGTGGCGTGTTAAGTGTGGCCAAAAGTGGTCAGAACCCACAGTTTATGGACGACGAACTACAGGCTATTGTCGATACCGCTAACGATTACGACATGACTGTTGCAGTCCATGCCCATGGCAAAGAAGGCATGAAGCGGGCTATTAAAGCAGGGGTAACGTCGATTGAGCATGGAACCTACATGGACGAAGAAGCCATGACCCTGATGAAAGAGCACAATACCTATTATGTACCAACGATCATGGCCGGAAAATTTGTTGCCGAAAAGGCGAAAATTGATGGTTATTTTCCGGATCTGGTTCGTCCTAAAGCCAAAGAGATAGGGCCACTGATTCAGGAAACATTTAAAAAAGCTCACAATGCTGGTGTGAATATCGCCTTTGGTACTGACTCTGGCGTATCAGCCCATGGTGATAATGCACAGGAATTTGGTTTTATGGTTGAGGCTGGTATGTCTGAAGCGGATGCACTGCTCAGCGCAACAAAACATGCCGCGGCTATGCTTAAAGTAGATGATCAGTTAGGCAGCGTAGAAAGCGGTAAATTTGCCGATATTATCGCTGTACAGGGGAACCCAATCGAAGATATCAGCGTAATGGAAACTGTTACCTTCGTAATGAAGGATGGGAAAGTCATCAAACAAAAGTAGGACGCCATGGGCATACGCGCGCAGGTAAAGGAAAGAACCCGAAGGTTAAAAAACTCCAAAAATATGCTTTCGGGTGTTGCGATTGCTTCCATGCTTGAGTCAACCGTCGTCCCTATTCCTTTAGAAGCTGTGCTGGTGCCTCTGATGCAGGCAAGGCGGGATAAACTCTGGATGATTGCCTTCATGGCAACTGTGGGGTGCCTGGTTGGTGCTATAGTCGGTTATGGTCTTGGTTATTTTCTGTTTGACCTTATCGGCGACTGGGTTATTGAAACCTTCTCCAGCCAGGCGCAGTTTGACAGCGTCAAGCAGCAAATGCAGCGTCAGGGCTTTTGGTTTGTTCTGACACTTGGCATTGCCCCCATTCCTTTTCAAATTGCTATGCTGGCGGCTGGCGCCGCCAAATACTCACTGTTTTTCTTCGTGCTGGCGACCGTTATTGCCCGCTCCATTCGATATTTTGGTTTAGCCGTGGTGGTTTACATTGCCGGCAACCAGGCTGAGGCGTTAATCCGCCAATATAAAGCAAGTGCTATCGTCGGGCTAACCTTGGTTGTCATATTGCTATGGTATATCAGTACACTATTTTAAATGGCGGCATCAGTGTTATTGACGAGTGACACAAAGCACTTTATTATTGATAATAATTCTCATTTACATTAAATATGTTTAAGGAGATTCAGGTGCGGTCGAGTTTTCTGAGTAACAAATATAAACAGTGGTTACAGGCTCATCCCGAGGATGCGCGCGTCCAGCGTACGCAGATGCAGCAGACCGCCAATCAGTTTCTGGAAGAGGGTGATGAAGCCAGTGCCATCCACTGCAGTGCACAGGCGCTTGAAATCGCGCAGGCAATTATACAATCTCTGCGCAGTCCTGAAGAAGGAGCAACGCTTATTTCTCAGGATTTTATTGCTTACGGTGCTCTGGCCATTTACTTATCCAATCACTATCACGCCGCGGGAAAAACACCTGCTGCCCGGGAAATTATTGAAGATGCGCAACAGCAGCTTATTGCACTGACCCCTCTCTACGCCAGTGAGCCGCAGGTCGCCAAGCTTATCCAGGCGATTGTGCAGTCTCTCAGCGATGACCAGCCAATGCCATCAACAGGCCCTGATGGGCACTTGCTTCATTAGGCTTACGATGAGTATGCCAAGCCAGTCGGCTAAGACCGACCACATGGTGCACATTACCCTTAGCGTTGAAACAATGAAGCGGCTTTTGCAACGGCACGCGCTTCATGTCAGCGATTTTAGCTGTAGCTCAGAGCAGTCAAAAAACCTTATCCATCAGGCGCTGCTTAAATCACTTCGGTCTTAATTTATATTTCTTGAATATTAAGTAATCATGAAAGGTCATTAAACCGTAAGCAAATAATAATCACTGTTTACGGAGCAAGACCTTGACTGATAACTGGAAATCCATGTTGGCTTTTGGCGGCTATGCAGCTAAAACCGTTGTTTACTGTCTTTTGGGCGTTCTCATTCTCAAGTCAGCTATTGGGGTTTACGGCTCAGATTCTCCGTCACAAAAGAATGTTTTTATGTCAATTCTTGAACAGCCCTTTGGCCGAATCATGCTGGGTGCTGTTATTGTGGGAATGGCATGTTATGTACTTTGGCGATTTGTTCAGGCCGGCCTCAATATCGACAATCTGGATATGAGCAAGGCTAAGGATATTGTTACCCGCATATTTTACTTTGTATCCGGCATTATCTACGCATTTGGTACCTATCTGGCAATCAAGGTTTTTCAGGGCACCAGCGGATCGTCTAGTGGCGGTCAAAGTAACAGCGAAGAAATGTCATCTACGCTGATGCAGCAACAATGGGGGATCTATCTGGTCGCGGCGGTCGGGATAATCATTATTATCTTCGCCTTTATCCAATTCAAACACGCATTTAAAGCTGATTTCATGGATAAGTTTGATGTTCACAGAATGTCAGCGCGCATTAAGAAGATTAGTCGGGTAGTGGGACGCATGGGCTTTTTCGCCCGGGGGATAGTGTACATCCTGGTCGGCGGCTTTTTCATTCAGGCGGCCTATAAGGCTGATCCGCAGGAAGCTGGTGGGCTTAAAGAAGCGTTAGATACGATTGTGCAACAAAGTTATGGTCAGTACGCACTTATGGTCGTTGGTGTAGGTATATTTTTATTCGGAATCTTTTGCGCCATTGAGAGTCGCTATCACAAAACCTGAGTATGGCCGTACGTGCTTTAAGAGAAAAATAGAAAAGAAAAAGGGGCTTAAGCCCCTTTTTTAATCAGATATTGATACGGTATTTCATCGGTTTGCGCTTTAAGCAGTGTATGCTGCATAAAACGGCAAAAGCTCGGCACATCACGAGCCGTAGACGGATCATCCGCCGTAATATATACCGTTTCGCCTTCAGCCATTTTCCTGACTTTTAGCCGAATCATCATGACCGGCTCAGGACAACGTAATCCTTTGGCATCCAGCTGATAATCCGCATCCTGAAAATCGCTTATATTGCTCACTGTCAGATTCCGTATTGCTCACGATAAGCGTTAATTGTATTGATACGGTCCTGCTGCGCAGGCTGCTCTTTCAGATACGACACTACGTCTGTTAATGTGACAATCGATACCACCCGGGTATTAAAATCACGCTCGACTTCCTGAATTGCGGATAATTCACCCTGACCACGTTCCTGACGGTCCAAAGCGATTAGTACACCCGCCAAAGAGGCATTGTTCTGCTCAATAAGCTGCATAGACTCACGAATCGCAGTACCCGCGGTAATTACATCGTCCACCAGCATCACTTTACCTTCCAGTGGACTTCCCACCAGGTTGCCGCCCTCACCATGCGTTTTAGCTTCTTTGCGGTTGAAACAATAAGGTGTATCGACATCGTACTGGTCAGCTAGCGCTACCGCTGTGGTAGTTGCAATGGGAATGCCTTTGTAAGCAGGGCCAAATAAGACATCAAACTCAATCTCAGCATCCATTAGCGCGGCGGCATAAAACCGGCCAAGCTTGGCCAAATCGCCGCCACGATTGAACAACCCGGCATTAAAGAAATAAGGGCTCGTTCGACCAGATTTTAAGGTAAATTCACCAAACTTCAGTACCCCACGGGCAATCGCAAATTCAATAAATTCTTTCTGGAACGGTTTCATTGCCCTACTCCTTATGCCAGCGCGGCTTTTTGTGCATCGAATAATTCACGCAGACCGTGTTTAGCGATCTCCAGCATCTCATTCATCTCTTCGAACGAGAACGGTTCGCCTTCCGCAGTCCCCTGAACTTCAATCAGTTTGCCGGTCTCTGTCATGACGATATTCATGTCAGTTTCAGCCGTGGAATCTTCTGTGTATTCAAGATCAGCAATAGCGCCACCATCGTGAATGCCTACTGACAATGCAGCAATCATGTGCTTTAACGGGTTAGCTTTGATAATTCCCTTAGCACGCATATACGTTAATGCATCAACCAGTGCTACACACGCGCCAGTGATGGATGCTGTGCGGGTACCGCCGTCGGCCTGAATCACATCACAATCTAATGTGATTGTATTTTCGCCCAGCAATTTCAGGTCAATGGCAGCGCGCAACGAGCGGGCAATCAGTCGCTGAATTTCTAATGTACGTCCACCCTGTTTACCACGCGCCGCTTCACGCTGGCTACGAGTGTGGGTAGAGCGCGGTAACATACTGTACTCAGCAGTCACCCAGCCTTTGCCCTGACCTTTCATGAACCGTGGCACACCTTCTTCCACCGTTGCATTACAAAGTACTTTAGTATTGCCAAACTCAATCAGCACAGAGCCTTCTGCATGACAGGTAAAGTTACGGGTAATGGTAACCGGACGGATTTGACTGGCAGTTCTGCCACTTGGACGCATAGGTTTCTCCTGATTAGGCACATTTTATTTAAAATAATTAAGTGCGCTAAGTATAACGCACTTGCCTAATCAAGTTGAGCACCGAATAAAAGATTTATGGTGTGATACAAGCGGGCCGGACAGCCCGCCGGTAAGACATTAATTGAAATTGGACTGAAGGAATTTAGTTACCTCACCGTAAAATTCGGCGCGATTATTCTCATCATAAAAGCCATGGGTTTCTTCATCCCGGACAAACCACTTATAAGGTTTCTGCGCGCTATCCAGTGCATGCTTCAACCGCTCAGCATGCTCGAAAGGGACGCGGCGATCTCTTTTTCCGTGCGCGATAAGCACAGGACCATCCAAGGACTGAACATGGTTCACCGGAGAAAAGTCAGCCAGTTGCTTCTGGTCAGTACCAATAACCCGCTTTAAGAAGCTTTTACCCCACAACTCAGTGGGTGTATCGCCTTCTTCATACATCAGGTTCAGGTCATACACGCCAGCCATTGAGATAGCGCATTTAAATAGTTCAGGTGCCATCGAGGCAGACATCAGCGCGGAGTAGCCGCCGAAACTTGCCCCCATAATGCAGATATTTGATTTATCTATCTTACCCTGCTCGGCAGCCCAGCGGGTACCATCAATAATATCCTGTTGTACCAGGTCACCCCAGTGGTGATAGCCGGCTTGCTGATAATCAGCACCATAGCCACCCGAACCGCGATAATTTACCTGCAATACCGCATAGCCCTGACCGGCCAGCATTTGAACATCACGGTCAAATCCCCAGTAATCACGCACCCCATGGGGACCGCCGTGTACCAGGGTTACCAGCGGCACTTTTTCATTTTTCGCCATTCCTACCGGATAAGTCAGATAGCCATGAACAGCTGTACCATCGGTAGCGGAAAAAGTGACAGGCTGAGTTTCAGAAAAGTCATCAATACTGATGTGGTTCATGTTAGCAAGCAGTTGCGTCAGCTGTCCGGAAGACTTATCAAACAGATAGAACGTGCCCGCGTCGATATCATTGTGAGCATACAACACCCAGTACTGACCATTTCTGGACCGGCTGGTCAGGGTAAGTGTGTAACCAGGCAAGGCGCCAAGCATGCCTTTAAACAGTGCAGCTTCTTCCCCGGCATCTTCAAACATCACATATGCAGGACGACCGTCGTCGACTCTGATGGCATAAGCATCGGTATTGTCGACCGTAACATTAATACTCCCAGGCGAAAGTGAGACTTTATTATCCGTGTAAATCGCTTCCCGTTTACCCGTTTCAAGAGACATTCTGAACAAGCCAACTTTGTCCTGCCCGAAGTTATCCAGATAGATGGCATCTTTGGCGTTATTACTAAGCGCGATAGGCTGAAACGCTTCGCCAAAGTTATCGGAGACCTCGTTCCACTCATCATCAATGTAACGGTAAATTTTCTTATCACCGCTCTCGTCGGTTCCAATTGCCACTTTCAGATTTCCCTGCTTATCAGCAAAGAAACTGGCCTGCTGAGCCGGCGCAAGTGTAACCGGTTTGAGCAGGCGGCCCGTGTAGATATCTAATTTGTGGATGGATGCATAACGATAATTTCCTTCCGACATGGGGGTGGAAGAGATAAGAATATGACGCTTGTCATCAGGCAAAATACTGATTATTTCAGCCCAGCCCTCGGTGGCCTGCTTACGGCGAATTTTTGTATCCATCCGCTCTTGCACAGTAAAGCCATAAATCATTTCGCCTTGCGTGCCGTCATAGTTAACCGCGTACAGCTCGCCATAGTTTGACGATTCTGTTTGCCATGGTTTACGCCGCCATATTTCCAGTACAATTCTTTCGTTATTGCCCCAATAGAAGTTTCCGACATCACCACGCGTGCCCAGACTAGCCCCACCAAGGACCGAAAAGTCTTTGAGATTAAACACAGCAAGGTTTCGGGCACCTTTATCGTCAAAGCTAACGGCAAGTTTGGTGCCGTCGGGGGAAAGCTTCGCGTTTTGATAGGTGTAGTTTTTAGCGATATCCTTAACGGTAAACGTTGCTTCACTTGAAACCGAAAAAAGTGCAAGTGAAAGTAAGAAGAGCAGATGGAAATACTTCATATTGACGTCCGTGTGCATGTTTTTTGCGAATTTATTATTATATATCCCACAAAGCATACGAAAAGGTTATTTGCGATTCAATATCCCCTGTACCAAATTTAATAAAGTGCATGGATAGCAGTAAAAACAATGATTGCTAGTCATTATCTA
Organism: uncultured Alteromonas sp.; assembly: GCA_964584105.1. Lineage (GTDB taxonomy): Bacteria > Pseudomonadota > Gammaproteobacteria > Enterobacterales > Alteromonadaceae > Alteromonas. The sequence goes on from CAZOYR010000097.1 coordinate 10,665, forward strand.
TCGACTTCACGTATCATCAAGCGATAGCATCAAATTCGCTGATCAAAAAAGGCTATTCCTATGATTTACAGTATGACCGCATTCGCCCGTAACGAAATTAAACAAGACTGGGGTTCGGTAGTGTGGGAAATCCGCTCTGTGAACCAGCGTTTTCTTGAAACCTATTTTCGCCTGCCCGAACAGTTTCGCTCACTCGAGCCGATGCTCAGAGAGCGTTTCCGCAAACGGCTGCATCGAGGCAAAGTAGAATGCAGCTTACGTTTTACTCCTTCGGATAATGCGCAGTCTACACTTACGCTTAATGAAGATCTGGCTAAACAGGTGCTGCACGCTGCTGACTGGGTACAGTCTCACGGCCAGTCCACCGGTGTGAATCCGATGGACGTGCTGCGCTGGCCCGGCGTGATTGCGGCCGAAGAAACCGATATGGATACAATCTTAAGCGATACCATGGGTGGGTTTGATACCGCCCTTGATCAGTTTATCGAGGCAAGAGAAGCCGAAGGTAAAACACTGAGATCGCTTATAGAGCAGCGTCTGGACAGTATTGAAACCGAAGTTGCCACCGTAAAAGAAAAAATGCCAGAAATCATGCAGTGGCAGCGCGAACGTATTCAGACACGTTTTGAAGAAGCAAAAATCGAATTAGATGAAGGGCGTTTTGAGCAGGAAATGATTATGCTCGCGCAGAAGGTCGATGTGGCCGAGGAAATTGATCGTCTAAACTCACACGTTAATGAAACACGTAACATTCTTAAAAAAGGTGGCGCGTGTGGTCGCAGGCTGGACTTTATGATGCAGGAGTTCAATCGTGAGGCTAATACCCTGGGCTCTAAATCAATCAGCACGGCTATCACGCAATCCGCCGTTGAGCTTAAAGTTTTGATAGAGCAAATGCGCGAGCAGATCCAGAATATTGAATAACTACTTTAGGCGGCCTACCAGCCGCCTTTTTCGTTTTACTGTTGCTGCCGGATAACCAGTCTGCCGGGTTCGATAGCCAGCGTTAGCGGCATACTGGCAGCCAGATTCATCAGTGTACTGCGGGTATCAAGCTCGTAAACGGGGTGTGTGGCCAGGTATCCATTAAACAGTGTCATAAATTTATCACTGACCGGCGCCAGATTTCCTCTATATCCATTTGCCTCTATCGTGCTGTCCAGCAATCGCAGAGAGCGTACGAAAATGGCCTTCTTCTCCGCATCATAAAAGGGCTGGCCTTCAATCTGCAAATTCACATCGGCAGGATATGTAAACCCGAATGCTTTAACGGTCGCCGTTGCTTTAGTTTGCAACATTACTACCTGCCGGTTATCCGGCCCCACCTGAATATCCATTTCAGAGACATCCAGTTCCAGCGGTATTCCGGCCAGAGAAACCTCCCGTTTAAGCTCTGAGACCTGATCGTTCAGTGACGATTTCAGTTCATTTTCGCTGATACTGTAGCTTGATAAGTCATTAATAGCCGCACAACCTGACAGCATTAAAAAAACACTTAGCATAACAATCA
>CAZOYR010000098.1:0-12113 GCA_964584105.1 uncultured Alteromonas sp.
GAAATGCTGATTATGAGCCTCACACTGGGTTACTGCTTTCATCTGTTATTGCAAACAGACAACGGTACCCATGATGCCGTTGCTACAGCTGCCTGAGAAGGCGGCTGTAGAAAGAAACAGCATTCATCATGTTGTCCGTGGTGATATGCTCATTGGTGCCATGAAAACCATCCAGATCGCGAGGGGTAATCATCATCGGATTGAACCGGTAGGCACTGGTCAGGGTGGCATAATGGTGGCTGTCGGTCGCCGCCACCGTTAACCCCGGTGTCACGATGGCATCCTGGTAAACATGACGAGCTGCTGTCGTAAGTATGCCAAACGCCTCGTTGTCAGCAGGAGACACGGAAGATGCGGCAAACGCTTCGGTTACCGTAATTGAGACACCCTCATCATCAATAGCCTGCTTTACCCAGTCTACAATATCTTCGATACTGTCACGTGGATGAAGCCTGAAATTAATGGTCGCGGTTGCCGTTTCAGGCAGTACATTGGCTTTAATGCTGCCAGTTAGCATGGTGGGCGCTGTTGTGGTTCGTAACATGGCATTTCCGCTGGGCGACTGACCTACGACATGTTCAATAACCGGGCTGAACAGCCAGCTGTTGGCAAACAAGATACGTTTATCAAAGGACATGTGCCGGGCGATACTGGTGTACATCTGCCCAGTGACACCACTAAGACCACCAGGTATGGGAGCATCCTGCACAGCGACCACAGCGCGGGATATTCGGGTAACTGCGGTTTGTGCCGGTGGCATAGAACTGTGTCCACCGGCACCATCAACACTAAGCCGAAGCGTTAAAAAGCCTTTTTCGGCAACATTGATACTGGCAACAGGCTTATCCAGCCCCGGCACCAGGCCATCCAGCACAAAAGAGCCCTCATCCAAAGACCATGCAGGCGTGATATCGTTGTCGCGAAACCATGCGGTTACTGCTTTGGCGCCGGCATTGCCGCCAAGCTCTTCATCATGGGTAAATGCGATATAAACGTCTGAGTTGGGCGTAAACTGCTGACTGAGTGCAGCTTCTACCGATTCGATAAGCGCGATTACCGCGCTCTTATCGTCCAGCGCGCCGCGGCCCCAAATTCGGTTTTCGTCATCGATATGGCCGGCGAAGGGGGGATGCGTCCATTTAGTTTCGGTATCCGGATTGACCGGTACCACATCATAGTGTGCGGACAGAAGCACCGGTTGTTTATCAGAATGTCTTCCCTGCCAGTGAAACAGTAAAGTGTGTGTATTGATAACATGCAGGGTCAGCGCCTCATGGGTTGCCGGATAAGTCTCAGCCAGCCATTTTCTGAATCCTGCGAATGCCTTTGTGTCGATGGGCGCAGACTGCGCCGATAATGTTTTAAAACGAATACTTTGTGCCAGATGCTCAGCGACCAAATCTGAATCAGGCAGCGAATACTGCTCAGCGACTTTGTTATCGTTTACGACCGGCGATGGCGTAAACATCGCACCACGAATCAGAATGACTGTAATCAACGCTGCTATCAGCACAGCTACTGCGAGAAATGTTCTTTTTATCATTGGTCAGGATGACACGGCGTCTGGTTATCAGGCATTTACCATAGCAGACTTTTGGCTGCACCGGTCAATATAAGCAGCCTATGCTTGCTCAAGCCAGTTCGCCAGGTGGTGTTTTAACTGAGGAATTTCCTGAGATCCGAAGATTCGGATACCCAGCTCAGTGGCTCGTAATTTGGCAGACGGGGTGACATCGAAATAGGTCACCAGTGCAGCCCGGCCTTCCAAGCCCCCTAACAGCTCATTGAGTGAATCCAGCTTATAAAGCGTATTAGTGCTGCTCAGCGCTTCCATGTACTGCGTTTTACACTCGATAATATGTAATTTGTTGTTGGCCAGCGCAATAACATCCAGCTCGTTACTTAACGTTTTACCGTTAATCTTACGGGTAATTTGCGCGCCATGGGCGGAATCCTGGACTTGTGCGACCTGTCCGGAGACACCTTTTAGCACGGCAAACGTATGCTCTTCCAGCCAGCCACCATTGCAAAAAAAGCGGGCTTTTTCATTGGCAAATATCAGGGTATGGTTATCAACCCTGACATAGTCCAGCGCTTCCAGCTCCCATAACATGCTGGATAAGGTCGCATCGTCACGGTGGCGCTGCTCCATGTTAACCCGTAATGATTCAGCAGCCTTTGAGGCCAGATAATTGAGGGCTCTGAGTGCGGCTGCACATTGTTGAATATCCTTTGCCCAGCTTTCACCAAGCTCTCTGACAGGCTTACTTACCCCTTGCGTATTTTCCTGTCCGGTGAGCGTGGCATCGAACAACGTAAAGTATTCGTGCAATTTGAGTCGATCATCAATTGGCGTGGGCGCCTGATTTTCAGGGTGCAGCCAGTATAGTGCGTCCTGTGATGGTTCAACGACAAACACCGGGCAATCATAGGCTCGTGCAACCTCAAAGGCGGCAAGTACATGATATCTGTCACCCGCCGAGGCGTTCAGCCAGACTTCACCTTCACCTGATTCACATAGCTGCGAAAAAAGGTCCAGAAACGCATCCTTGATTTGCGCTATCTTAGTGGTATTGGGTAAACAGAAGAAGCTGGCTTTGAAGCCCCGGGTCTTTGCCAGACGTATCAATTGCTGAGCATGGTTTTCATAGGCGCGTGTGCCCGCAATAACCAGCGCGTCACTGGGTATAGACGGATCGATTACCGGTGTCAGGACAGAGGTGACGCTATCATTAAGCAGGCAAACGTGGGTGGTAATCATCGCTTTTCCTATAAAATCAGAAACATATTACGAAGGCATCTGATGAGTGCATACGCAGGCGCGCCGGAAATGATGTAACAAAGTATAAAAATGTATTGAAACTGTTTATAACGCAGGCACATTACTAACAGGCAGGAAGAAAAAGGGAGCAGTATTGATTACGCAATGGTTTAATCCGGCAAAAAATAATCACTGGGCTGACTGGTTTTTGAAAGAGCATCACCGCTTCACTATCACTGGGTTGAGTCGTAGTGGCAAGTCGACGCTGTTTACCAGCCTGATGACAATGCTCAAGTATCGCAGCGAAGGTGGTTATCAGTGTCTGCCTTTATTGGAGTATTTGCCTGCTGAACTGGTTGAACACATGTGGATTGAGCCCATTGATGGCTTTGAAATGTTTCCCGTGGAACAACATATTGAAGCGCTAGGCAGAAAAGCGTGGCCTAGCCCTACCGAAGATGTCTACGGATTTAAGGTTCTGGTCAGGCTAAGAGAGACAAGTGGAGTTAAGAAGCACTTACTTCCGTATACTGATGTGGTCTTTGAGTTTATTGATTACCCGGGGGAGTGGCTGACGGATTTGCCGATGCTGACAAAGCCTTTCACGCAATGGTCAGATTCGGCGTGGGCGCAGCAAATGAACCGGCCTCAGCGTGATTATGCGGAGCAATGGCATGATGTAGTGGCAGAGTTTGACTTTGACCAGCCCCCGGAGCCTGAACGCGTGGAAATGCTGGTGGAGCAGTATCGCAACTACTTACTGTATGCCAAGCAAAACGGCATTACGTTGCTACAGCCGGGCAGTTTTTTGCTGGGCGATACCGGGTTTGACTGGCGCTCGCATGGCTTTACACCGCTGCCATCAAGTGTCAGCAGTGATGTGACCCATCCCTGGACGACGTTATTTAATAAGAATTACCGCTATTTCCAGAAGCAATGGCTGGCACCGTTGAAAAGCCGGACGTTTCGTCAGGCCGATAAGCAGATTATTCTGATTGACTTGTTTGAGGGGCTTAATCACAGCAAACAGCATTTATATCAGCTTAAAGAAACCCTGAGTTATCTGGCGGAGGTATTTTCATACGGTGAAAGCGGGTGGTTCAGCCGCAATATCTTGCGCCAGCAGGCGATTAGTAAAGTTGCGTTTGTGGCGGCTAAATCAGATTTGTTACCTGCTGCCTACCATGATGATTTGCTGGTATTGCTTAAACAAATCACCGAAGGTGCGGTAGCAAAAATCAAAGATAAGCCGGTGCATTTTGAGCACTTTCTGGTAAGCGCACTGCAGGCCACCGATCCGGGCAGTACGCCCAGTAGTTTACGTTACCGCGGTAAAGCGGGTCAGTACATTGAGGCTGAATTTGAACCGCTGCCTGAAAGCCTTTCTGCGATGTCCTCGCAGGAGCATTTCCCGGTGCTGCCTGCCAGTGTGCCGGACGATTATCTGCCCAGAATACTTAGCGGCAGAGGACTCGACCGGTTGTTACAGTTTTTATTAGGAGATGGCCATGAGTGATTCTGTATCCCCGTACCGTGCCAAAGTTCAGCAGCGCGAAGTGGACGAAGCGCCGCCAACGCATGCGATGCCAGAAAAATTTACTGCGCAGGAGTGGCAGCCGGATGCAAAGGGTGGGCGGCTTTCCCTGTTTACGCTGACGCTGCTGCTTGGGCTGCTGGCGTTATTTGCATTTAGCATTGTCGATGCTATCTGGTATCTGCAAAGTGCTTATGCCGAATCACCGGTGCTAAGTATTGTACTTGCCGTGCTGTTAAGTGCTTTTTGTGGCTGCTTGCTATGGTTGGTCACTCGCGAAATTCGCGGCTACCGGGCGGTAAATAAATACCTGCATCGAACCCCGGATCTGGCCGGGCTGTCAAAAACCACTCACGAAGAGGCATTACGTGCGCTGAATAAGCACGCAGCGACTTTTTCTGAAGAAAGCTTTGCGGCGCATCGTTTTCGTCAATATCAGCACAGTGTTCAGGATCATATGAGTGCAAAAGAGACGGTCCGGCTGTATGAACGGGTGGTAGATGAGCCTGTTGCCGCCAGAGCGCGTGAAGTGGTGCGCAGAGAGTCTATGGTCAGTGGTAGCCTGGCCTTTGTCAGCCCCAATCATTTAATTCAGACCTTAGCCATTTTGTGGATTAGCCTGCGTATGGTGCGCAGGGTGGCACAGGTGTACGGACTACGACCCGCAACGACAGGAAACTGGCGATTGATGACCATTCTGGCGCAAAACCTGGCAGCTCAGAGTATTTTCGATCTGGCCAGCGATGAAATTGCCAATCAAATTAGTGGCTCACTGACGGCGCGCTTTGTGGAAAATTCAGCCGAGGCGGTGGCCGCAGGCGCACTGAATGTACGCCTGGGTAAAGCGCTGATAAAGCTTTTAAGCTGATTACAGCGCCTTTTTGGTTGGCATCACCACGTTAGCGAAAATCAGCCCGGCCACCAGTGACATGAAGATCAGGAAAACATCCTGCCCGATGTGGTCGGCCTGAACAAAATTCTGACCAGAAATAAATGAGTTGAGGCCGATGTAGGTTTTAGAGCCGGGTACTAACACAATCAAACCATGCATACTGACGATGGTGGCTGGCTGGTTGGCAACGCGGGTGAATACATTTGAAAAAACACCCAGCGCAAACGCACCGATAAACGTAGCTACATTCTGGTCCATAAACTGAGAGCTGCCTACAGTGGCGCCATAAGCCACAAAGGACGCAAGTATGCCCCAGATAATATGTTTCGGACGCGTACGAAAAATCGCGATCAACGCAATACATAGTAACAGTACCGATAACCAGGTAGCCCAGTAAGGAAGCGACGGTGCAGGCTCATAATTATTGGCGCCAAACAGGGCAAAACCACTGGCGACACCTAAAAAAGCACCAAAATACAATTTAAATAACTGCATGAGCGCATCCATCACCCGCGCGGTCCCTGAAACCATATTGCGGGACGCCAGTTCAGCCAGGCCCATGGTCAGGGCCAGGCCGGGCACCAGAATGATGACCGACGAAAGCACAATCAACGGAATGTTGATTCCCGGATCTAAAAAGCTGCCAATAGCGCTGGTCGCCAGACCGGAGACAAAGGCAGTGACCGGCTCCAGCATCAGATTGACGCGTTTTGATCGGGTCGCCCATAAGCACCAGATATAGGTCAGTAAACCCAGTAAGCCGGACCAGGCGATTTCCGATACGCTGGCGCCCATCAGCATGGCAAACGCGCTGGTTGCCAGCCCGAATGCACAAAAGGTGATGAGTTTGCCATAGGGGCTGGGCATTGCATCGATTTCATCCAGCTTTTTATCGGCTTCAGACAGCGATAACTTGCCGGACAGCAGCGCAAAGGCTAATTCGTCAGTGCGCGACAACGCGTTAAGATCAAGCTCTCCTGGCACAAGTCGCGCTGCAGAGTTGTACTCATCTTCGTGGCGATCGCTCCACAATACGAAAGTCAGCGAGGTCGGTGTGGAAATAAACGCTGAGCGAACCCCCAGATAGGTCGCTACCTCAGTCAGATACGCTTCCAGACGAAAAGCCGGGGTACCATACTTATGCAGCATTTTGCCCAGCTTAACGATAAATTTTCGTATCTGAATAAACTCAAGGGTATCCACGTACTACTCTACTTTTTTAATGGCGATGATTGCGCCATGTGGTTAAAATTCCGGCGGATTGTAGAGTTGAAGTCTGAATAATACAACGCAATTTTTTACTTTTTTTGCATCAAAAAATCTAAGGCAAAATAGCACGATAGTTATAGCGTTTTATGGTGCTAATCGCCTTTTACACCCTCAACAAAGGTCTTCTCTCTGAACGTGTGGGCGGCTTTACGTTCAGCTTTAGCCATAAGAAGAGGCGCGGCAACACCGTGGACCACAATGGACAGTAGTACGGTGAACATCACTGCCGACCAGATGACGGAAATATCGCCAAATTGCCCGTGGTTTTGCCCATACAATAAATAGTAAAGTGAGCCGATGCCTCGCACACCCATGAACGCGATGGTCAGCCTGCCGAACGTGGGGAAATCGCATCGGGCCTGGCCAATCATGCCAGCCAGCGGGCGGATTAAAAATACAATGAGCACACCCAGTAGTGCACCCTGCCAGGTAAGATCGTCCAGCGCCCCGCGCGCAACAAAGGCGCCAAGAATGAGCAAAATAATCACCAGTAGTACACGCTCGATCTGTTCCATAAAAGAATGCGCTTTAGTGTGGTAACCGTGGTCAGGCTGGGCCTGCTTCGTAGTAACCGCGCCGACAAAAACTGCCAGGAAACCATAGCCATGAATGGCTTCAGCCATGCCGTAGGAACAAAGCAGTGCGCCCAGTGTTACCACGCCTTCACTGCTATAGGAAAGCGGGTGATTCTGCGCGCTGGTTTCATCTTCCTGTTTGGCCAGATAGGTAAACAGATACCAGGCGCCGAATTTTCCGAAAATGTAGCCAGCAGCAAGACCGGCACCTACGCGCCACAATACATCTTCCAGCGCCCATTGCATGGTCCAGTTACCCAGTGATGCCATACCGACCGCCGCAATGGCTAAATGCACAAAGGGGAACGCCAGACCATCGTTGGCGCCAGCCTCCACGGTCAGACTAAAACGGATATCGTTACGGTTGGATTCACCGGGCGGGCCGACCTGTACCGAGCCCGCCAACACCGGGTCGGTGGGGCTTAATACTGCCCCTAGTAAAATGGCAGATGCCGCCGTCAGGCCCATCCCGTACCAGCCAAAAAGTGCCACCATAATGATACTTAACGGCATTGTTATAAGAAGGAGTGGCCACACCTGGTTCCAGCAGCGGACCGAAAACGGCCGGTCTATCGCGGTGCCGGCGGCGCTAAGCGATGCGATCACCAGGAACTCTGTCAGGTACTCACCAAATAATGAATGCGCATCATTGTTTAAAAAGTCAATTGAGGGCAACCCAAGAGGCAGGCTGAACATACCCCAGCCCAGCAGAACATACACCAACGGAAAGGGGATCAGGCTATGGCGCAGCCGATTCTCCAGCGCAACAGCTGCGATAATCGCTACGCCGAAAAGAATATAAAGATAAATCCTGGCTTCAATCATACTCGGTGGCTAAAGATTCCTGTCAGGACAGCAAACGTCTGTCGCTTTACTCATGCATACAGATAGCTACCGAATTAAATAATATTTAGATTAGTACCGGGCCACTTATCGGGCCAACAACCTCACCACTGACGTGGACGGCGGTATCCGGCATGGATGAAAGCGACGCGGTAAGTGAGCATGGCTGGCCCATGGCATCACCCTGCTTAAAAAACAGGGTGACATTATTATCGCTGTTGTATTTCAACACATTAAGATCGCGTAAGTAACCGGCTATTGCTGCAGCTGCTGCGCCAGTAGCCGGATCTTCATAAACATCACCGGCTGCAAACAGATTTCTCATGTAGATGTCGCTGCCAAAGAAATACAGTGGCACCAGCGTCAGGATACCGTCCTTTAGCATCTGTGCCTTGGCGGCGTCAAAATCATAGGAGACCTTATCGACGACGTATCTTGCGCGAAGCGGTAGTACCAGATGATTATTGCCTGCAAAGGCGAGCCCGCAAGGCAGGGGGGCTGCCAGATCCGCACCTGTCAGCTGACAGATTGACAGATAGCGGTTCAGGGTATCCCTGTCTAGCGGTTTGGATGACGCGGGGGGACTGCACAACGTGGCTGTAGCGCCTGTGCAACTGACATCAATATGTGCATCGCTGAGTTGAAGTGCGAAATCACCATCGCCATATTTCTTAGCCAGTGCTTTGCCGAGCGCCAGGGTGGCGTGTCCGCAAAATGCCACCTCCGCGGCGGGTGAAAAGTATCTTACCCGAAAACCTTCAGCAAACCGCGTGGCAAAGACGGTTTCAGAAAATCCCATCCGTTTGGCTATTGCCAACATGCTGGCGTCGTCGGGAAAGGCATCACACAGGCAAACACCAGCGGGATTGCCGCCAGCGCCCTGACGGGTAAACGCGTAGTAAGTGTCGACTGAAAAACGCATGACGCCTCCGGCCAAGATAGATATTGCTATCATCTGCCAGTGGTATCGTCAGGTCAACCACTGAATCCGGACAGCCAGTCCTGCCAGACCGGTTCCAGCCCTTGCTGCATCAATGCCTGGGCTACCTCAGTCGCAGTGCGGCGATCTTCTGTATCAAACTGATTAAGCTGCCTGGTGTGTTCACTGTAGCCCCCGGGCTGAGTCTGTGAGGCGGCGGACATGCTGGTAATGCCCAGCGAAGCCACATTATCACGAAAATATGCTGATTCACGGGTGGAGAGCGAAAGCTCTGTTTGCGGATGCATGATCCGGTGGGCGCAAATCAATTGCACCAGTTGCTTATCGCTAATCATTGAAGCGGCGGCCTCACCGCCCTCACAGGGGCGTAATCGCGGAAACGCCATGGCACATCGCGAGCGCCAGTAGTGTTTGTGGATCAGTGCGTTATGCAGAGCAGCAAAGGTGCTGTCGGTGCGCCAGTCGGCCAGACCGAGCAGCGCGCCAACACCTATTTTTTGCATCTGCGCCTGGCCGAGGCGGTCGCTGGTTTCCAGTCGCCAGTCAAAATCCTTTTTATTGCCGCGCAAATGATACTGTGCATAGCGGCGCCGATGATAGGTTTCCTGGTATACGAGTACGCCATCAATTCCCGCGTTTTGCAGTTGTTGGTATTCAGCAGTGTCTAGTGGCTGAACTTCCAGCATCAGATAATCAAAGTAGCGGCGCAAAACAGACAGCGCTTCAAGAAAGTAGCGCAGGCCCACTTTGGTTTCATGCTCGCCGGTGACCAGTAGAAGGTGCCGAAAGCCCATTTTCCTTATGGCTTCAGCTTCCCGGGCTATCTCATCCATCGATAGCGTTTTGCGGCGAATCCGATTACTCATGGTAAACCCGCAGTAGGTGCATTCGTTGGCGCACAGGTTTGACAGATACAAAGGCACAAACATCGACATGGTATTACCAAAATGCCGACGGGTAAGCTGCTGAGCTTTTGCTGCCATGGGTTCTAAGTAAGCCTCGGCGGCAGGGGATATCAGGGCCATAAAGTCGTTGATGTCAGGCTGCTGCGCTGCTAACGCCTGCTCTACCTGCTGCGGGGTTTTAGCTGGAATCGACATGCTGACGCTTTCCCAGTCTACCTCTCTGAGTGTATCTGCGACCGGCGTCATAATGCGTCCAGAAAGCCCGTAAGCGGACTTGATGAGTTGGCTTGTGTTGTTACGCGTCCCAAACCCGCTTCAAACGCTGTCCGCCCGGTTTTCACAGCCTGGGCGAACGCTGTTGCCATTGCCACGGGCGCCCGGGCGCTGGAGATGGCACTGTTTACCAGCACCGCATCTACCCCCATTTCCATCGCGGCCATGGCTTCACTGGGTTTTCCAATACCCGCATCAACAATCACCGGTACGTCTGCCTGCTCAATAATGATGGTTAAAAACGGTGCGGTAAGTAATCCCTGATTCGACCCTATGGGAGCACCAAGGGGCATGACTGCTGCACACCCGACTTCCTCAAGCCGTTTACACAATACCGGGTCTGCGCTGCAATAGGGCAAAACGACGAATCCATCGGCAACCAGTTGTTCGGCAGCTTTAAGCGTTTCAGTGGAGTCGGGCAGCAAATAGCGTTGATCCGGGTGAATCTCCAGTTTTACCCAGTTTGTTCCAAGCAACGAACGACCAATCCGGGCGGCGTATACGGCTTCCTGTGCATTGCGTGCCCCTGATGTGTTAGGGAGCAATGTAACATTCAGTTCGTTTAACGCAGCCAGAGTGGGATCCGTCTGCCTGTTATCTGTAACGCGCTTCATGGCCACCGTGACCAGCTGGCTGCCGCTGGCAGAAATGGCCTGTTGCATTAGCGAGGGCGAGGAAAACTTACCGGTACCGGTAAACAAGCGCGATGAAAAGGTTTTATCGTGAATGGTAAGCACTGATTATCCTCCGGCAACAACAGTAAATGCATCGATATGATCACCATCCTGCAGGACGGTTTTTGCCCAGTTTTCGCGATGGACAATACACTGGTTTACCGCCAGTGCCAGTGCGTCGTCTGGCAACGATAAAACCTGTGGAATAGCGTCCAGAGTGGTTGGTACCGTGAGGGTATATGAGGTGTCGTTTATCGTAATCTTCATGATTTATTCCTGACAGATCGGACAGTCTGCGGCCTGTGGCAAGTGCAGATGTTTCCAGGTCAGGCTGCGGCCACAAAACTGCATCAGCATTCCCCACGGCAGAGCATGACGATGCGTAATAAAATTGATAGCCAGTAATGCCTGATACGTACCGGCAATCGCCACCACCGGGCCGAGAATACCGTGAGATAAGCACGATGCCTCTGGTGTCGCGTCCAGTGCATGCAGACAGCCATAGCAACTTGCATCGTTATTCCAGTGAAAAGGAATAACATGGGCCTGCAGGCCCGTGGCGGCAGCGCTTAACAGCGGCTTTTGGAAGTGCCTGGCCTGCTTACTGATATAGCGTCTTGCTTCTGCAGTATCGGTGCAATCCAGTATCAGATCGGATGCTGCAAATACTGCCTGTAAGCTTTCATCCTGTGCCGGTTGTTGGAAGATGCTGATTTTACAGTGGGCGTTGTTCGCATTGAGTCGGGCTCGCGCGCACTGCACTTTCGGTTTACCAATATCCGCTTCAGTATAAAGCGTCTGGCGCGGCAGATTGCTCAGCGCGACAACATCAGGGTCTATCAAACTAAGGGTGCCGGTTCCGCTTGCCGCAAGATGCATGGCGGCAGCGCAGCCAAGGCCACCCATGCCAATAATGACGATGCTGGCCTGCGCCAGCTTTTGCTGATGCTTGTCATCAAAATCATCAATCAGCAGTTGTCGGCTATACCGCGAAAACCATTTCGAATTAGTCATCACTGGCTCCTGATTGCCACAACAAGTGCTGGATCTCAACAATGGTCTGAGAAGGGTCCGGTGAGCCAGTGATAGCGCTAACCATGGCTACGCTGCTGACGCCGGTAGCCCACACTTTTTCAACCTGCGCCTGACTTATCCCACCAATCGCCACACTGGGCGTAGCGCCACATAACTGACGGTAACTGGCTAGCCTTTTCAACCCCTGGGGGACGGACGGCATTTGCTTGGTCTTCGTGGCAAAAACATGACCCAGCGCCACATAAGAGGGCGATAGTGCCAATGCCCGGCACAATTCCGCATAGCCGTGGGTGGAGATGCCCAGACGTAAGCCGGCATTGGCAATCGCCTGTAAATCGGCATGCGCCAGATCCTCCTGACCCAGGTGCACGCCATATGCGCCATGCTCTATTGCCAGCTGCCAGTGGTCGTT
>CAZOYR010000099.1:0-3847 GCA_964584105.1 uncultured Alteromonas sp.
CCAAGAAATTTCTGATCTTCCCTCCATTACCACTTGTCTGAATCAAGGCTTGTGTGGATCGCTCGTGTCTGTTAGATCACAAACTTATCCACAGGCGATCATAAGATATTCATGCTCCTTGTAGCGATCCCACATCGCCTATGGCATGCTTGCGTCTATTCTCGTCCCTATAACGAAGGCTTATGGCAACTACTCAAAAACCTCCATTTATTCTGGTGGATGGATCGTCGTATCTGTTCAGAGCATTTCATGGATTACCGCCCCTGACGAACTCTAAAGGTCAGGATACGGGTGCGATCTATGGTGTGATCAATATGCTTCGCAGTCTGATAAAACAATATAACCCTTCTAACATCGCGGTTGTTTTTGATGCTAAAGGCAAAACCTTCCGCGATGATATTTACAAAGAATATAAAGCGAATCGTCCTCCGATGCCCGAGGAGCTTGGCTCACAGATCAAACCTTTGCATGAAATCATTCGGGCTATGGGGCTGCCGATTATTGTAGAGGAAGGCGTTGAAGCCGATGATGTTATTGGCACTCTCGCCCGTATCGCCACAGAAAAAGGCATCGATACGGTGATCAGCACTGGCGATAAAGATATGGCGCAGCTGGTCAATAAGCACATTACGCTGATCAACACGATGACAAACCAGGTGATGGATGTTGAGGGAGTTAAAGAAAAGTTTGGCATTCCCCCCGAACTGGTTATCGACTTTCTGGCTCTTAAAGGCGATAAAGTCGACAACATCCCCGGCGTGCCTGGTGTCGGCGACAAAAGTGCGCAGGCCCTTCTTAATGGCATTGGCGGCATTGATGAGATTTATAAGAACCTGGATAAAATTGCTGAGCTTAATTTTCGCGGCAGTAAATCCATGGCGGCCAAGATGCAGGAGCATGAGGAACAAGCGCGCCTGTCTTATGAGCTAGCAACAATAAAGTGCGACGTCGAGATGGAATTCTGCCCGGAAACATTGGTTCCCACGAAGCAGGATAACAGCAAGCTTGAAACTTTATTTACAGAGTATGAATTTAAACGCTGGTTGAATGAAGTGTCTTCTCAAACCGCAGCAGAAGAGTCTGAGGAAACAGGCACTACTGAGCCGGCACAAAAAATTGATAACAGTGAATACGAAACCATTTTCGACAAAGACACGTTGTCCAAATGGCTTGAAGCACTGAAAAAAGCGCCTTTATTCGCGTTTGATACCGAGACCACCAGCCTGAACTATATGGAAGCAGAACTCGTTGGTATCAGTGTCTGCGCCGAGCCGGGTAAAGCGGCTTACATTCCGGTTGCCCATGATTATCCCGATGCGCCGGATCAGCTCGACAGAGACTGGGTGCTGGAACAGTTCAAGCCCCTGCTGGAAGATTCTGATAGCAAAAAGGTCGGTCAACATATCAAGTATGACAAAAATGTGTTGGCCAATTACGGTATCAATCTACAGGGCATCGCATTTGACACCATGCTTGAGTCATATGTACTTAACAGCACAGCTAGCCGACACGATATGGATACGCTGGCGCTCGCTCACCTTGACCATAAAACGATTCATTTTGAAGATATCGCCGGGAAAGGGGCGAAACAGCTCACCTTTAATCAGATTGATTTAGAGCAGGCAGCGCCGTATGCCGCAGAAGATGCTGATATAACACTTCGTCTTCATCAGGTGCTTTGGGAAAAACTGAGCAAAGAAGACAAGCTTAAATCAATGTTGCTGGATGTTGAGGTACCACTTGCCAGTGTGCTATCGCGCATGGAGCAGCTTGGTGTTTATATCGACAGCCAGCGGCTTGGTCAGCACAGCCAGGATCTCGCCAAGCGCATTGATGAACTTGAAAAGACTGTCCATGAAGAAGCTGGCGAACCGTTTAACCTTGGTTCAACCAAACAGCTGCAACAGATTTTGTTTGAGAAGCTGGAGCTACCGGTTATCAAGAAAACCCCAAAAGGTGCCCCGTCTACATCTGAAGAAGTACTGCAGGAACTGGCACTGGAATACCCTATTCCTAAGATGATCATGGAGTATCGGGGCTTAACGAAATTGAAGAACACCTACACCGATAAGCTTCCCAAGATGATTTGTCATCGTACCGGCCGTGTCCACACTTCTTATCATCAGGCGGTCACCGCTACCGGGCGACTATCTTCTACAGAACCCAACCTGCAGAACATTCCCATTCGGAATGAAGAGGGACGCCGTGTTCGTCAGGCATTTGTCCCGCGGGAAGGTTATAAAATCGTTGCCGCCGACTATTCTCAGATAGAACTTCGCATTATGGCGCATCTGTCTCAGGATAAAGGACTGCTGGATGCGTTTTCTCAGGGCAAAGATATTCACCGGGCCACTGCAGCTGAGGTATTTGATCAAAAGCTTGATGATGTCACCGCTGAGCAGCGTCGAAGCGCTAAAGCCATTAATTTTGGTCTCATTTATGGGATGTCAGCATTCGGGCTGTCGAAACAGCTGAATATTCCGCGTAATGAAGCGCAAGAATATATGGACCTTTATTTTGAGCGCTATCCGGGCGTTTTGAAATACATGGACGATACTCGCGCACTGGCCAAAGAGAAAGGCTACGTTGAGACCGTGTTTGGTCGCAGACTGTATCTGCCGGATATCAAGGCCAGTAACGGTGCAAGACGCAAGGGTGCAGAGCGTGCCGCCATTAATGCGCCAATGCAGGGAACGGCAGCGGATATTATTAAGATGGCCATGATTAAAGTAGATGACTGGATCCAGTCAAACAATACCGATGATATCTACATGATGATGCAGGTACATGATGAACTGGTATTTGAAATTAAAGAGGACCAGGTAGACGCAGCGTCTGAGAAAATTGTTTCATTGATGGAGAATGCCGCCACCCTTTCTGTACCGCTAGAGGTTGAGGCAGGTCAGGGTAAAAACTGGGATGAAGCGCATTAAATGGTAATAATATTACACATTTAACGTTTCACGTGGAACAAGCAGTGCCCTTTTGGTAATAAAATTACACAAAATCCTTGCGTTTTAGAGTGTGTATTGTAACCTTATTACCGTAGGGTACAGAGGTGAGAACGCTGTTTTCAAACCTTTGCTTTAACCCCGGCCTGTGTTGCCGGGGTTTTTTTATGTCTGAAGAAAAGTTAGTCCCTAACCCCATGATTTAACTGTCGTTTAAAAATTATTATCACTTTTTTTCAGTTTTATGGAACTAATCGTTTAATTCACCACTCTTACTTGTGGTTTTTATGTGTTTTCTCTCATTATTTTTGGCCCCGTCTTTTGATGGGGCCTTCTTTTATCTGGTATACGCTATTCGCTTTTATCCAGTGAAAACCATTTCATAATCATACGCTCAAGCTCTGGCAGCCCTTGCTTGGACAATGCAGAAAATGTCTGAACAGTGACATCTCCCATAAACGCCAACGCCGCCTCCTCAGCCATCATTAACTGTTCTTTACGTTTGCCCGATTTTAACTTGTCAGATTTGGTCAATACAGCCAGTACCGGTATCCCTGCATCAACTGCCCAGTAGATAAGATCCTGGTCTAAATCTTTAAACGGGTGGCGTATATCCATCAACACCACCAAACCTTTCAGGCTTTTGCGCTTTTGTAGATATTCACCCAGTGATTGTTGCCATTTTTTCTTCATCGCCAAAGGCACCTGCGCAAACCCGTACCCGGGTAAATCGATGAGGCGTCGCTCTTCATCCAGTTCAAACACATTTATCATTTGTGTACGTCCTGGCGTTTTACTGGTCCTGGCCAGGTTCTTCTGGCGCGTCAAGGCATTAAGCGCACTGGATTTACCCGCATTTGAGCGGCCTGCAAACGCAACTTCGATACCTTCATCGT
>CAZOYR010000099.1:3857-11755 GCA_964584105.1 uncultured Alteromonas sp.
CGCGCTGGTAGAAAAAGTGGCTTTGGTAAAATACGTCATCGTTGTCTCCAACCGGACTACTTAAATTATTTGTTAATTTTGTCACCAGAATTGTACATTTTTGCACCTACCCTTTAGTATGGAAAAGGTTTTTCTGGCATCGTAAATGTGCTAAATAACTATAATACCACGTATATCCGCTGAACCGCTGGATCCTTTACGGAAGATTACTTATGAAAAAACTGTGTTTGTTAGCGTGTTTAACTTTTAGTCTGACAACAGAAGCACAAACGCCTGGTGACGCTGAAGCAGGAAAGCAAAAGGCCACCACGTGCGCAGCCTGTCATGGGCCTGATGGTAACAGCGCAATTCCTATGAATCCAAAGCTGGCAGGTCAGCACGCCAACTATCTGGTTAAGCAGCTAAAAGAATTCAAACAGGCTTCACAAACCGGTGGGGAAGAAGGCAGAAATAACGCTGTTATGAACGGCATGGCAGCGCCTCTTTCTGAGCAAGACATGCAGGACATCGCCGCCTACTATTCTGAGCAGACCCTTAAAGAAGGCACAACCCCGGAAGATGTCATCGAACCCGGTGAAGCGCTTTATCGGGGTGGAGATGTAGAGCGTGGTATTACCGCTTGTATGGCCTGCCACGGACCACGTGGTAATGGCATGCAATTAGCCGGCTTCCCCGATATCAGCGGGCA
Organism: uncultured Alteromonas sp.; assembly: GCA_964584105.1. Lineage (GTDB taxonomy): Bacteria > Pseudomonadota > Gammaproteobacteria > Enterobacterales > Alteromonadaceae > Alteromonas. The sequence continues at coordinate 4,546 of CAZOYR010000099.1, forward strand.
ACATACTGATTATCTTTCCGCTCAGCTAAAAGCATTCAGAAATGGCACCCGCCATAATGATATGAACGGCATGATGCGCGATGTCGCAATGAAGTTAACAGACAAAGATATCGATATACTGTCGAAATATCTGGCTGGATTGCATTAAAAAAACCTTTTACAACAGCAACATGTTAATTATCTGTTAACACGGGTGTTGTAATCGCTCTCAGATCGTGTAAGCTGTTTTGCGAGTTTTGAGGGATTCACACAGTGTTGACCGCAAAATGAATAATAATAATAAAACCATGGATGAATGGAAAAAGCGTCAGGAAGGCCCTAAACAACAAATGCCGCTCTGTAAAAAAGAAAAAAAAGGGGAGCACTTCTAGCATTGGAAGCAACAAAAAGCACATGAGGTGCAAACGGGAGAAGTGTCATCTGACACTAAAATATAGAGGTGATGGCCAATGGTCATCACCTTTTTTCTTATCTGAAATTCGCCATGCTTGTTAATTGCCCCCTTTGTCTTCACGATAAGCCTGTTTTTTATCATCAAGATAAACAGCGCGATTATTATCAATGTCCTGTGTGCGCACTGGTCTTTGTTCCTCCCGCCCAGCACCCTTCGCGCAAACGCGAGCTCGGCGAATATGCACTCCACGAAAATCACATCAATGACCCGGGTTATCGACGTTTTTTGTCCAAGGCCGCCCTGCCGTTGTTAGAACGGGTGACCTCACCCTCCATGGGCTTGGATTTCGGGTGTGGTCCTGCGCCGGTACTGGCAAAAATGCTTGAGGATGAGGGGCACACGATGTCCGTTTACGATCCTTTTTTTCACCCGGATAACAGCGCGCTGGCGTCTACCTATGATTTCATAACCTGTACGGAGGCGATTGAACATTTTCATACGCCTCATCAGGAACTGATGCTACTCGATTCGCTGCTCAGGCCGGATGGCTGGTTATGTATTATGACCAAGCGGGTAATAGATAAAGCCCGGTTTGCCAGTTGGCATTATAAAAACGATCCCACTCACGTAAGCTTCTTTAGTGATGAAACCTTTCGTTTTCTGGGCGAAAAGTACAAATATGCGGTGCACCTGGTAGCATCGGATGTCGTATTAATGCACAAGCAAAGTTATAATACCCATTCTTAATTTCACCAAACAGACAGAGGAATTATGCCTCGCAGCAAAAAATCCAGAAAAGTCGGGCAGATTGGCGTTCGTAAAGATCCAGATTGGAAGCCCGCCCGCCCCAGTGTTCCCACCGGTAAAAAGCCGGGTAAAGGGAAGCAGCCCGGTAACCGTAATGCTGTTGAGCAAGCGAAATCTAAAGGCGGTGGTGCCAAAGCAAAACGAGATCCGCGCGTAGGCAGTAAGCGCCCTATTCCACTGGTTAAGTCTCAGGCAAAAAAATATGCAACGCCGGCGGAAGAACTTGCCGCGCTGGAAGCTGACAACAAGCTGGCACTGTTACTGGACAAGCTGGATAACGGCGACACGATTTCAGTCACTGAACAGCAATATGTTGATGAGAAGCTGGACCGTCATGCAGTGCTTTGCGACCTGATGGGCATTGATCTGAATGTTGATGATGAAGAGTCAGACGATGATGACCCACTTGATAAGCTCGATGCTATCAATCCTGACGACTTTAAAAAATAAGGAACGACGATATGGTATGGGCGATTGCTGCAGCAGTGGGTGTACTGATAATTCTGGCGCTGGGTATTTACGCCGGTCGCCTGTTGTTTATGTTAAAACAGCAAAACACCCGTCAGGCCGCTGCCAGGGAGAAGCGTACGGTAACCATTACCGATAGCATTATTCTGATAGCAAAAGCCATGGAACAGCAGCAGTGTGAGTTATCTGAAGGTGCCATCCGCATCTGTAACCTCCTGGAAGCCCTGCCACTTCGCTCGCCCCCGGAATTTAAAACAAAGTTCCCTCACATCTATGCGCTATTTATTGATGTTAGTGGCTTTGCCATTTTGGAAGAGCGCCAGAAACTATCGCCGAAAGAAAAAATGAAGCAGGATAAAGCGCGAGAGCAAATTGAATCTGAGCACGAATCAAAGGTGCTCACCGAGCTTCCCCACATTCGTCAATATTGTGAGACGCTGACCGTTTAATCAGCGTACTGCCTCTCTGCAGGCTGCTTCATAACAATGGCAGCCTGTTTCATGATCATTCACCATACCTACTGCCTGCATAAACGCATAACATATTGTTTCACCCACAAACGTGAAACCGTACTTTTTCAATGCTTTGGTCATTGCTTTTGATTCGGGTGTGCTGACAGGCACCTGCGACTGATCTTCCCACGCGTTAATGATGGTTTTCCCGTCCGTAAACTGCCAGATAAACTCACTGAACGGCTGTGACTTTTCGATTTCCAGAAACCCTTTTGCATTTTTTACCACGGACTGGATTTTCAGCTTATTACGGATAATACCGGTGTCCTGCTGCAACGCTGTCAGCTCCTGCTCTGACATGTTGATGATTTTTTGTGGGTCAAACTGATGAAATGCCTGCTGATAATTAGCCTGCTTTTTCAAAATGGTGAGCCATGACAGCCCTGCCTGCTGACCGTCCAGGCACAGTTTTTCAAATAAACGCTGACTGTCTGTCTCAGGCCTTCCCCAGACCGTATCGTGATAATCCAGATAAACAGGGTCATCAGTAACCCAACCACAGCGCAATTGACGGGATTTCATGGTGCTCTCCTCCACAGAGGCTTAATTAATAAGCTTTTAGGCGCTTAGCCCTACATACAGTGCCTGACAAATTGTATACTATGCCACCTTTGAATCATGAATAACAAAGCAGCGACTGTATGCACAATTACGATATTAAAACCTTTCAGGGGTTAATCCTGGCGCTACAGGAATATTGGGCCCGTCAGGGTTGCGTCATCATCCAGCCTTTGGATATGGAAGTAGGCGCAGGTACCTTTCACCCGATGACATTCCTACGCTCGTTAGGTCCAGAGCCGATTAACAGCGCCTATGTTCAGCCCTGCCGACGCCCTACTGATGGCCGTTACGGTGAAAACCCTAACCGTCTGCAGCATTATTACCAGTTTCAGGTCATGATGAAACCTTCTCCGGACAATATCCAGGAGCTGTATCTAGGCTCATTACAGGAGCTGGGATTCGACCCGCTCGTGCATGATATTCGCTTTGTTGAAGATAACTGGGAATCGCCAACCCTGGGCGCATGGGGACTGGGCTGGGAAGTCTGGTTAAATGGTATGGAAGTCACACAGTTTACGTATTTCCAGCAGGTAGGCGGCCTTGAATGTAAGCCGGTGACCGGTGAAATCACCTATGGTCTGGAACGTCTTGCCATGTATATCCAGGGCGTTGACAGCATTTATGATTTAGTATGGACCGACGGTCCGATGGGTAAAGTCACCTATGGTGATGTTTTCCATCAAAACGAAGTTGAGCAGTCGAAATACAATTTTGAACACGCTAATGTCGACTTCTTATTTAAAACCTTTGATGAATGCGAAGCCACTTCTCAAAAGCTGATAGATAATAATCTGCCATTGCCTGCTTATGAACAGGTCATGAAAGCCTCGCACGCGTTTAATATGCTGGACGCCCGCCACGCGATTTCAGTGACTGAACGTCAGCGTTATATTTTGAGGGTAAGAGCCCTGGCCAAGGGATGTGCGCAAACCTATTACGAATCGCGCGAAGAATTAGGCTTCCCACTTTGTCAGAAGGAGCAGTAAGGTGCGCACTGAGAATTTACTTATAGAACTGGGAACCGAAGAGCTCCCGCCAAAAGCACTAAAACAACTTGCTGAGAGCTTTGCCACTAATTTTCGTCTGGCACTCGAAGGCGCCGAGCTAGAGTTTGACTCGGTCAGCTGGTTTGCAGCACCACGCCGTCTGGCAGTTTATGTTAGCGCACTGGCAGAGTCACAACATGACAAGGTCGTTGAGAAGCGCGGGCCTGCAGTCAGCGCTGCATTTGATGCCGACGGAAATCCTACCAAAGCGGCTTTAGGCTGGGCCCGGGGTAATGGTATTGACGTCAGCGACGCTGAACGCATGGTTACCGATAAGGGAGAATGGCTGCTTCATAAAGCCAATACACCCGGCCAGCCGGTTGGCACGCTGCTTGAAAATCTTCTTAATCAGGCTATCAGCAAATTACCCATTCCCAAGCCAATGCGCTGGGGTAATTACACCACACAGTTTATACGTCCGGTTCACACGCTTACCGTATTGTATGGCTCAGAAGTGCTGCCGGTGTCTGTACTGGGGCTCACCAGCGACCGAGTCGTACAGGGACATCGCTTTCACGGCGAAAAACGCTTCGATCTGGCCCACGCAGACAGTTATGCGCAGGCGCTTAAGGAGCAGTACGTTATTGCCGATTTCAACGAGCGCGCGGATGCTATTCGTGACGGTCTTGAGCAAACCGCTCAGCAACTGTCACTGACTCCGGATTACGATACCGCCCTGCTTGAAGAGATCGCGGCGCTGGTAGAATGGCCGGTTGTACTAACCGCATCGTTTGATTCGGCGTTCCTTGATGTACCTAAAGAAGCGCTGATTTATACCATGAAGGATGACCAGAAGTATGTGCCTTTGCTAAACGCAGACGGCTCACTGGCCAATACCTTCCTGTTTGTTACCAATATTGAAAGCCGTGACGAAACGGCCATCATTTCGGGTAACGAGAAGGTGATCCGCCCTCGCCTGGCTGATGCTGAGTTTTTCTTTGAGACTGATAAAAAGACCACACTGGAAAGCCGTTTAGACAGCCTGGCATCCGTCTTATTTCAAAAGCAGCTGGGTACACTAAAAGACAAGTCTGACCGTATTGCTGAGCTATCCGGTTTTATTGCCGGTCAAATTGGAGCAGATGCAAAGCAGGCATCGCGCGCCGGTCTGCTCAGTAAGACAGACTTGATGTCTGAGATGGTCATGGAGTTCCCTGAAGTTCAGGGTGTCATGGGTAAATACTATGCCCTGAACGATGGTGAAGATGCGGTCGTGGCCGAGGCGCTTCACGAACAATATATGCCCCGCTTTGCCGGCGATATCTTACCTGCATCGGATGTGAGCGCCGCGGTGTCTCTTGCCGATAAACTGGATACGCTGGTGGGTATTTTCGGTATAGGCCAGCTGCCTAAAGGTGATAAAGATCCGTTTGCGTTGCGTCGTGCCGCCATCGGGGTATTGCGAATCATTTCAGAAAAAGGCCTCAACCTTGATTTGGAAGAATTAGTCAGCAAAGCCGTAGATGTTTACGGTAGCAAGCTAACAAATGCCGATACGCAGACTCAGGTAGTTGATTTTGTCCTGGGCCGTTTTGTTTCTTTGTTCCAGGAACAGGGCATTTCCATGGACGTCATACAGGCAGTGTCTGCACGCCGTCCCACCCGACCAGCTGATTATGCCGCCCGGGTTTCAGCGGTAGCTGAATTTAAGCAACGCGAAGAAGCTGAGGCGCTCGCAGCCGCTAATAAGCGTGTGGCTAATATTCTGACTAAGCAAGGTGTCAGCGGCGAACTCCCTGTTGATGAGTCATTGCTGCAGGATGAGGCGGAAAAAGCTCTGTACAGCTCGCTACGCGCCGTAAGTGATGAAGTCGAGCAATCCGCTCGCTCACAGGAATACAGCGCTGTATTGTCCACGCTGGCCACATTAAGAAATGACATTGATGACTTTTTTGATAATGTTATGGTGATGGCAGATGATGAGGCCGTTCGTCAAAATCGACTGGCTATTTTGCTAATGTTGCGCAGTATGTTTCTTAAAACAGCTGATATCTCTCTGTTAGCAAAATCCTGATAGCAATAAACGCTGTAATAAGTATTAACTATGCCCAGCAGCTCGTTGGGCATTTTTTTATAAGGTGAATGTGTTGAAAAAAGCGCTTGTAGTATTCGCCGTCGCATTACTTAGTGGCTGTTCAAGTAACAGCATCGTGAATAGTTTGCCCGGCACGAATATGTCTTCTGACATTTCTTTTGATGAGATGTATCTACGAGGGGTGTTTAATTGGTGGGAGGCCACACCTGCCTACCAACTTAAAGAAGGTCGTTCAGACTGGTATGTAGATGTTGAGCTTATCGCAGATGGCCAGCCCTACGATTTCAAATTGGCTGATAAAGTCTGGACAGCGTCGCAAACCTGCGGTGGAAAATATAAAGGCCAGCCGGCGATAACAAATAAAACCACTTATCTGGTATGTGGAAGCGACGCGGAAAATATTCAGTTTGTTCCCTCTTCGACAGGTACCTATCGGTTCTCATTTGCACGCGCCAGCGGGGACGAGATCAGGCTGGAAATTACGCCGGTTTCCTGATTAATAGCCGCTAGCCTTAAGCAGCGGCTGAAACTACTTCATTCTCGCAACATTTCATCGCTTCATAGATTCTAATCTTACCAAGCGCCATGTAATGTTTAGGGGTACTGCATAAACGCTAACTCAACAAGCTACCGTAACCAATATATATCATTGGAGCACATATCAGTGCGCCGACCAGGTAGGCTTTGAAGAAACCGTCTTTAGTATGATGTGCTATTGATATAACACCAGTATAATCCGGTTCTTCGAGTGGCTTGAAATGGCGAAACACTTTAAATACTAGTAGCCCAACTATGGCGGGCAATATAGCCATAACGATTATTGCCAAGATCATCACCCATATTTCCCAAGACGCATCACCTGCTCTTCTCATAACTTTTCTTCCTTTTAAATAAGATGTATTGGCATCTAGTCCTGAACAAATTCAAATTTTCTGGTAGTACCGAGTGAGTATGAAACAGGCGTGCCGCTCTCATTAACTTTAATTCTGTACAGCATATTCATTTTGTCAGTTCTACGAGAAAAGCTAATTCTGCACCTATCGGACATACAGCTAACGCGGTATCGGGCGCCAAAGGAATTCTCTTTGACCACATTATTATTTTCATCGATTAGCGCATAGCCATAATTAATTTTTTGCTCGCCCTTACTTAGCCTGAACGTTGTTACAACGTTTTCTCCAGTGCGTGTAGGTTCGCTCAATATATACTCGCCGTCCTCTCTTAATTTTTTCTCAATTGATGCTTCAGTAACCATTCTCGATATACTTGTGCATCCACCAGAAAAAAGTATCGCAATAAGCCCGTAAATGCGTACAGTTCTCGTCATTTCATAATCCCTTCGTAGCGTCGTAATCAATAAACAACGCATCCGTTCCAAAGCGGTTGA
>CAZOYR010000100.1:0-11677 GCA_964584105.1 uncultured Alteromonas sp.
AAAGCGTGTATTCCCGGCTATAGACTTTAATCGTTCTGGTACGCGCCGCGAAGAGTTGCTGACCAGCCAGGACGAATTACAAAAGATGTGGATCCTGCGCAAGATTGTGCACGAGATGTCTGAGATTGACGCGATGGAATTCCTCATTAATAAACTGTCGATGACCAAGACTAATGACGAGTTCTTTGGCGCAATGAAACGTCAGAAGAGCTAAATGCCTTGTACATAAAAAAAACGCACTACGGTGCGTTTTTTTATGCCTGCTAATAATCAACGCGATTGATCTTTATTCCCCGGGACTGATTATTTTTGATACTGTAAAGAAAATATAAAACGGGGAACGCACATGAAAAAAACACTTCTGGGACTGGCACTTGGCCTGGTATTTGGTAGCGCATCTGCACAGAGCGTTGATGAACTGGTAAATAATGTCGAGCCGCAGGTCATCGAGTGGCGCCATCATTTTCACGAGAATCCTGAACTTTCAAACCGCGAGTTTGAAACGGCTAAATATATTACCGAATATCTTAAAACCCTGGATGTGGAAATTACCACTGAAGTGGCTAAAACCGGCGTCGTAGCCGTGCTGGATAGTGGTAAGCCCGGCCCCACCGTGGCGTTACGTGCTGATATGGACGGGCTGCCAGTAAAAGAACGCAACGATTTACCCTGGAAATCAACAAAAACCGGCGAATTTGATGGTAATACTGTTCCGGTGATGCATGCCTGTGGTCACGATACCCATATGGCGATGCTGATGGGGGCGGCCGAAGTGTTGTCTCAGATGAAAGACCAACTGCGGGGTAAGGTGAAGTTTATCTTCCAGCCTGCTGAAGAAGGTGCGCCTCCCGGTGAAAAGGGCGGGGCGGAAGTTATGGTTAAAGAAGGCGTACTGAAATCGCCAGACGTTGACGTCATCTTCGGTCTCCATATCAATGCTAATACTGATATTGGCAAAGTGCGTTATACGCCAAAAGGCGCGATGGCAGCAGTCGACCCGTTCAAGATTGTGATCAAGGGCAAGCAGGCCCACGGCGCGTATCCCTGGAAAAGCGTGGATCCTATCGTCACGGCTGCGCAGATGGTCATGTCGTTGCAGACCATCGTGAGTCGTGAAATTAAAGTGATTGATAGTGCTGCAGTGGTTTCAGTGGGTTCAATTCACGGCGGCAACCGCTCCAACATCATTCCTGAAGAGGTGGAGTTGGTGGGAACCATTCGCACGCTGAGCAAAGAAGCCAGAGAGCATATCTATGAAGCGATGGAGCGTAAGGTACAGGGCATAGCTAATAGCATGGGTGCAAAAGCCGAGCTTACCTTGCCTTTGGACTACAGCTATCCCATTACCTTTAACGATCCTGAACTTACCGCCCGCATGTTGCCAACCATTCAGGAAGCGGCAGGAAAAGAAAATGTATTGCTGTCAAAGCCTGTGACTGGTGCTGAAGACTTTTCCTTTTTCCAGGAAGAGGTGCCGGGACTGTATCTTTGGGTTGGCGGAAAACCACTGGATGTATCAGTAGAGGAGTCGCCTGCGCACCATACGCCGGAGTTTTATGTCGATGACAAAGGCATGAAGTTAGGCGTAAGTCTATTAACCAAAATGACAATAGACTACATGAACAAAAGCAACTAAGGTTTAGTTTATATGGCGTAGTTTTTTTGAGGATAGCGTGCAGTCAGTTGTAGTTGCAGTAGCATTTGCTATTCTCGGCGCCGTGGTAAATTTTTTACCAGAACCTATTATCACTGAAGGTGTAGCCGCCTTCGGTGGTATTTTTGCTATTGTGCTGGCACTACTCTTCCCCCCTCGTCTTTCTGTTCCCCTTATTGTTGTGATATTTGCGCCGTTATGGTGGCGCTATGATAACTATCTGGCATTGCTGATATTAAGCGCCCAACCCGTCATCGCCAGTCTGACCTGCTACCAAAAAGGACACTTTAGAATACTGACCGTGGCTGGTTTGTGCTGGTCGTTGATTGCGTTACCGTCACTGCTGTTTATTCAGTATATCCTGCATGAGCAAATATTTGTGGTGGCACTGACCTCAGCAGTTGTCACCTGGCTTTCCGGTATCACGGCCGTGGTCTGCGGCCATCTGATATACCTTACGGTGTTTGCTGTCAGGCCACTGGCGGGCACGCAGCCAGTATCATTCAGCCCTCTTCTGACCTACTTTTTTGCCGCTGTATTTTTTACCGGCAATCTGGTGGTCAACTATCTGCATATCAACAGTGTACAGGTTGATCAGATGAGTGATATCGAACTGTACATGCGTCAGCGTACGCAGGTGTTATCGGAGCAATTAGATAGTTTTATCACCAGGCATCGCGCCGCCATTACTCAAAGCGCCGGTGTATTGTCATCGCAAATCAATGACAAAGCGCGATTTCTGCAGCTTCTGGCCCAAGCTAATCCGGACTTTCTGACGCTTCTGATTGCCGATGAGACAGGAGAGATCACGCACGCCTATCCACCTCGTGTATTACAGCGGGCACGAGATCAAGGGCTGATCAATGTTAAGCAGCGTCAGTATTTTTCCGCTGTTGCGTCGACAAACGCACCATTTGTTTCACAAGCCTTCAAAGGGCGGGGATTTGGTGAGGATATTATCGTCGCGGTATCCGCGCCAGTGCAGAATGAGCAGAAGCAATTTGCGGGCATTCTGGAAGGGTCATTGTCGCTTCAGAGCTTTGCATATTTCGATGCGCAAAACATTCCCGGCTTCGCCATGCTCATTCAGGATGGAAAAGATAAAGTGATTTATGCATCGCCTGCACTGGGTCTGTCTGCCATGGGTTTGCCGCTAATAGACGTATGTCAGGAGCAGTACTGTGCCGGCCTTTTTCAGCTCAACAACAAGACCTGGCTACACGAGACTGAATCGCTGGCAACGAATGACTGGAAGGTCAGTCTTTATTACGATGTTATCTGGTATGAGCGCCTGATTGGTGAATACACCCTGCGGGCGTTAGCCTTGCTGCTAGTGATTTGCCTGCTTGGCATTATGGCCGGGTTCGGGATTGCCTGGTTGCTGGCAGGACCGCTGAAAAACCTCGCTGAGCACTTTAAAAATCTTAATCCGGCAATGGATGGTACGCTGGGCATAGACCACGACAGCCGTCTTTATCTGCAGGAAATCAGCGCGCTGGATGAAGCATTCTCCCAGCTTCAGCAACGCCTGCGTTATGCGTTTGGCAAACTGGCCTCGGCAAATCAGCGGCACCAGCAGCTTAACAACCAATTGGAAGAGTTAAATACGTCACTGGAAAGTCGGGTTAAAGAAAAAACTGATTCGCTGGAAAGTGCGTTGCAGGATGCGCGACAGGCCAGCAAAGCTAAAACTGAATTTCTGGCCAACATGAGCCATGAAATCCGCACGCCGATGAACGGTATCATCGGTAATTGCGACAATTTACTCGAGCAGTCTCTTGATGAAACCACGCATCGGCGGGTGAGTACGATCGCTCAGTCAGCATCGCAACTGTTAATGATTCTGGATGCAATACTGGATTTATCAAAAATTGAAGCGGGCAAGATGACGACGGAATCGGTGAGCTTTAATCTGCCGGACTTACTGAACAATGCCCTTTCTACTTATCAGCAATCAGCACGACAGAAGTCGAATCAGCTTAAGTCGAGATTTGGAAAGCTACCAGAGTATGTCAGAGGTGATCCGGGTAAAATCAGCCAGATTCTGAATAACCTGCTGAGCAATGCAATTAAATTTACCTCTGAAGGGACAGTTACGCTGGATGCCTCATATTCTGAAAATATGCTTACGCTGGCGGTCTGTGATACCGGCATAGGGATCAGTGAGGAAAATCAGCAGCAGATTTTCAATGAGTTTGAGCAGGCAGATGCATCCACGACCAGACACTACGGAGGCACAGGTCTGGGACTGGCCATTACACAAAAGCTGATTAAGATTCTTAATGGCGTCATCAAGGTAGAAAGTAACCCCGGAGAGGGCGCAACATTTACGGTCCACCTGCCATTGAACGTTTCCGCTGAGCCGCAATCCGGTCAGCTGACGCCGACAACCGCAAACATCAGGCCAGGGGCCATGATATTAGTGGTGGAGGATAATGATGTTAATGCGCAAATCGTCATTGATATGCTCAGCCACATCGGCGCAAAAAGTATGCGGGTGGCGGAAGGTGAAACGGCCCTCAGGGTGCTGGCCAAACGCAAATTTGACGTGATTTTGATGGATTGTCAGATGCCGGTAAAAGATGGCTTTGAAACTACCCGCTGCTTGCGCAGCGAGCAGGGACCTAATCAGAACACCCCGGTTATCGCACTGACAGCAAATGCGTTCAATGAGGACCGGGAGGCGTGTCTTGCTGCAGGCATGAACCTGCATCTGTCCAAACCTATTAAGCGGGACCGGCTTGTTGCCGCGCTAAGTCAGTTTATCGCTGATTAGCATCAGGTTCTGTGACCACTTCAGGCTCGTTAACATTCTCAGCATTCTTTGCCGCTTCCTGTGCTTTTCCCCTACCAATAACATACAGCACAATATAGCCTGCAATCGCTGAAACCAGCGAGCCTGCCAGAATACCGACCCGCTCATCGAACATACGGTTTACGCCTGATTGTTCAAAGGCCAGCGCACCGATGAACAGACTCATGGTAAAGCCGATGCCGCAAAGCAGAGAGCACCCGTAAATGTGTCGGAACTTCAGATCAGACGGTAGTTTTGCCAGCCCCAGTTTGACTACCAGCCAGCAAAAGGTAAATACACCCAGCTGCTTGCCCACCGTCAGGCCCAGAAAGATACCAAATGTTACCGGGTGAAAGATGCCTTCTGGCCGAATGGCTCCAAAGTTAATACCGGCATTGGCAAACGCGAAAATGGGCAGTATAGCGAAGCTCACCGAGGCGCTTAGTTCATGCTCAAGCTTGGTCACCGGAGAGTGGGATGGATCTTCATGACTGCGCATCGGAATAAATGCCGCCAACACCACCCCGGCAAGGGTGGCATGCACGCCGGATTTCAGTAGCGCGACCCACAGTACCAGTCCCACAAGAATATAGGACGGTAAATCAATTACGTTGCGACGGTTCATCATCCACAACACAACCAGGCATCCCGCCGCAATGTAGAGCGCGGTTTCGGTAATATTGCTGGTATAAAATAAGGCAATGATAACAATCGCGCCAATATCATCGATGATGGCCAGGGTGACCAGAAAGACTTTCAGGCTGGCGGGTACGCGACTACCCAGCAAAGCCAGTACGCCCAGTGCAAAAGCAATATCGGTGGCCGCTGGAATGGCCCAGCCGGACATAGCCTGGCTATCGCCCCAGTTAATCCAGACATAAATTAGTGCCGGAATGGCCATACCACCCACCGCGCCAGCAGCAGGCAGGACAATTTCTTTGGGATTGGATAATTCTCCCTCACAGACCTCGCGTTTTAACTCAAGTCCGACATGAAAGAAGAACACGGCCATCAGACCATCGTTAATCCACAACAGCAACGGCTTTTCAATGCCCCAGTCACCGGCAGCAATAACTACCGGCACTTCGATTAGCTGGTTATACCAATATTCAAGGGGTGAGTTGGCCACAAACAACGCCAGCGCGGTGGCAGCCATCAGCACGATACCTGCTGAAGATTCGCTTCTGTAGAAATTAGTTACAACGTAGTTAAGCTGCTGTACGGTCTTTTTTAAACTCATCGTTCGCCTCAGTTAAAACATGTCGCAAAACCCGCCCGGCAAGTTTTGGCGTCCGACACTGCATTCATACACCGGATTTCCGGTGAAATAAGCGCGTTTACTATTCTTATCTCTTCTCATACGTTATTTCACGCAGAAGGTGCTAAAAGCGAGCGCAGAAACCTGAACTTATGCGCCAGCAAAAAAATGACAATAACGACTTTTCTCACCCATCGATGGCAGTGTTTTATCTCTCGCTAAGCAATTAATTTAGATAGCTTTGTATCAGAATTTCTGACAGATGGTTCAGTTTCCATGATTTTAAGGTTATGGGCATTGCTGCCTTTTTACGCTACAATCCTGCGCCTTCTGAGACACCGGTTATCTGTAGCCGGCACGTCTGTGCACGATGTTCAAAATCCAGTGGAGAAGCATTTATATGGCTAAAGTCGCAATTGTTATGGGCTCTACATCAGATTGGCCTACCATGCAGCAGGCTGCAAAGATGTTGAAAGCGTTTGGTGTGGAATTTGAGGCCCGTGTAGTCTCTGCGCATCGCACCCCTAATTTGCTGGTTGAGTTCGCTGAGTCAGCGGCTGACGAAGGGTTTAGCTGTATTATTGCTGGCGCCGGTGGCGCTGCCCACTTGCCCGGAATGATCGCTGCCCATACCCACTTACCGGTATTCGGTTGTCCGGTAAAATCAAAAGCGCTAAACGGTCTGGATTCATTACTCTCTATTGTTCAAATGCCTAAAGGTGTTGCTGTGGGCACGCTGGCAATCGGTGAAGCCGGTGCTGCTAATGCTGGCTTGCTTGCTGCACAGGTTGTCGCTTTGCAGGACGATAGCGTAAAAGAGGCGATTATTGCGTTTCGTCAGAACCAGACAGACACTGTGCTGCAAAACGCGAATCTGGAGCTGGATGAATGAGAGTCCTCGTGTATGGCGCCGGTCAGCTGGCGCAAATGATGTATTTAGAAGGCGTCCCGCTGGGTATTGATGTGCAGGCGGTGGATGTCAAAGACGATACCGTGGTGCATCCGGTCAGCAAGCGCCCCCTCGAGCAAAATCTGGTTCAGGCCATTGAGTCGTCCGATGCGCTCACCGTTGAATTCGAGCATGTCCCGGAACGTTTACTCGAGCAGGCAGACAAAACCGATAAACTAATGCCTTCGATGGATGCCATTCTGGTCGGTGCGGACCGGGTCAGGGAAAAACATCTGCTGGAAAAATTCAGTATTCCAAACTGCCCTCACAAAGTGGTCACCCATCTTGATCAGCTAGATGACTGCATAAAAACGCTGGGTGATAAACTGATCATTAAGGCCAGCCGCGATGGTTATGATGGCTACGGTCAGTGGCGGCTTAAAGATGCCAGTCAACAGCCCGATATCAAAGCGGCCTTATCCGGATTGGATCTGGTAGCTGTACCGCTGGTTGTTGAAAAAATGCTGCAGTTTGAGCGCGAGCTGTCCTTAATTGGTGTGCGCAGTCGTAGCGGTGAAATTAAAGTGTACCCACTGGCTGAAAACCTCCATCATAAGGGCCAGTTGCATGTCTCTGTTGCGCCGGCCAGCCAGGTCAGCGAAGCATTGTCACAGCAGGCGCAGCATATTTTCACCACGCTGGCAGAGGGCATGCAGTATGTGGGTGTGCTGGCAGTAGAAATGTTTCAATGTGGCGATGAGCTGCTGGTTAACGAGCTGGCGCCACGGGTTCATAACTCTGGTCACTGGAGTTTAAGTGGTGCCCATACCAGCCAGTTTGAAAATCACCTGCGCGCACTGGTGGGCCTTCCGCTAGGCGATACCCGCGCGCTGTCACCGTCGGCCATGATCAATGTCATCGGCTGCAGTACGTTTTCAAGAGACTTATTGAGCATTCCCGGTTGTCATCTGCACTGGTACGGCAAATCTGTCAGGGAAAAACGCAAGATGGGTCACATTAATGTGACGGCAGACAGCTATGCCCAACTAGGTGAAAAACTGCACAAACTGTCTGGCTATGTTCCTACCGAGTACTTCCCGGAGCTCGAAAAAGAAGCAGACAGACTGCTAACGCTCAAATAATCGGCATACGGCGACTTTCAGGTATTGACAAGTCGCCACGCCTGACTAAAATACGCATCCGTTAGCTGGCCTGAACCGGACAGTTAATGCACCTCTTGTGTGCCGACTTAGCTCAGTTGGTAGAGCAACTGACTTGTAATCAGTAGGTCGCCAGTTCGATTCCGGCAGTCGGCACCATTCTTTCTTGCTTCTTCTTTCGCCCGTTGTAGTATGGATAATTAAATCCTTAGCGTGAGCATTCTCATGTGGCGTCGATTTTTTCTCCTACTCATACTGTGCATTAGCTTTGCCTGCAAGGCACAGCAACCGCCGGTCACGATCTCTGACAGTTATTTTTCAGCAACCTTTTCGATGGCATCGTCTGCTGCAGGTTATTTCACGCTGACGAACGATGGTAATGAAACCGTGGTGCTGACAGGCATCTCTGTCAGCAGCACCATTGCCAAAGCGGCCAGTTTGCATGAAACCATTGTGAACGATGACATGGTCAGTATGCGCCCCCTGCATCAACTCTCACTGGATGCCGGGCAGACGGTGCAGTTTCAGGCTGGCGGTAAGCACATTATGCTCACCGGACTCAACAAGCCCTTGACGGCGACGATGACCGTGGATGTGACATTTCGGTTTGCTAAACATCCCCCTGTCAGTCAAGCCTTTGAAGTACGGCCTCCGGGCCAGAGTGAGGCCATGTCTCAACACAATCATCACTGAGCCTGTATACTGGGGCGGGTAATCCAAAATCTGTTCTTATAAGTATCTAGAACACAGATGCAAAAGTCTTTTATTCATCGCAAAAACTGATAAAGGAGCGAATGATGAGCAAGATTGATATTGGTATTTCTGAAGCTGACAGAAACAGTGTGGCAGAAGGACTGAAGAAACTTCTGGCAGACTCATATACGCTGTATTTGCAAACCCATAACTTTCACTGGAATGTGTCGGGACCGCAGTTTCGTACCCTGCATCTGATGTTTGAAGAGCATTATACAGAGCTGGCAGAGGCAGTAGACGATATTGCAGAACGTATTCGTACTTTGGGCATCGTTGCACCGGGCACTTACAAAGCGTTTTCAGAGCTTAGCTCCATTGAAGAAGTTGAGGGCGTTCCCGAAGCGACAGAGATGGTTCGGTTACTGTGCCACGGCCACGAGCAAGTCGTTAAAACCAGCCGCGAAGCACTTAAAATGGCGCAGGAAGCTGACGATGAGTCGTCTATTGCGTTGATTTCAGATCGCATGCGTATCCATGAAAAAACAGCGTGGATGCTACGTGCACAAACTTCCAGTTAATAAAAATAGAATCATGAAAAAAAATACAATTGCAAAGAACCTGGCAGCGTTGCTGCCGGGTCTTTTTTTGGCTGCCGGCGCAAGTGCGCAGGCATCAGAAGATATTCAGGTTAAAGAGCTTGCGACCAAGCTGGCAAACCCCTGGGGAATGACCTTTTTACCTGATGGCGACTTGCTGCTCACTGAACGCAAGGGCACCATTCGACGCTACTCCTTCGAAAACGGCCTGGGTGAACCAATTGCTAATACACCTGCTGTAGAAGCGGTTAACCAGGGCGGTATGCTGGATGTGCTGGCAGACCCGGACTATGCCTCTAATCAGACTATTTATTTTTGTTACAGCCGCAAAGGCGAGGGCGGTAATAGCAGCGCTGTAGCCAGAGCGACGCTGAAGGGTAATGCGCTTGAAGAGGTTTCAACTGTATTTGTGGCAGAGCCACTGGTGGACAATGGCTTCCACTTTGGTTGCCGTTTAGCGTTTGATGCAGACAAAAACTTATATATCACGCTAGGTGATCGTTATAAGTATATGGATGAAGCACAAAACACCGACAATCATCTGGGCAAAATTGTCAGAATCCGCCCCGATGGCGCGGTGCCAAAAGATAATCCGTTTGTCGATGGTAAGGCACCTGAAATCTTTACCTATGGCCACCGCAACGTACAGGGACTGACAGTGCATCCTGAGACGGGGGATGTCTGGGCGATGGAACACGGTCCTAAAGGCGGCGATGAGGTCAACAAGCTTTCCAAAGGCGCTAATTATGGCTGGCCGGTGATTACCTACGGTATTGACTATGACGATAGCATTATCTCTGACAAGACTGAGCAGGAAGGGATGGAGCAACCCATTATTTACTGGGACCCTTCCATCGCGCCCAGCGGCATGGCCTTCTACGATAAGTCTGCCTTTGCGGACTGGCAGGGTGACCTGTTAGTTGGTGCCCTTAAGTTTACCCATCTTCGACGCATTGAGATGGATGGTGACAAGCCAGGAGAACAGCACGAATACTTAAAAGATCGTGGTGAGCGTATCCGCGATGTAGAGGTGGGTCCTGACGGGTTTATCTACGTGCTTACCGATGCACCAAAAGGCAAGCTGCTTCAGCTTTCGCCAGCTAAATAATTGGCTACAGCGTTAACGTAAAAAATCGATAATATCTTTTTATAAGACCTGAACGCCCGGCATTCTCGTTCAGGTCTTTTTACACGTCCCCTGAATTTCCTATGCTATATGCATCTAATACTATAGTCTAAATTATAAAAGTGGTGGTAAAATGGTCGGCTAATAATTATTACTTATATAGCCAGCCTCGCCCTGGCGGCGAATACAGAGATCTCCGCATGACATCTTCGACACCCCGAGACACCGATAATAACGATAATTCCGACTCTTCATCACGCACCGGCAAGCGTGCTCAATCAAAAACAAAAACATCCCGTGGTAATTTGGCAAGAAAATCGCGCCGCGTTTCTCACGATGACATGTTTAAAGACACCGACTACGTGCACGACCAAATTGACAGACTGATCTTCGCGCTAGAGTCGTTTCGGGAAGGGGATGTGTCAGTCCGTTTATCTAAAGAGCGTAATGACAAGTTTGCAGATTTGGCGGAAGCCTACAATACGATGGTTGAGATGATCGGTGGGGTAAGTACTGAAGTTTCGCGCATCTCACGGGTAGGCGGAATAGAGGGTAACTTAGAAGCCCGGGCAGACTTTAAAGCTGCTAGTGGGGTTTGGAAAGAGCTAATCGATAATATCAACATTCTTATTGAGGCGATTTCAAATCCGGTACTGGAAGTAAGCCGCATTCTGAATAGCATTGCATCAGGTAATTTGCAGGATAAATTCAGTCTGACCGTTACCGGTGATTTTCGGGCCATGGCGGATGTTATCAACCGCACACAGCATTCACTGAATACATTTGCCGAGCAGGTAACGCAGGTGGCAAGGGAAGTAGGGGTAGAGGGTAAGCTTGGTGGCCAGGCGTCGGTACCGAATGTGTCGGGGACGTGGAAAGACCTTACTGATAACGTAAATCAGATGGCAAGTAACATTACCGCACAGGTACGGGAAATCGCATCCGTTACTACCGCGGTAGCCCAGGGTGACCTCACGCAGAAAATCACCGAACAGGGCAAAGGCGGCGAAGTACTGGTATTGTCCAGTACGATTAACCGGATGGTTGACTCGCTGAACATCTTTGCTGCTGAGGTAACCAACGTAGCCCGTGATGTGGGCGTGGAAGGTAAGCTGGGGGGGCAGGCTGTCGTACCTGACGTCGCCGGCACATGGAAGGCCCTGACCGACAACGTAAACATGCTGGCGTCCAACGTAACCGCGCAGGTACGGGATATCGCTAACGTTGCAACCGCGGTAGCGGGCGGGGATCTGTCACAGAAAATCAATATTAATGTAAAAGGTGAGATAGCCGAACTTAAAGAAACCATTAACCAGATGGTGGACTCACTCAACATCTTCTCTGACGAGGTAACCCGGGTTGCCCGGGAAGTAGGTACCGAAGGTAAGCTGGGCGGGCAGGCGACAGTACCTAACGTCGCCGGCACCTGGAAAAACCTCACCGACAACGTAAATACCATGGCGAGTAACCTGACTACCCAGGTACGGGAAATCGCCTCGGTAACCAC
>CAZOYR010000101.1:0-10069 GCA_964584105.1 uncultured Alteromonas sp.
AACAATTCTAGGAAGACATTCTTAATTTGTATATAATTTGTAAACGCGTGTCTTATACGTAGTGCTGGCGCAGTTGTAGACTTACAAAGGCGCAGGTTTTCCTGATGAAAGAAGAGGACAAGCCTATGTCTATCTATCTTTGTATTAGCGGTATCGTTTTTAGTGTTTATCTTATTGCCAATTTGTGGGCAATGCGTTCAAACAGACTCAATCAGCCAGGGTATGTGCTAACCGATCTGGATGGTTTAGTGGGCGTTCGCCATAACAGCCTTTCCCGGCTGTTTTCGGGTTTTACCACGCTTGTTGCTAAACAACATATACGCAGAATTCAGGTGTCGTCAGAGTGTCTGACGTTATTTACCGACGCGGACGACTGTGTCAATATCTGGCTGTCTGACAGGTATTTACCCATTAACGCAAACTACGCCAAGATGTTGTTCCCTCAGGCTGAGTTTGTCGACAGTCCTTTTCTACCTTAAGAATCTTATTTTCCCGCTGAGTTTACAAAGATAAAACAGCGCGTTAACCGAAAAGATAAAACTCGTAAAGCTACCCTACCACCGACCTTTTTTGCACCAAATTGGACATCGTCGCAAAGCATCGCGAATACCCTGTTGGCGCGTATAATCCTCTGCGATTTTTCATACCGCATAGCATTCATCGCTTTACAGGAAAATTAGTCACATGCAGAAAACACAACACGGTTTTGTTGAAGACCTATTTGCGCTGGTCTGCGCAGGACTATTTGTCGCGTTCGGCGTTTATTTATTTCAGTCTCAGGATTTAATGGTCGGTGGTGCAGCCGGCCTGGCGTTGCTAGGCACCCATGCCCTGCCAATGGATTTTGGGCTGCTGTTCTTTCTTATCAATTTGCCTTTCTATGCGTTGGCGTGGACACAAATAGGCAAGCGCTTTACGGTAAACACCTTTATCTCTGTGACTACCGTATCGGTACTGTCTGAGCAAATCCCTAAATTCGTCGATATTTCCAACGCCAATCCGCTATTTGCGGCAATTTTCGGCGGTATGCTGATTGGCGTCGGTATGCTGATAATGTTCCGCCATACCTCAAGCTTAGGCGGCGTGGGCATTCTCGCGTTTTTTCTGCAAGGCAAATATGGTATTCGTGCCGGTACATTTCAGTTGAGTGTCGATACCGTCATTTTACTTAGCGCATTGGCGTTTATTGAGTGGCCTCTGGTTGTTGTATCGGTACTGGCTGCATTTTGTCTGAATATGGTTCTGTCACTTAATCACCGACCGGAGCGTTATGAGGCAGCGCCGCAAGCGCGCCAGATTGCGGTCGAGCATGGCGCACAGCCGCAGGGCAGTTAATTAGTAAAGTGAGAATTAAAGGTCGCAGCAGCGGCCTTTTTTTGACATAAAAAACCCGGCATAAGCCGGGCAAGGAACATGAGGATTACTTCGCTGCTTTTTCGGATTGGGCTGTTGGCGATAAATATCGCTTAAGCCTTCTTTATTTGTTATGACTGCGTCCGTACAACAAAAAGGCATCCGAAGGTTGCGCAACATCTTTACTATATCCGGAACGGAGCGCTGTCGCCTTTATTCTTTAGGCTAAACTTACAGCGAAGTATCCAGCAGCATCATCAGAATAAAACCGCCAAGCAGCGTAAAGGTAGCCAGATTCTGATTTCCGTTATTATGGGTTTCAGGAATAATTTCATCGCTGATAATAAACAGCATTGCACCCGCTGCAAAAGCCAGCGCCCAGGGCATCAGCGACTCCAGACTGGCTACCGCCATCGCTCCTAATAAACCGCCTACCGGTTCAACCAGCCCTGATGCAATACCAATCAGCGCAGAGCGCAGTGGCGAATAACCCACCGAAAGTAGTGCAACAGCCACAGCCAGCCCTTCCGGTATATTCTGAAGCCCGATGCCGATGGCCAGTGTAACGCCGTTTTTCACTTCGCCGCCGGCGAAACCAACACCTACAGCAAGCCCTTCCGGGAAGTTATGCAATGTAATAGCGGTGACAAACAGCCAGATGCGGCTGAGCTTGTATGCATCACTGCCTTCCCGCCCCCGGGAAAAGTGTTCATGGGGAACGTATTGATGAATCAGGAATAACACGGCGGCGCCCAGAAACGTGCCCCCGGCTACGGAGAAGGGGCCGGTAAGGCTGTTGTCATAATGCTGCGAACCGTATTCAAGCGCCGGTAACAGAAGTGAAAAGAACGTTGCGGCTAACATAATGCCCGCAGCCAGACTTAACAAGCCGTCTTCCATGCGTCGCGACAGACGTCTTATGGTGAAAACGCCCAATGAGCCCAGCGCAGTACCTGCGCTGGCGCATAAACTGGCAACAAAGCCCATTACAACTACACTACCGGGTTCCATACTCTGCTTTTTTGTTAGTTATGAGTTACCGATGTATGTGTTTTATCGGTAGCGAACAACTCGTGGTACGCGCGGTGACACGCGGGTCATGAGCTCGTAAGAAATTGTGCCGGCACAAGCGGCTATTTCATCAATACGCAGGTTTTCGCCCCAAAGCTCAACAAAATCACCGATTTGCACGCGGCCGGCATGGGTAACATCAACGGTCAGCATGTCCATGGAAACACGCCCTGCCAACGGTGCGCGCTGGCCATTAACCAGCACCGGTGTGCCGTTGGGACAATGGCGGGGATAGCCATCCGCGTAGCCAATACCGATAGTAGCAATCACACTGTCTGTTTGGGCCTGCCATGCTTGCCCGTAGCCTACGCATTCACCGGCTTTGACATGTCGTAGTGCAATCACAGAGGCACGCAAAGTCATTGCTGGCTGAATACAGGATAAAAAGGCAGTATCACGCATCGGATTGCTGCCAAACACGCCCAGTCCGACCCGGTTCCAGTCGCCATGTGATGCCGGCCAGCCTAAGGTCGCTGGCGAGTTGGCAATACTAACCGCAAGCCCGGTCTGCGCCACCAGCTTAGCAAATGCATCCAGCTGGTGCGCTGTGGCAGGGTTATCGGTATCATCAGCACTGGCCATATGGGTAACCAGCACGCAGTCCTTACCAATAATTTCACTGTATTGAGACAATGCGCGCTGTGCATCTTCTGGTGTCATCCCGAGCCGGTGCATGCCTGTGTCAACTTTCAGCCAAATCCCCGGAGGATTTGTCGGGGTCTGCTTCTTCACCCATTCCAGCTGTGTGGTGTCATGAACAACAATAGTCAGGTTTTCATCGCGGGCCTGTAAACACTCTTTTTCCTGATGTGGCCCTTCCAGAACGACAATCGGCGCGTCAATCCCGGCTTCACGTAACTTTATCGCTTCTTCGGTAATTGCCACCGCGAACGCGGGCGCTTTGTTTCTTAAAATACGCGCGACATTGATCGCGCCATGGCCGTAAGCGTCGGCTTTAATGACAACCATGGTCTGACTTTGCGGCGCAAGCGCACACAGGTAATCAAAGTTGTGAATAATGGCGTCGGCGTGGATGATGGCCTGGGTTTGTCTGCTCACGTACTCTTACTGATTACATTGAAGGATGGCCAGCATACTAGCATGAAAATACCTGTGAATTGGAAGCCACCATCGCCACCGCGCACAATTTTAACGGTCGCTGACAAATTTGCTGCGCCGTTCGCTTGCATGCCGTTTTGATCAGGCCGATACTGCCCGATATTGGCAGTTTTAATACAGGAAGATTATGGCAGGCTCTCAGGAATCGCTGCTCGCGCAGCTTGATACGCTCATTTCCGAAGGCAGAAATCCGGCAACTTTGCACATTGATGAGGGCAGCGCGCTGGATATTGTGCGCATGATTAACCGTGAAGATCATCTGGTTGCGCCGGCCATCGAAAAGATCCTGCCCGACATCGCGCAGGCTGTCGATAGCATTGTTGACGGGCTCAGCCGCAAAGGCCGGCTCTTTTATATTGGCGCGGGTACCAGTGGCCGACTCGGCATTCTGGATGCGGTGGAGTGCCGCCCGACCTTTTCTGTCGACGATACGCTGGTCAATGGCATTATCGCCGGCGGCGAGCGCGCCATCACCCATGCGGTAGAAGGGGCCGAAGATGATGACATGCAGGGCCAGAAAGATTTAGACGCGCATGCTATTACCCGCCAGGACGTTATTGTTGGCCTTTCCGCCAGCGGCCGCACCCCTTTTGTTTGCGGGGCGTTGCGCAAGGCCCGTGAGCAGGGCTGTACCACCATAGGCATCGCCTGTACCCCGGACTCACCGGTGTTGACCTTATCTGACATCGCCTTGTGCCCGGTGGTAGGCCCGGAGGCGCTTACTGGCTCCACCCGTATGAAGTCGGGAACTGCGCAAAAGTTGATTTTAAATATGTTGTCTACCGCATCCATGATTCGGCTGGGCAAAACCTACCAGAACCTGATGGTGGACGTGAATGCATCTAACGAGAAATTACGGGCCCGGGCTATCCGCATTGTGATGCAGGCCACAGGGTGTGAAGCCACCACTGCTAAACAGTCGCTAAACGATGCCAGTCAAAACACCAAAGTCGCCATTCTGATGATTCTGTGTGATGTTGATGCTGCGGCAGCGAGCCTGATGCTTAAAAAAAATGATGGCTTTTTACGCCGCGCTGCGCAGGAGCAATCATGAAATTACTAAAGGCGCTTGCCCTGCTTTTTGTGCTTGTTGCGCTCCCGACGCAGGCTATTCAGGTTGCTGCAGAGCAGCCTGCAAAATACTTACCTCTGCTTAAAAATCAGCGCGTTGCAGCGGTAGTCAATCAGACCAGTCAGGCCATCGACGGCCACCTGGTGGATTTTCTGCTCAGTGAAGAAATCAATCTGATTAAAGTGATGGCGCCGGAACATGGCTTTCGAGGTAAGCAGGCTGCCGGTGAAACGGTGATAGATAATATTGATACTAAAACCGGATTACCGGTCGTCTCGTTGTATGGCAAAAATAAGAAACCCTCTGCGGATATGCTCAGTGATGTCGATATTTTGCTTTTTGACATTCAGGATGTGGGGACCCGCTTTTATACCTACATCAGCACGCTGCACTATGTGATGGAGGCGGCGGCAGAAAACAATGTTGCCGTGCTTGTATTAGACCGCCCCAACCCTAACGGCGCCTTTGTTGATGGACCGGTAAGACAGCCCGGATTTGCCTCTTTTGTTGGTGTTGACCCACTGCCTTTGTTACACGGTATGACCGTCGCTGAACTGGCGCTTATGATTAAGGGTGAAGGATGGATCAATCAGGCAGACAGACTCAGACTGCATACCGTAGCCGTTACAGATTATGTTCGCACCATGGCGGTTACCCTGCCGGTGCCCCCAAGCCCGAATCTGCCAAACGCCACATCGGTTCGCCTTTACCCCTCCCTGTGTTTATTTGAGGGAACCACGGTAAGTGTCGGGCGCGGCACGCCTTATCCGTTTCAGATTATTGGTCATAATACAGTAAAGCTGGGCGACCTCACCATTACGCCTGAAGCTAACAATGCAGCGCCTTCACCTAAACTGGAAGGTGCTGAACTTATGGCGATGGATCTTCGCCAAAGTACCATAAAGGGCTTTGATATCGGTTTGCTGATAAATACCTATCAGCAATTTGTAAGCGCAGGAGAACCGTTTTTCAGCCACCCGGATTTTTTTGACAAGCTGGCCGGTACAGATGCATTGAGAAAAGCCATGCTTGAAGGGCAGGATGCAGCGACTATCAGACAACAATGGCAGCCTGAACTTGAGGCGTTTAAAAAGCGCCGTGCACCTTATCTGATTTACTGATAAATAAACGGGTTGATACCCGCGCATTTATCCCATTAAATGGGGGCATTACAGTTTGTTCCGGAAGAGTCATCGGTGCCCGACAGCGCGCTTTATTCAGTTAAAAATCACTGGCAGGCTTTTGTAACACAACTTGAAGGTGTGCTGCGGCCAGAGCAGCTCATTCGCGATTTAAGCCGCCGCACCGCGTACAGCACGGATGCAAGCTTTTACCATCTGACGCCCCGCTTAGTCTTAAAACTGGATGACACCACTCAGATCCAGCGTGTTTTAAAGCTCGCCTGTCGCTGGCTGGTGCCGGTAACATTTCGCGCCGCAGGTACCAGTTTATCCGGGCAGGCAATCAGCGATTCCGTATTAATTTTGTTATCCACGCACTGGCGCCAGGCTGATGTGCTGGACGATGGCACGCATATTCGTTTACAGCCCGGCGTTATCGGCGCTTATGCTAACCAGGTGCTGGCCCCGTTTAACCGTAAAATTGGTCCTGATCCGGCCTCAATTGCCACGTGCAAGATCGGCGGCATTGCCGCGAATAATGCATCAGGTATGTGCTGCGGGGTAAAGCACAACAGTTATCACACCATGGCGCATATGACGTTCGTGCTGGCTGACGGCACCCGGCTGGATACCTCTGACGCGCGGTCTGTTAAGCAATTTTACCGAAAACACAACCGACTCGTTGATAGTATCAGGCGAATACGCGCCGAGGTTTGCGCTGACGAAGTCTTAGCAGAACGCATTCGCCACCAGTATCGTTTTAAAAATACGCTGGGATATGGCCTGAATGCCCTGCTGGATTTTGAAGACCCGGTGGACATTATTACCCACCTGATGATTGGCTCGGAAGGTACCCTGGGCTTTATCGCTGATATCACATACCGCACAATAAAACTGCCTGCCTGCAAAGCTACTGGTCTGTATTTGTTTGAGTCTGCCGATGCGGCCTGCGACATGATTGAGACACTCGAGCGGGCGGGTGCGGACGCGGTTGAGCTGATGGATGCACGTGCATTGCGCTCGGTAGCCGGTTTACTGGCCCCCTTTTCAACCCGGCCAGTATCGTCAGACAACGTGGCGCTGCTCATTGAGCTGACCGCTGACCAGCCGGATGCGCTGGAGGATACGCTCGACGCTGTTACAGCATGTTTTAACGCCGCGCAATCGATACACGCGTTGCAACCTTTCACCCGCGATACAGCGGTGATCAACACGTTGTGGAGTATTCGCAAAGGGCTGTTTCCTGCAGTAGGGGCGGTCAGACAACGCGGTACAACGGTGATTATTGAGGATGTGGCGTTTGACCGGCACAGGCTGGCACGCGGAATTGAATTATTGCAGCAGTTGTTTGAAACATACGGGTATGACGAGGCAATTATTTTCGGGCATGCCCTGGATGGCAATGTGCATTTTGTTTTCACCCAGCGATTTGACAGTGCGCAGGAAAAAGCCCGCTATCGCGATTTTATGCAGGATGTCAGTACGCTGGTTGCCGACCGTCTGCATGGCACATTGAAAGCCGAGCACGGTACCGGCCGCAATATGGCACCGTTTATCCGGCAACAATGGGGTGGCCGGGCACTGGATGTCATGAAACGGCTCAAGCATATTCTGGATCCGGCGGACATTTTAAATCCGGGCGTGATTATCAACGACGATCCTCAGGCACACCTGAAACACCTCAAACAGCTGCCTCCCGTGGACGACGAAATTGACAGTTGCATTGAATGTGGCTTTTGTGAGCCGCAATGCCCCTCTGCATCACTGACGTTATCTCCCAGACAACGTATTGCGCTGATGCGCCGTGCAGCGCTGTTACCGGCCGCAGAAAAAACAAAAATACATCGGGACTTTGCCTATTTGGGCGATAAAACCTGCGCCGCTACCGGTTTGTGTGCCACCGCCTGCCCGGTCGGCATTAATACCGGCACCTGGATTAAAAAACAACGGCATGCAAGGTCACCGGACAGTCTTCACTTTATGGCGGAACATCTGCCTCTGTCACATTCGCTGGCGCGCGGTGCGCTAAGGCTGGGTGCTGGCGTTGCCGCTGTCACGTCAAAAGAAACGCTGCAAAAAATAACCCAGTCAGCACACAACCTCAGCAATCGAATTCCTGTTTTTGCGTCAACCACACCGTCAGCAGCATCTACCCAATTCCATTCGGGCAAATCATTTGCAGAAAAAGTCGTCTATCTTCCCGCCTGCCCGAACCGTGTATTTGGTAGTAAAAACACACATCAGAATCTGAATAAAACGGTTGTTGAGCTTCTTAATAAAGCCCGCATCGAGGTGCGGTATCCCGAGGCACTGACATCCTTGTGCTGCGGTCAGCCATTTGAAAGCCACGGCAACATGCAGGCTGCCCAGCACTACCGTGAAGAATTGCTCAGCGCGCTTGAAAAGGCCAGCGAAAATGGTCGCTATCCTGTTATTACCGATAACAGTGCCTGTGCACTGAGCAGCTTGTCAGCACAGGGAGTTAAGGTGACAGAGCTGACGCAATACTTAAATGATGTGGTAGCCGCCCGACTGATAGTTACTCCTTTGAAAACCCCGGTTGCGCTTCATGTAACGTGCAGTAGTCAGCACCTTGATGGTGGCGCTGGCCTTCGCGCACTGGCCGATAAACTCTGCAACCAGGTTGTTGTACCGGACCACATCACCTGCTGCGGGTTTGCCGGCGATAAAGGATTCACCACACCAGAGCTGAATCAGGCTGCATTGTCACCGTTACGCAATCAGCTACCTGATAACTGTCAGCGGGGCATCAGCAACAGCCGGACATGTGAGATAGGCTTGTCGCAGGCCAGTGGCATTCCCTATGAACACATTGCGTATCTGATGAACGAGGTAAGTAAGCCCTCACATTCAAAGGAGCCTTTCCAATGAAAGCGTTCATGGATGCTGTGAGTCACTATTTTGATGAGCTACACTGGCCATCGCTACATCAGTCGCATCTTACACTTGATGATATTCAGCCGGTTTTGAAAACGTTATCCGGCTATACCTGTATCGAGATTTCTCTGGTGGGACATTCTTTTCTTGGTAAACCTATTCACCGGATCAGCATCGGCCAGGGCGAAAAACGCATAATGGGCTGGACGCAGATGCACGGCGATGAGCCTACTGCTACCGCCGCTGTTCTGGACTGGTTTAACTTACTGGTCAGCGTGCCGGAACATATCGCTGAGTCGACGCTTTTTTCACAATGCAGGCTGTGCTTTATTGTGATGTTAAACCCCGATGGTGCGCAGGCCAGGAAACGCAGAAACGCCCAATCCATTGATATCAATCGCGATGCCCGGGTGTTACAAAGCCCGGAAGGTGTGCTGTTAATGCAGGAGGTTAGACGCTTCGCGCCACACTTAGCGTTTAATTTGCACGACCAGAATCCGTATTATTTGGCGGGTCATGACGATGCGCTGAAACGTCCTTCGACAATGGCTTTTTTTGCGCCACCTTTTGATTCACAGCGGACAACCGATATAAAAAGGCAACGCGCCAAACAACTCATTGCCGACATTCAACAAATGCTGACAAGCTACTTTGATGTAGCTATAGCCCGTTATGTTGATGGGTATTCGGCACGATGTTTTGGTGACACCATCGCCGGCCTGTGCAGCACCATATTAATTGAAAGTGGGGCCCGGCATGATGATCCCTGCCGGCATACTGCCAGAAAAATGAACGTGATGGCGCTGCACTACGCGACCCTTGCCGTTGCAAGTGATAAAGCCCTGGCGCCTGAAAAAGATTACTACGCGATCCTGGAAAATGTTGAGGATGGAATGTGCGATGTCTTGTTAAGGCACATCAAACTGGGTACGCCAGAGCAACCTTACTTTGCTGATATTAGTATCAATATTTTGCAAGAAGGTGCATGCATTACCGATATCGGTGATTTGGCAGCGCATGTCGGCTTTACTGAAAAGGCCTGCGACGGCTGGCGTCTGTTGCCTGATAAACCCTACCGTGTGACACAGCCGCTGACCCTCACCATATCCGGCTATCGCACGCTCTTACGACAAGGTTATAATAGATTTATTGATAGTGACCACAAACTGACTATTCAGACCTCACTGCCGGTTGTGGTCGATACGTGGAGCAATACAGGCATTTATTCTCCGGCTGTGGTGGGTAGCCGCCCGGCCCTGTTACTGACGCAGGACCATGCCCCCGGTCTGGCCATCATCGACGGTACTTTTATCGACCTGTAAACCTTAATCGGCTGACGGTGCCGGCAGCGTTACCGGCGATTTTCCCGATGACGTATGGCGCCCCAGCAGTGTTTTTGCCAGCGTGTTAAATACCGCCCCTCTGGCATCGCCGC
>CAZOYR010000101.1:10169-11677 GCA_964584105.1 uncultured Alteromonas sp.
CGCCCCAGCAGTGTTTTTGCCAGCGTGTTAAATACCGCCCCTCTGGCATCGCCGCCACGGGTCACCTCAACGTTATAACCAAAGGTTGCTAGCTGCACGTCGCTGATGTGATCAAATGCTGCAGTATTATAAGGTGCCCGCATACTGACAAACACATTCGTGGCACCACCTTTACCGGCTGTCTCCATCAGCGTTTGCAAAAACGCATGCCGCTCAGCCAGCCCACTGCGCTGTTTTACCAGTGCATCAGGGTCCAGCCCGCCCATTTCAGCTACGGTATGTGCAGGCGTAATATCCCCTACAATCAGCACATCGTTCTTGTTCCATTGTTGCCATGGTAGCGCCGAGGGCAGCTTGACCAGGGAGCGACACGCCACAACAACCTCGCTTTGTAACGCTTTTATTGCATTCACCATCGCTTTACAGCGGGCGGCATCCGGCATGATCATTCGCCAGCGTCCTTTCTGAGTAACTGGCAGTGTCTGTTGCCCCTTTATCAGCGTTATCGCCGCATCCGCCAGTGACTGTTCAGTACGCACTGCGTTTTCATCAGGCAGTTTTTGACGTGCCGCCGTTAGCCTGTCATCCAGTGACTGCTGAGTAAACTGGCCGACATTGAACTGTGATTTGGTGCCAGCAATGCGCTGCGCAGATTCAGTCAGCTGTTGTTTGTCCAACTCACCCGCGTCCAGCTGTTCCAGCAGGTAATGACGCAGCGCGTAAAATGCCTCTATGTCCTGCTCATTTCGTATTGCAACTGGCATCAGCGCAATATCTGCCCCCGCATTGAATGTTTTAACCAGCGCATCACGGGGTGAAAAATAATGCGCAATACCCGCCATATCCATCGCGTCGGTGACAATCAGGCCTTTAAACCCTAACTCTTTACGCAAAATATTCGTCAGAATCGGTTTTGATAAAGTCGCCGGGACCACCCGCATTTTGCCATCACGGGTTTTGACTTTGGTTGCATCCAAATGCGGATACTGAATATGAGCTGTCATCACCATGGCCGGTGACTGGTTATCGATAATGGTTTTAAATGGCAACAGGTCAATGGCATCAACCCTGTCTCTGGTGTGCGTGACTTTAGGCAATCCGGTGTGGCTGTCGACATGGGTATCCCCATGCCCCGGAAAGTGTTTAAGGGCGCTGAGAATATCCTGCTGCTCAAAGGCACTGACTGTGATTTGCCCAAGACGTGCCACCTGCTCCGCTGATTCACCATAACTGCGCACGTTAATCACAGGGTTTTGCGGATTGACGTTTACATCAACAGACGGCGCAAAATTCACATTAAAGCCTAACAATCTCATCGATGCGGCTAATTTTTCTGCCACAGCTTGCGCATAACGGGCATCATCATCACCGGTGGCACCTATTGCCATATTCCCGACAAACCGCGTGGCGATGTTATCCGGGATACGGGCAACACGGCCGCCCTCCTGGTCGATGGCAATAAACAGAGGCGGCAAGTCATGTTCAGCCATCAGGGTTTGCAACTGATA